>JBJFGA010000073.1:0-4736 GCA_051892275.1 Oscillospiraceae bacterium | reverse complement strand
TCAGCTGCACATTTCAGCTTGCAGCCATTGAAATACGTCCGGCGAAGCCGGACACCGACAATTCCAAATTCTGAATTCCGCATTCCGAATTATTCCAGCGCCTCCGGGTTAGTGCATTCTATCTGCGCCGCTCCTGGTTCCGGCTTCGCCCAGCGGACTGCGTTCCCGATTATCCGCAGCACGTTTTGGTCATGGAAAATCGGGTACTCCTCATGCCCGGGCTGGAAGTAGAATATCCTGCCCGCGCCACGGCGGTAGGTTATGCCGCTTCTGAACACCTCTCCCCCGGCGAACCACCCGAGAAACACAACCTCCTCCGGGGTGGGAATGTCGAACGGCTCGCCGTACATTTCCTCGGCGGGAAGCTCGAAATGCTCCGGTATTCCCTGCGCTATCGGGTGGGAGGGCAGCACCGTCCAAAGCCGCTCCCGGTCGCCGTGCCGCCATTTCAGGTTGCAGGAAGTGCCGGTCAATCGCTTGAACACCTTGCTGTGGTGCGCGGAATGAAGCGCCACCAGTCCCATTCCGGCATTCACCCGGCGGCAGACCCGCTCCACCGCTTCGTCCGAAACCTCACCATGCGCCATGTGTCCCCACCAGATAAGCACGTCGGTGCGGTCAAGCTGTTCCTGCGACAGCCCCAGCTCCGGGTCGTCAAGGCAGGCGAGTGTCACTCTGATGTCCTCCGACTGCGCCAGATACTCACCGATAGCGCCGTGGATTCCATGGGGGTAAATCTCCGCGACTGCGGGCTGGCATTTCTCATGCCGGAACTCGTTCCAGATAAGTACGTTAATCATGCTTTCTTCACCTCGGATATCCAATTTCTGACGTTCTCTGCGGACTTTCGCATGTATTTCGTCTGATCCACCGCGCCGAAATGCTCCACCGAAAAGTCCCCGGTGTAGCCGTCCTGTATCATCTTCTTCAACAGCGCTTCAATGCCGATATAACCGCTCCCAGTCTCGCAGGGATACATTTCAGCGCCGGAAATATCTGGCTTTGCATTGCTGCGGTCAGCATTGGCGCGGGAAACGTCGCGGCTGCGGTCTTTCAGGTGTGCGTGGGAGATATACGGCTTCAGGCGGGTGTAAGCTTCGAACGCGTCCTCGCGCATATAGGCGAAATTTCCGGTATCAAAGGTGAGCCGAAGCCCATCAGTCCCGGTCAGCAGACGTTCCAGACCACTGATGTCGCGGCAGGGTGAATTTATGTCGTCGAAGTCCTCAACCAACACTGTTATGCCGTATTCCCTCGCCCGCCGGCACATCACCGTGAGCCATTCGCAGCAGAGCTGGAACACCTCTCCCCGGTCGTCCCCGGGCTGAATGAACCCGGGTATCGCCATCACCTTGTCAGCGCCGAAATAAGCCGCCGTTTCAAGGTGCGCGAGTATCTTCTGCTCCGACTTATCCGGGCTGTCGTGGGGGAAATCGTAGAACGCATACACCGAAGCAACGCTCATTCCGCAGCTGTCGAACAGCCGCTTTGTGCGTTCCCTGTCCTCCAGCCGCCAAAGGTCGCACTCCAGCCCGGTGTAGCCCATCTCAATGGCTTCGGTAAGTTCCCGTTCTACCGGAATATCACGCTGGACGCAGGCTTCGTATATATGTTCAAGAAATATGTTCAGTGGGTTCATGGTCAGGTTCCTTTCCTATTGTAATATGATTATACTACAATCAGGGCGGGAAATCAAGGTATAACAGACTTTTTCAAAATAAAGTGACATTATGTATTGACAACCGACCCGTATTATGGTAAAATTTACATAAAGAAATTTTGGGGGTCATCAATATGAAAACATGTTATTTAAAGAAAGTACTTCCCCTGCTGCTTTCGGCGGCAATGCTTACCGGCTGTGCAGGCTCGTCCCAGACAGAACGCGCTGACTCTGCTATCACCGCCGAAGCTGTCGTTACCTCTGCGCATTCATCGGAAGCAGACGAACCGGAGATGTCAGATGAGCAGTCTTTGAAGAAAGAACCTGCTGCCGTTTCGCCGGAGTGCTTCACCACCGACGCCGGAAACGGGCTGCGCGAATTCTCGCTTCCTGCCGGGTATGATTACCCGGCAAACAAAGTCAAGGACGGGCTTATGCTCACAAACTGCTACAACAACGACAGTGTAACCATAATACTGACCGACCTTTCCACCGGGGAAACCAGCTCTGCGTATATACCGATCGACCCAGAAACACTTGCGGAACACTACATAATGATTGTGAACGGATACCCGGTCGTTATTGAAGCCAATGGGAAAACCATGACGGTGTACGACAGAAAAATGAAACCTCTGCGTACAGAAAGCCTTGAGTTCCGTCCCTATTACTGCACCTCGTCGGGCAGCACCATTTTAATGTCGGACAATTCCGAGAAAAACAGTATCGTTCTTGCAGAAATATCCCAAGACGGCTCGGCGGCGTTCACCACTATCCCGGTGGAGCTTCCCGAGGGGATAGTGATGTCGATGATCCAGGGGCGTGTGCGGGAAAACGAGTACCTCATCAGCTGCTACGACCAGGTTACATACCAGATGTATTACGAGGTGCTCAACACCGACACCGGGGAGCTTATCCAGCTTGACGCGGAGGAAAGCAAGACGGTGTATACTTCCGGGGAGCGGCTCATTATATCGGAATACGGCTCTGACGAGGTGGTCGTATTCGACCCGAAGCACCCCGACATGACAAAGACGCTGAATACTCCCGCCGGCACAGATGTTGCCCCACTGTACGACGGCACAGACGCTCTGTACTTCTACGGCACGACCTCGCCGGAAAAGGGAAAAACTCACCTGGACCTGTACCGCTACGACCCGGACAGCTGCGACCTCACCGCCCGGTTTGAAGCTGATTTCGACACAGAGTACCTGTTCATATCCGGCGCGTATGAGTACGGCGGGTACGTTATTCTTGACACGGTCTGCGCCGATAACAACCGGCTGTTCCTCTGGCAGCCGGAGGATATTCCGGCGCAAAGAGGTTACAATGCGGTTTCCGGTACGGATTACTCTTCGGCAAACCACGAGCTTGCACAGAATATTCTTGAAAAGTACTCGATAAATGTCAACTACGGCAGCGATGGAGTGCGGCATTTCGAAGATTACGCAGTGGTGGCTGAAACAGACGAAAAACTTATCAACAACGCCCTGAACACGCTTGACGGCTTCTTCAGCAAGTTCCCGTCAGGGTTCTTTGAGGAAATCAACAGCAAGACCGCGTATTATGACAGCATCAAGGTCTACCTCAACGGAAAGATAATCCCCAACCTCAACGAGAGCCAATCCATAAGCGACGCGGCGGCGTTCGTCACAACCGAGTACGACCAGCAGATAATGGTAATTGACATCACGCAGACCTACGCGCTGGAGAAGAACCTCGCACATGAATTCATGCACATAATCGAAAATGCGATGTACGACATGAGCTACGACGAAAACGGCAACTGGCGGGACAATGAAACATTCCAGAGGTGGGAAATGCTCAACCCCGCCGACTTCAGCTATTACTACTCCTACACCGACGATTACGGCTTCACCCTCGGCTATGACGCGGAGAAATATAACGGCGCATATTACTACGAGGGCTGCGGCACGGACGTAAACACGATCTTTTTCGTTGACGGTTACTCCATGACCTTCCCGAAGGAGGACAGGGCGAGGATCTTCGAGAACATAGCCACTACCGCCGCCGACAAGCTGCCCGACTACTTCCGCAGCAGCGCAATGCAGCTCAAGGCTGCGTACCTCTGCGCATGTATCCGGGACAGCTTCGACTGTATCACCGGCGGCACTTCCCTGTTCTGGGAAAACGGAATCGACCAGCAGTACAACATAGACTTTTTCCGCGCGAACTACGACATTGACGCTTATCTGGGCGAATATGCTGTCGGTTAAGCTACGGACTTTGATCATTGAGCTATTCCCCCGGAGTCAGGCTTCGGGGGAATTTTTCATGTTGTATGATTATCCCACTGATTTTTTGAAAAAAATCGCACCGCATAGGAATACGGTGCGACAGCTTATTCTCTATCCTGTATGATGCTTTTTCGCGGGAGATAAAACAAAAGCGCCCCGGCGCGCGATAATGCGTACCGAGGCACTCTGTTGGCGGAGAGGAAGGGAACTGATTTAGACATTTTCGCCTTTTTTCTCCGATTTCACAAATACCCTTCAAACCGCATTATAAAAGTATTTTACGGCATTTCAAGTTTATTTGTATTCAGTACTCAAAATCCGAAAATTCATATTATTCGGGGATAGTTTTACTGCAAAACAGTGAAATTCCGTGTGGCTTAGCTTGACTTTCCGCGTCCCGAATAGTATACTTGACTTAGGGGTTGATACCCTTGCATATTCATTGTGTTTGTCCAGCACAAATCCCCTTTCTGTTTCCCCCCGGGTTCTCCTTGCCCGGGGGATTTTTGCAATAAAAACAGCCCCCGAAGCCGAAGCTCCGGGGGAAATCTTATGTATTACTCGTTCTTATACGCTCCGTCCGCCAGCCCCTCGCCGATTATGTACGCGATAACGCTCGCGCCGGACATTATGCAGCCGGACACGGTTTCAGCGACCTCGCTGTCGCCGCCGAATGCCACGATAAGCCCGGCTATAAATCCTGCCAGAGCCACCCAGAGCTTTCGGGACGTGAGCTTGCGCTTCCAGTCAATCTTCATGACGTTTTTCCTCCTGTTCCAAATCCTCAATGCGGTGGTTGATGACCTTTATCTGCTCCTCCA
>JBJFGA010000072.1:0-4767 GCA_051892275.1 Oscillospiraceae bacterium | reverse complement strand
AACTGCTTCAACGATAGTCTTTCCGCAGCACTCAATTGTCTTGACCCCAACGGTTTTGCTTTTGTTGAAATTGAAGCTTAGCAGCCAGCCCTTATCCTGCTTATAGTAGTCAAGATAACCGGCAAGCTGCTGTTCGCCCCTTTGGTTATACTCGTCACCGCGCCAGATTTTCAGTTCAATGATATATTGGGTTCCCAGGTAGTCAACAATGACATCTGTTCGCTGCATATCACGGGTCTGAGCCTCGATATAATAGTTGCCCGTGCCGTTGATTATCGGGCGGAGATAGAGCAAAAACAGCTTTCTTCCCATTTCCTCAACAAACGCCGAATCGTTATCGCCATATACCTGCGTGAAATGCTCGGTGAACTTTTCCATCACCAAGTCCATATCAAGCTTTCCATTATTTATGAACTGATTCTTGTCACGAGCCGCAGAAATATAGGTCGTGTTGAATGATTCCTTTGAGATAAAATAGTTATACAGGCGGGTTTCAAAAATGCGGTTGGAAACCACAATGTTCTGACCCGACTGCTTCATAAAGCCGAACATCTCGCATATCGAAAGCACCTCATTGTCGGGATTATAGGCAATAGGCTGACCCTCGAAAAGCACCTTCTGGAGCATTGTGCTGACCTCGGGATAATCATTCAGCTTTTTTATCATGTCATCAAACAGTGTGTTCTGCTCGTTGAGGACTTCCTTTACTGCCGCTTCTACTCCCTGCTCGTCCCATGATAGGGGCGTTTCGTCAATGAGCTTGCATATCCTTGACACTAAAAACGGGTAGCCGGAGGTGTAGTCATAAATCAACTGCGCTACGTACTCGATATTCATGCCTGTTGACTTGTCTTTTTCATACTCTGACAGCATTCCCGAAATATCATCGGGTGAAAAGCTCATATCAACAGTAAACGGTACAGCGATATTCCACGGGCTGTTGTACTTATGCTCGTCTTCGGGTCGTAACTTCAGCTTGAGATTTCTTACATCATACACGCCCGCAAGAATCACCGAATGGAATGCAGGTGTAACCTCCCTGTACAGGTACTGGTCTCTCAGTTGTGCAAGGAAATCCACAAATACCTGATTATTTGAAGCAGAGTCAACCTCGTCAATTATAAGAACTACCTTTTTTGATGATGTACGGCAGACTTCGCTCAATTTATCGAAAAGGCTGCTGAGGGTGACATCAGACGAGTCGTAGAGTGCGTCAAGCTCTGAAACAGCTTTGTGATTCAGCCCCTCAACTTTCAAAGCCTTAGCAACCTTGCAAAAATCACGGGCAAAGTTAGAGCAGAATGATTGCTCGCTGCTGAATACACTTTGGCTCATTCGCTGGAAGCTCATAAGGATAACGGCATATTTGTTCTCCAGATAGTTCCTTAAAGCCCAGAGAGTTGTTGTTTTTCCGTATTGCCTTGCGCGGTTGACAACAAAGTACTCCCCGTTATCAACCATAGAGCCAATCTTCTCAAGGCGGCTGCTTAGGTCAACCATATAATGCCGGTCTGACAGGCATGTACCCGAAATGTTGAACCGTTTGCCCACTGAACTCACCTCACCGTCCGAATATGTATGAATAAAGTATATCACAGCTTAAAAGTATTGTCAAGACGAAGAATGTCCCTACTGTGAAAAAGGTCCGTTACTGACATTACATTTTGCTTACTGATTATCGTTTGTTTAATTCGTGTAGTTGTATTGCATATCCGGTAGAGAAATCAAGGGGATAGTAAATTTACCACAGTTTTTGAACCGGAATATATTGCAATTTTACCTCTGAAATGGTATAATATATGCAGAGCGTTTATTATAAATCAAAAGTCCTCGCACATACGTTCGCCGTTGGCGAACTCCGTGAGTATCGGACAATTATAACATAACAGGAGCATAAAATGACGATCAAGCAGAAAGAAGTATGGCAAGCAATATACCACAATATGATGGAGATAAGCAAATGGCAGCCGTGGAGAGATTTTTCAGAGGAAATACCGTTTGTGTACGAAACTATGGACGGAAAGCGGACGGTTTATTTCACCCTGTTCGGCAGGAATTCAAAAATCAAGGGAATATGCTGTTATTCCAACATAGACGAGTATCTTATAGCCCGAACATACAGAGATATTACCGAAACAAACGAGCCGGATATGCTGCTTCAGAATGCCCTTGTTGGAACTTGGGCAGACAACGGAGAAGTAAGCAAGGAAAACAAAGCGCTTATAAAGGAGCTGGGACTGAAATTCCGGGGAAAGGGCGGCTGGCTTCAGTTTGAAGCCTATGAACTGCAATACACGCCGCGCTCGCTGAACGCAAAGGAAGCGGAGCAGCTTGCGGACGCACTGGATCATTTCCGCATGATGATGGAGGCTTATTATCTGGGAGGGTTACAGATAGATTTCCGGGAAAACGGAATGTTTGTGCGTTCCTACGATAAAAAGAATAAGCAATGGGCTAACACATGGAAAACGTCAGAAACACAGTTAGACGGAGTTGCGCCCAGAATAGAGCTCCAGCCAAACGATAAGCTGACCGAGATGAAGCAGCTCCCCACAAAGAAGTACACGATGGAGCTTGATGAAATGCTTCTTCCCAAGCCCCAGAAAGTAAAGGGTGAAAAGGGCAGAAGTTATTTCCCGATGTTATTTATGGCTGTTGATTCTTCAAAAAAGAAGCCTATCGGAATGGTGGAAACTACTCAGGAAGAGGATAGTACCGTAACGCTTTTCAATACGCTTTATGACTTGATAATGAAAAAGGGCAAGCCGAAGCAGATAAATTTATGCAATCCGATACTAGCTGGGAAAATATTTGATTTCTGCGAGCAAATTGGTGTTAAGATGACCTATTCACGCAACGAAAGCGAGATCATAAATGATCTGGTCATGGATATTCTGGGCGACATTGAGGCAGAAATATCCGGCGATATTTCTCGGTTCAATGCAGAACCGCCGAAGAAGAAAGCAATAAAGTTCCCGGTTCCGGATAATGGAAAGTCGTTTGTTATTTCCGTGTCGTTGGGGACGGGCTGTTACCGTCATATCAGAATAGGGCAGGGGGAAACTCTGGAACGGCTTCACGAAGCGATACTTGACGCATTCTGCTTTGATGACGACCATGCGCACGCGTTCTTTCTGGACAACAGGGCGTGGAGTCAAGTTTCCGCTTATTGTTCTTGCCTTATTGAAGACGCGGAACGCTGCACCAACGAATACAAGCTGTGCGAGGTGCTGAGCATGGGACAGAAATTCCTTTACATTTTCGACTTCGGCGAGGAGTGGCGGTTCTCCTGCAAGGTGCTTCGGGAGCTGGACGAGCCTACCAAAAAGCCGCAGGTCGTGCGTGTTTCCGGGGAAGCGCCGGAGCAGTACGGAGGTTACTGATGAGCAGAGAATTGATAGACCGTATCGCAGAAATGCTGGAGCAGGTTTCTGACGAAAACGAATTTCTATACAGAAAATCCACCGGTGAAATAATCTGCCGTGATCCGGAATTCCTAGATGAAAGCACACTCGAAGATATTGAGGTAAATTGGAAGGATTACATTCTGCTCCCCACGCAGTATGATATACACGAATACCGCATTATGCAGGATTTTGCCTTCGAATGTTTGCTTGCTACTTTCATTCTACCAGAGATTTTTGGAATATGTCTATTCCTTTTTGCGAAATATATTATACCTTATCCATTTCTATATATCTGTGTAAGCGAGGAATTACCTTTCGTCTTGATCCAGACATTCTAAAAAGTCTTGCCATATATTTGAATATCACAGGAGATATATGGCGTTGATGCGGCTTTCACCATAATATAGCCCGGTTCTCCTTTTCGTTTGTGATATTAATCTCCAAAACATCCATAGTGATGTAGTCTGACGCTGTTGATTGTGGCTGTGCGTTGCCAATGGCATTGTTGATCACATTTTTGGGTGTTACTGTTTTGCCCATCTGCTTCTCAGACTGCCGAGAAGCTTTCTATTGCCTCACGCAAGGGGGCGTATACAGATTATTTACGCTAAAGCTCCAACAAAATTCGGGGATATGCCTTTCGGCATACCCCCGATGGAATAATATGGTTCACTTAAGCACGATTATATAATGCTTACAGCAATATAGTTTGAGTATGCTGTCTTTGTGCCGTCTGTGGTCACTACCTTGATGAAGTAATAGTACTTCTTTCCTGTGACAGCAGTATTGTCCACATAGATTGAGGTAGAAGTGGTGCCCAATAGTGTCTTTGTGCCTGTTATTGATGTGGAACGATATACCTCATAGCTCGCTGCGCCGGTATATTCCTTTATCGTAACCGTTACCTGACTGTCTGCATATACAACAGATTCTAACTCAGGCTTTGTAGATGTGCTTACGGAGGGGATGCTCACCTGCTTGTATGCGGAATATGCAGAGGCAGTTCCGTCAGCGCTTACAGCCTTGATGAAGTAATAGTAGGTCTTGCCTGTCGAAACGGTGTTGTCCTCGTAGGTCAAACCTGTTGAGCTGCCGAGGGTAGTTTTTGTACCGGTGATCGAGGTGCTGCGGTATACGGTATAGCTTGCCGCACCGTCCAATGCCTTGATGGCAACGGTAACCTTGCCGTCTGCATATGCAACAGAATCGATTTCGGGTGTAGTGGAAGTACCCGAAGAAGCGGAGGGAACACTTACCTTCTTGTAGGAAGAGTAAGCAGTAGCAGTACCATCAGCACCTACTGCTTTGATGAAGTAATAGTAGGTCTTGCCTGTCGAAACGGTGTTGTCCTCGTAGGTCA
>JBJFGA010000071.1:0-4772 GCA_051892275.1 Oscillospiraceae bacterium | reverse complement strand
GAGGAAAGCCGACGAAGTAAGGCTGTATGCCTTACGAGGAGGTGCAACACGATGTTGCATAGCGAAAGCCCAAAGCGACGGCACGGACGCCGTCGCCGCAAAGCTTTCGCTTGTTGACTGAAGCAGGCGGTGTGCTCTGCACATTTTCACTCAAACAAGGTTTTTAAAGGTGACCATTATCATTCAGCCTTGCTTTGCGAACTGCCAGGAGTCGAACTCAACTCCATCGGACAGAACGAAATAGATATCATTTGCGCCGCTTACCTCGACGGTTAGCTCGTTGTACACCTTTGTCCAGTCAGCGGCGTCGAATTCAAGCGAGGTGACAGGATCGCCCACTGTGCTGCCGACGTAGACGTCTATCCTGCCCTTGCCGCGGACGGTAGCCGCGAAGTACTTCGCAGCTTCGTCAAAATAAGCCCCGCGGACGTATATCCATGAGGATTTCCCATCGCCGCTGCCGCTGGACAGGGTCATTGCGTCGGCATTCTGTTCATAGTAGATGTTGGAGCAGGCGGCTATCGTTTCAGCTTCCACCACCTGATAAGGGTCAATGTACTTTATCTGCTGAACGCCTTCCTTTGTCGCGGTCACCTTCTCAATGGTGAGTGTGTCCTCGTTCACCTGTGCTTCGTTTACGCACAGGCTTCTGAATCCGCCGTTTGTGCCGAGCAGCTTCTGCGGGAACAGTGAATGGTAAAACAGATAATACCTGCCCTGATATTTCTGCAAATGCGTGTGGTTGTTGCTGTATTCCAGACCTTGCTCACCGGGGTTCTTGAAGTAATAGTCGCGGTACTCCCAGCTATCCGGGTCGAGCGGGGTCTTGGTGGTCATGTAGGACATGCTGCACCCGGGAGGGGGCATTACGCCCTCAATGTCCCAGCCGGTGTAGTGCTTGTCCCAGTCGTTGTTGTAGGTGTAAACGTAGGTGCCGTTGATGTAGTTCAGCTCGCTTGCTTCAAAGTGGAAGAGCGACGGTATCTTGACGATATCGCTGTCAAGGCTCACCATATCGCTGCCAAGCTTCACTATTCTTGCGCCGTCAGTTCCGCCGCCTAAGGAGAGCCAGCCGGTACCATTGTCATCAATGCAGACGCCCGGGTCGAAGGGCGACTTGCATCCGTTAAGTCCCGGTGTATTCCCGTCAATGAGGGAATGTCCAAGCGGGTCGCTCCACGGACCTGTCGGAGAGGTCGCAGTCATAACGCCAGTACCCCAGCCGCTGTTTGAGAAGTACAGATAAAAGTGGGTCAGCCCGTCATCCTCCACCCGTGAGGTGATGGACGGCGCCCATGACGCGATTATCCACGGGCATATCTCGCCCACCTCGATCCTGCCGTGATAGGTGTAGTTCACCATATCTTCGGTGGAAAGCATGACCAGGGACTTTATGTGCTCGTAGGTGTTCTTACCGTCAGCGCCCACCGCTTCGTACTGCTGATGATCGCAGGTTCCGTAGACGTACAGCCTGCCGTTGTACTCCACCGAGGTGGGGTCGGCGCAGAAAATGTTGGAAATGAGCGGGTTAGTATCACCGGGGTTCTTGGAAGTGATCTCGCTTGCCTCGCCCATGGTTATCCCGAGGGATTCAGACAGCACAGCTTCGCCGTCAAATGGAACAGCCGGCAGTTCCTCTGCTTTTTCGCAGGCAGATATTAACATAATAGCAGAAAGAATTTCAGCGATGATGGATTTTTTCATATATGACCTCCTGAACGGTTTCTGGTACTATACTTATTATACCCTTTCAGCGCATAAGGTTCAATGGCACTATCGGTCGTTTCAGATAGCAGAACGTGCAAATTATCAGAGAATGCTGCGGAACTCGGTGGGGGTCTTGCCGAAGTGGTTCTTGAACTGTCGCATGAAGCTGTATTCGCTGGAATAGCCGCATTTGAAGGCTATCTCCATCACCGGGAGAGATGTGGATATCAGCAGGCTTTTCGCCCGCTCCATTCTTGCGTTGATGATATCCGTTCTGGCACTCACTCCGAATATCCGCTTGTATGTATGCTGAAATCCGGAACGGCTCATTCCAGACTCTTCGGCAAGCTGCGAAACGTCCGCGACATCCTCCGGCATGGAATAAAGCCGGCTGCGAAGCTGCACGAAACGGTTGTTCTTGTCCGCGATCACCTGTGAATGCGCGTGCTGCACCGTTATCAGCCGGCTCAACTTCAGCAGCAGTATCTCGGAATACAGCCGCTCTATCTCGTCATGTCCCGGCTCGGCGGAATAATGCTCGTAGGTCATAAACTGGATCAGCTGCGAAAGCTCGTCAGTCCTGCCGAGGTACATAACCTCGTCAGACGGTATTCCAAGCTCCCGCAGTCTCTCCTCGTCCTCCGGGTCGGTGTTGAAATAGATCCAGTCATCGGTATAGACCTCGCCCTCGCCGCAGTATCTGTAAGCAGCTGTCGGCGAAAACAGGACGAAGGAGTTCTTTTTCACGTGGTATTCCTCGCCGTTTATTACGAACAGAGAAGGCTCCTTGACAATGAGCAGAAGCCGGCAGCCGGTGCCGTTCGGGCGCTCCATCACAAACTTCTCTCTGTGCTGATAATTGTAGCCTATCGCTCCGATAATCATGTGTTCAGCCCCTTTCCGGTGTGTTCATGGCTGTATGGTTATATTTTACCATACTCCTTGGCGGCTGTCAAGGATATGCGGTGGCAGAGAAATCCCCTCCGCCGTGTTCCCGACAGAGGGGCGATGTCAGTATTCAATACCTTTTCGCGCGGAAACGCCCTTTTCATAGGGGTGCTTCACGCATTTTATCTCGCTGACGTGATCGGCAGCTTCCACAAATCCTTCGTCAGGGTCACGACCGGTAAGTATTATCTCGGCGCTTTCCCTGCCGTTCAGGATAAGCTCTTTCGCGCGGCGGCAGTCCATCAGCCGAAAGCTGTATGCGCAGTTGAACTCGTCAAGTATGATCATGTCAAAACCGCCGGCAAACGTTTCTTCAAGCAGGCGGTCATGGCACGCCGTCAGTTCATGCTTTTCCGCTTCGCTCATTGCCGAAAAGAACGGGTACTGCCTGTCGCAGCGCATGACCGTTATCCCAGGTATCACCTTTATGGCATTCAGCTCCGCAGTGTCGCCGCCCTTCATGAACTGAAGAAAGCACACCCTCATTCCCGCGCCGGCAGCCCTCATTGCAAGCCCCAGCGAAGCGGTGGTCTTGCCCTTCCCATCGCCGCAGTAGATATGCAGAAGTCCCATTAAAGCACCTCCGCAAAATCAGTCAAAGCAGTATCCGTACTTCTCTGCGACCTCAAGAGGGACCTCCATGCGGCAGGTCTTCTGGGGGTCTACCGCCTGGCAGATACGCAGGTCAGAGCAAAGGCTCATCAGCATTCCGGCAGCGTGGATATCCATTCCAAGCTCGTCCATAAGGAAAGTGCGCATTGTTAGCGTAGCGTCCCCGGCAGCGGCGTCAAGCGTATCCGCAGAGCAGATCGTCATAAAACGGTCGTTTGTCACAAGGAACGGAAGCGGCATTTTCCTGCCCTTTATGACGGTGACTTTAACGGTGATAGCTCCGCCGATCTCCGCGCCGCAGACGCATACCTCGCCGTCGCCCATTATCGCGTGCATATCGCCCATAGCGAGAAGCGCGCCCTTTACATTTACCGGAAGATACAGAACTGCGCCCTCCCCTATCCGGGTGCAGTCCATGTTGCCGCCGTGTGCGCCGGGAGTTCCGGTCAGAATGCTCTCGTCCGCAGGGGCAGTGCCGATAACGCCTATCATCGCCGAGATCTCAAACGACAGCTTGTCGTTGAAATACACCCGCCCGTCCTTTACCGGCAGTATCCTTGTTGCTTCGTCCGGGAGGTTCGCCCCGGTGATACCCTCGCCGGGAGCTTCGACTACCGTCGCGTGGTCGTCCAGTTCTATCTTCTGTATCTCTACACGGAGAGTGTCGCCCGGTTCAGCCTGCTCTATATATAGAGGTCCGGTCGCGGGGTTGATGCGGTCCCAGTTTATCCCGCCGAGGTGCTGATCCTCGTTCGTGATCTGTCCTCCGAAGCAGTCCAGCGTTTCAAACCTCACGATATCTCCGCTTTCTGCATGGGCTGCCGGAAGGTTGTCCGGCGACATGGTGTACACTGTTTTTTCACTTGAAATGATTGTCATGGCACTTTACTCCTTTAACACATTATGGAAAATCAGTATATGCAAGGCATTTGCAGTATTTCTTGCATATTTCACAGTTCAAAGAGGCGTTAAAATTCCTCTAAAACACTATTATTATAACAAATATCGAATATTTATGTCAATAGAAATATGAATTTTTTTGTGCTGCGAAATGCACAATATTAGAAAGTTACATAACGGTTTTTTTATAGGATTGTTAAAATCGCACAAAAACATATTGACAAAACGGTGCAAGATGGATATAATTAAAACATCAAACGGCAAGGGCGCCAGTGAGAGATCACAATTGCGCCCTTGCCGTTTTCCTTTAAAAAGAGAAGGGAGAAAACATGGGAAAGTTCATTTTAAAACGAATCGGTCAGCTTGCCCTGTCGCTGGTGATAGCGAGCATTCTGGTGTTCATTTTCGTCAGACTGTCGGACACCGACCCTGTCGCGGTAATCCTCGGCGGCAAGCAAACCTCTCAGGAGACCATTCAGGCGATCAAGGAGAAATTCAACCTTGACAAGCCGCTCTTCCAGCAGTATCTGCTGTGGATAGACGGTCTGTTCCACGGCGACCTCGGGCTAAGCTTCAAGTATCAGACGAGCATAAACGAGCTGATA
>JBJFGA010000070.1:0-4783 GCA_051892275.1 Oscillospiraceae bacterium | reverse complement strand
TAGCTCAGCTGGATAGAGCAACCGCCTTCTAAGCGGTAGGTCGAAGGTTCGAATCCTTCATGGCGTGCCATACATGGTGGGTATGGCTTAGTTGGTTAAAGCGTCGGATTGTGGTCCCGAAGACCGTGGGTTCGATTCCCACTACCCACCCCAGATATGAAAAGGCATAGGTTTATCCTGTGCCTTTTTCGTTAATTACTGCCGGTTCTCCGGCGTTACGCTGGGATATAGCCAAGCGGTAAGGCAAGGGACTTTGACTCCCTCATGCGTGCGTTCAAATCGCACTATCCCAACCAAACAATAAAACCGTCCGAAAGGACGGTTTTATTGTTTGGACGCATCATTTTCCTCGCCATTCCCGGATTGGGACTGGCGTTTTGCTCCGCAAAACCGGAAAATGACGCCCGGCGCCTTTATAGCGATAATGCGGCTCTTTTCCAAAAATCTATTTTATGTTGATTTGACAGCAGAATTGGGAGTTTTTCGCTTTATAGAGCCGTTTGTAAGGGTTTGTGGTCACTGAAAGTCTGCTTGCTGATTGGGATATGAAATTACAATATATGGTATCAAAATAGCGTATTTTGGAATGATTTTGTGAAAATAGACTCACTATTGACTCACCACATTTTTCGCAAAAACGTACCTTCTGTTTGCGGTTAATTGGCCATATTAATAGTAGCAAAAGCCTTATCTTCAACAGGTAAACAAAACGCCTCCGGCAATTATCCGTTTGGGTGTGCCGGAGGCTGTTTTTGTTATTTGCCTTATTTTTTTTATAACATTGAAACCACAAACTTGATTTTTTAAAAAGTTTGTGGTATACTATACACAAGAGGTGATGGAAATGCAGATCAATTTCACAAGACTGAAAAACAGAGACTATTACCTGAATAAACTTATTTCATTCAAAGATACCGAGCCTGTAAAAGTTATTACGGGTATTAGGCGCTGCGGCAAGTCCAGCGTAATGAAGCTGATGATTAAGAATCTTCTGGAATCGGGAATCGATGAATCACAGATACTCTACATGAATTTTGAGTCAATGGAGTACTCTGATATGACGGCGAAGCAGCTGTATCAATATGTTCAGGAGCGCCGACCGCAAAGCAAGCAGTACTATCTGTTCTTTGACGAGGTTCAGCGGATAACCGATTGGCAGGACGCGATAAATTCATTCAGAGTGGATTTCCCGTGCGATATATATGTCACAGGATCAAACGCATATCTGCTGTCATCGGAATTGGCTACCTACCTTTCGGGAAGATATGTGGAGATAAAAATGCTCCCGCTGTCTTTCTCGGAGTTCATCAGTTTTCACGGGTATGCAGTCGTCGAGCGCACAGGTCTCACGGGCAAACCCTTAAAGCAGATTTCGGACAGCAGCGGTAATGTATTCACAGCCGAGGAAATGTTTGAGGCTTATCTCAAATTCGGCGGAATGCCAGGTATCGCTGATATAGGTCTTGATTGGGACAACACGCTGACTATTCTTGACGGAATATACTCAACGGTCGTAACGCGAGATATACTCGAGCGCGAGAAGAAAAGAGGTCAGCGGCAGATCACCGATGTGGAGCTTCTTCGCAGGATCGTGAGATTTCTTGCTGACAATATCGGCAACAATGTTTCAATGACAACTATCGCTAATACGCTTTTTAACGAGGGGTTGGTCGAGAGCAGCCGCGCTGCAAAGCCCGCAGTTCAGACTGTTCAGGCTTATGTGGGGGCGCTGCTGGAATCTTTCGTATTCTATGAAACCAAGCGGTATGATATAAAAGGCAGGGACTATCTGCGGACATTGGGCAAGTATTACATCGTAGATATCGGCTTGAGAAATTACCTGCTTGGTTTGCGCGACTCCGACACGGGGCATATTATCGAGAATGTAGTGTATTTTGAGCTGCTCCGCCGCGGATATGATGTTGCGATAGGCAAAATCGGTGACACAGAGGTGGATTTCATTGCGACAACAGCCGATGAAAAAATCTATTATCAGGTTACCCAAACAATGCAGGACAAATCCACCCGTGAGCGTGAGCTCCGCCCGTTAAAGCAGATCAGGGATAACTATGAAAAGATAGTCCTCACGCTTGACAGAAATCTGATTACCTCGTATGACGGGATAAAGGTGGTTAATCTGATTGATTGGCTGATGTAGATAAGTGAAAAACTTAGGTCTTGTCCTTAACAAACAAAACGCCTCCGGCAATTACCCGTTTGGGTGTGCCGGAGGCTGTTTTTGTTATTCGTCCACTTCATCGAGAAGACCAACAGCAGTCTGTGCCTGTTCTTCTATAAGATGAATGTAGGTGTTATAGGTGAAACCGGTATCGCTATGCCCGAGAATAGAGGATACTACCTTCACATCGACGCCCTTGCGGAATAATCTTGATGCGAATGTGTGACGAAGCGTGTGAAAGCCGTGTGGGTTCTCAATTCCTGCGATATCACATACCTTCTTGTAGTTCTTTATCATTGAATTTATGCTTCCGGGTTGTGAGCCGCCTGCTATATAGCCGGACTTATCTTCCGCCTCGTCATACATCTCCCGAAGAAGAGCAAAAGCGGTCTTGTTCAAGGGCACGACCCTGTCACGGGATTTGGTGCTGTCCTGAACAAGGTGGATCTTCCTGCGCTGCTTCGTGGAGTTGGTGTAGTTGTATGTATCGGTAACATTGCGGCAGACTGTCAGTCTCTTCCTTTCGAAGTCAACATCAGTCCACTTCAAAGCGCAAAGTTCTCCAACACGAAGCCCCGTATTAAGGTCGAGGAGCAAGAGCTTTCTGACCTTAATTTTGGGAACTCCGTTTGCAAAGCGTGCGTCCGATGCCTCAACAAAAGCATTTATCTCGTTATCATCAAGGAAGCGGGTTTCCTTGGGAGGATGCTGCTTTGTATCAAGCTTGATAAGCCTGCAAGGGTTTCGGTTGAGTTTTCCTGAGTCCACAGCATAGTTGAGAGAAGCGCTGAGATAATCATACGCTTTCTTTACCGAGGAGTAGGAGAGCCCTTTATCATAGAGAGCGTCGATCAATTCGACCTGAATAATCTTTGGAGTGAGATCGGATACGAAGTAGTGCCCTATGAATGGTATGATGTGCTTCCTGATTGTTACCATCGCCCGGTCATAGGAGCTAGGTTTCAGATTGGGTTTCTTGATATGCTCAAACCAACCGAGGATATAGTCATCGAGATAGTATCCATCAAGAGCGATGGTTCCATCTTTCACGCATGTGATATAACGGTCAATCTTGTCCTTGACCTCTGCCTTGGTTTTGCCCTTGAATCGTTTGTAAAGACGCACTCCGTCATCGGTTACGCCCTTGTCGACCTGACCTATCC
Organism: Oscillospiraceae bacterium; assembly: GCA_051892275.1. Taxonomy (GTDB): domain Bacteria; phylum Bacillota; class Clostridia; order Oscillospirales; family Ruminococcaceae; genus CAG-115. The sequence goes on along the minus strand of JBJFGA010000070.1, from coordinate 1,441 downwards.
AGTTGCCGTTCTTATCCCGGTAAATACTGCCAAGACCTTTTTCACGTCTTGATGCCATTACGCATATTCCTCCCTGAAAATCACGCGGGAAAGCGTCTTTCCCTTCTCCTTACTTTTCTGAACGATCCACTCTCGGAGCATACTCTCGTCTACATAGTATCTGCCACCAATTTTAACAGAGGGAAACGAGCGGGATTTCATAAGTCCATAGAGTTTGTTGTTAGAGATTCCGAGGTATTCTCCTACTTCCTTTGCCTTAAGCATTCTGGGAAGATTTCTTGTTGTATTTGCTGCCATAGGATATTCCTTTCCGCCGTCATCAAGACAGCTAAACCGTGTTAGTGAGTTGCCGGAACAGTATGTCCCGATCTCATGTGTAGAGAATATTAGTGATATTCTGATCAAAGCGTAGCATATCATTGTGTCCCAAGAAAGTACAGCAAGATAAAATGCACAAGTGATACAAGAACTGAGGAACAAACACAAGATAGCACACCTTGCTTGTCAGAAATAAACAATACACATAAAATCACCTCACTCACAAAAATCCAGTTTTGTTATTATATTCCTGCTTTAAACAAACAAAAAAGCCGCAGCCATCTAATGCAGAATAATTGCATAAGATAACAGCGGGTCAATCTGTATTATATATACTTTTCTTGCAAAAGTATATAGTCGCTCTGTTGATATCTGAATTCAATTATGTCTATACATAAGATGTCGTGTCAAAGTTGTCAAAAAAACTGTCGCAACAAATGTAATTCACTTGTCTGTTTGCATTATACCATATTTTCCGGAATATGTCAACGGCATAACAAAAAATATGGTAATTTTCAACAAAACATAAATATCACTATATTGTCAAAATGCACATATGCGCCACCCTCCCGTTCAGGAAGAATGGCGCCTGTTATCATGTTCAGTTTTCGTCAGCGCTGTCGTTATTCTCGTCGCTGAACAGGTCAATGTAATTCTGATACGCTTTTAGAATGAGCCTTTCAAATTCCTGCCTGAGCTTCGGCTGAGTCGGATGTACAATATCACGGTAATTACCGCTGTCGTCTTTACGGTTTGGCATAGCCACAAAGAGCCTGTCGTTCCCCTGTATCACCTTTATCTCGTGAACAGCAAGGCAGTCATCAATAGTGATGGATACAAGCGCTTTTAGTCTATCCTGCGGGTTGTTGAATGTTTTTTTGATCTTAATATCTGTGAGCCTCATATTGATCTGTCCTTTCCATGATGGTTTAAAAATGTCTTGTGAAGAAATGTCGCTTTATATTATACTCTATTTTCAGGAATAATGCAATAACTTTCGGGAAATTTTGTCATGCTGAAATTACATTGCTTTTTATAAGTGAGTTGACCTCTATATAGCGATTGTATGGTATCCGCCAACTAATCCCACGGCTATACAAATACCCTGAAAAGTGCTACAATA
>JBJFGA010000069.1:0-20316 GCA_051892275.1 Oscillospiraceae bacterium | reverse complement strand
AGCAAAAACATCTTGCATTTCCGCTGGTATACTGTTATAATTAAAGTATATGTAATACAGGGCGATTTATCGACAGCCTGATATTCAAGGAGGGTTCTTCTGGTGGACGGAAACACGTTAGATCTGCATACCATATATGCGAATTTTATCGCAACCATAGAATCAATTACCGTCTGGGACGTTCTGGACTTCCTGCTGCTGGTGATGATGTTCTTCGCTGTCATCAAGCTGATGAGAGAAACTCGCGCCACACAGCTGTTCAAGGGCATTATCCTTATACTGGTGGTTCTGGTTATAATGATGCTGACGCCGCTGAAGGTGACCAGCTTCCTGTTCCAGAACCTTATTCAGGTGGGACTTCTGGCGGTGGTGATAGTGTTCCAGCCGGAACTGCGGCGGCTGCTTGAAAAGATAGGCAACGCAAAGGTGATGAAGGTGAAACAGCTTCCCGAACAGCGCCGGGAGCGTACCATTCAGGGTATCGCGGACGCGTGTGAGCAGCTTAGCCGCACCAAGACCAGCGCCATCATTCTTGTGGAGCAGAAGGAGAGCCTTGACGGGTGGGTGGAGAAGTCCACGGTGATAAACGCCGAGCCGGACGTTCAGCTGTTTTGCAACCTGTTTTATTTCAAGGCACCCATGCACAACACCGCGGTAGTTGTGAGCAACGACCGTATCTATTCCGCCGGCTGTATTCTAAAGGACACCAACCCCGATTCCGATGAGGATACGCGCTTTGAAGCGGTGAAGAATATCGTTGACAGCACCGACGCGCTTGCGATAATCGCCTCTGAAAAGACCGGCAAGCTGGCATTCCTGAAAAAGGGGCAGTTCACCGAGATGGTTTACGACCCAAAGGAGAAGATAAAGATAAACCTGCGCACTGGAATGGCTGTTACCGGAGAAAACGCAGTGGATAGAAAACTGAATTTCCTGGACAACATCACCGTCCGCGAGGAAGCCATCTTGGGCATTGCGGACGCCTGCGAACGGCTTAGCAGAACGCGCACCGGAGCACTTCTCGTTATTGAGCGCCAGACAAAGCTCGGCGACATAATCGAGCAGTCCACGGTGATAGACGCAAAGCCGGAACCGGAGTTTATCTGTAACCTGTTCTACAACAAGGCTCCGCTGCATGACGGCGCTGTGATAGTACGAAATAACAGGATCTACGCTGCGGGTTGCTTTCTGCCGATGACGTCAAGGGGTCAGTATATTGACTCGGAGCTTGGCTCGCGCCACCGTGCCGCGGTGGGAATGACGGAGAATTCTGACGCGCTCGTTATAGTCGTGTCCGAGGAGACCGGCATCATATCCGTTGCGGAGAGCGGTCAGCTCACACGGTCGATAAATCAGCAGGAGCCGAAACAGTGGCTTATCAATATTCTTCAGGACAGAATGCCAGCCGCGTCCAAAAAGCGTATCTTCGGGCGGAAGCCACGCAGCAGAAACGCCGGTTAATGCTTTCGGGAGGAAATTATGGATAACAAGGCAATAAGCGAAAATGCAGAGAACCGCGGGGAGGGAAAAAAGCGCAAGACCCCGGCGGACTATCTGAAAACGTTCTGGGCGGCGTGCCGTGACAGCGGCAACATCACAACGCTGCTTTTCAGCATACTTGCGGCGCTGGTGGTGTGGTTCGCGGTAAGAGTACTCGCATTCCCGACCACCACCCGCACCATATCTGGTGTCGGAGTTGAGGCTCAGGTAACACAGTACATGAAGGACAACAACCTCGAAATAACCTCAATGAGCGATCAGATAGTTAAGCTGGAGCTTTCCGGCAAGAGTGTGGATATCGTCGGGCTTGAAGCCGAGGACTTCACCGCCCGGCTGGATCTTTCGGTGGTCCGCAGTGCAGGTACATTCCCGGTCGAGGTCAACATCTACCGCAAGGACGACCCCAACGAGGAAGCAGATACCGACGATTATTCCCCCCGCATAGTGACACTTGTGGTGGAGGAGATAGTGACGAGAGAGTTTGAGGTGACAGCGGACGCTTCCGGCATAAGCATGACCGACGATTACTACCTCGACACGATAACGGCGGCACCGGCGGTTGTGAAGATCACCGGCTCAGTTGACCAGCTCAACAAGATAACCCGCGTTGAAGCAAAGGCGGCGGTGAACAGCACCGTGACCGACAGCCTCACCTTTGAAACTGACATCATGCTGTACGACGCAAACGGCTCGGCTATCTCAAAGGACGACCTCACACTGAACGCGGACAAGGCACTTGTGACAGTTCCGGTTTACCCGAAGAAGGAACTTCCGCTCACCTTCTCGTTTGCGGGAATACCCCAGAACTTTGACATCAGCAGCCTGAAATACACCATTCAGCCGGACAGCATAATGGTCGCAGCGCCGGACGAGAGCATATTCAATCTTAGCGAGCTTAATATCGGCACGATAAATATCGCAGATATCCGGTTCAACCAGACCACCTCGACGATACCGATAACCCTGCCTGACGGCTATAAGAACCTAAGCGGAAACAACAGCGCCCGCATTACATGGAACATCGCGGACTACGGCAAGCTGGACTTCCCGGCGACAAACATCACCGTAGTGAACGAGCCGGACAACATGGGCGTTGATATCATCACTCAGGAGCTGACCCTTAGCGTCATCGGCCCGTCCGAGCAGCTTAGCGCACTGTCCTCGGGGGACTTCTACGTCACCGCGAACCTGCTCGGAGTAACGCTTCACGATGGTTCGCAGGACGTTCCTGTAACGATAGTGATCGGCGGCAGCGCAGGAAAGACCTGCTGGGCGCTGGGAAGCTACAAGATAACAGTCAGCGCAAAGACTAAAGACGCGGCGGACGGAGTATAAATGGCAATAATCGTATCACAGATAAAGACCTCGCTGGACGAGCCAAGGGACAACGCGCTGGAAAAGGCAATGTCCCGGCTCGCGCTGCGGCGGGAGGAAATCGAGTCAGTACGGCTGTACAAGACCTCGGTTGACGCAAGAAAGGACATCTGCTTCGTCAGTTCGGTGTATATTCAGCTGAAAAATCCTGCGAAGGAGAAAAAGCTGGCGGAAAAGTACCAGAATGTCCGGCTGTACGGGCAGGAGGAGCTGAAGGTTCATTTCGGCAGTGAGAAGCCCGGCGGAGACATTTTCATTGCGGGCTTTGGCCCGGCGGGAATGTTCTGTGCGCTTACACTGTGCGAGTTCGGCTATAAGCCGGTGGTGCTTGAACGCGGCGCGGACATGGACAGAAGGATATGCGCGGTGGAAGGCTTCTGGAGTGGCGGGGCGCTCGACCCGGCAACCAATGTTCAGTTCGGCGAGGGCGGCGCAGGCACGTTCTCGGACGGAAAGCTCACCACCCGGATAGGCGACCCGCTCTGTACAAGAGTGCTGGAGCGGTTCGTGGAATTCGGCGCACCGGAGGAGATACTCACCCAGGCGAAGCCGCATATAGGCACGGATAAGCTGCGCGACGTGGTGAAGAACCTGCGGCAGCGGGTGCTGGAGCTGGGCGGCGAAATACGGTTCCTGTCGCCGCTGACCGGGGTGGATATCGGCTCCGGGCGGGTGCAGTCGATACAGGTGAACGGCGCGGAGCTTCCCTGCGGAGTGCTGGCGCTGGCGGTGGGACATTCCGCGCACGACACGTTCAGAATGCTGCATGCAAACGGCGTGGAGCTTATTCCGAAGCCGTTTTCGGTGGGCGCAAGAATTGAGCACTTACAGACGGACATAAACCGGGCGCTGTACGGGAAGCACGCGGAGCACCCGGCGCTCCCGCCAGCGGAGTATCAGCTCTCCTATCACGACAGCGAAAACCGGGGCGTGTACACCTTTTGCATGTGCCCGGGCGGGTATGTCGTAGCTTCGGCGAGCGAGCCGGGAACAGTGGTCACAAACGGAATGAGCTACTACGACCGCGCCGGGAAAAACGCGAACAGCGCGGTTCTGGTGTCGGTGTCGCCGGATGACTTCGGCGGCGGGGCGCTTGGCGGCATGGAGTTCATTCAGCAGCTGGAACAGCGGGCGTTTCAGCTTGGCAAGTCCGGTAAAGCACCGGCGGCGCTCACCCGGGAGTTCGTTTCCGGCGGGAATGCATTTACCCTCGGCAGGGTAGACCCGACCTATTCGCTGGGCGTTGAACCGGCGAACCTCGACAGTCTGTTCCCACAGTTCGTGAGCCAGCCTATGAAAGAAGCGCTGCGCTATTTCGACCGCCGTATTCCCGGTTTCTCGGACAGCGACAGCATACTCACCGCGATAGAGAGCCGCAGCAGCTCTCCTGTACGGCTTCCGAGGAATGAAGCTGGTCACGCAGCCTGCGCGGACAATCTGTTTCCCTGCGGCGAGGGCTGCGGATACGCCGGGGGCATAATGTCGGCGGCGGTGGACGGTATCCGCACGGCTGTGAAAATAATGGAAAAGTATGCGCCGTACAGCGCTGAATAATTCAGCCCAAACAAGCAAAACTAACCCCCAGAAACGTAATTCCGGGGGTTTTGTTATGTCTGAAAAGGGATTTGTTCTGATAACCGGTAAAAGCGCCGCGGCGGAACTTTTCGGCTCGTCACTGCCGTGGTGCGGGGTGGTCACAGCCGGGAGCGCTTCGGTGGTGGACTGCCCGTGCTGCGCGGTGATAGTCGGCGAGGGCGGGGAACTGCCGCATGTGAAGTGCGCCGCCGGGGTGATAATAAGCGGCGACAGCACCGACCTGCTCCCGACAGAGCGGCTTGAGGGCATACAGCTGATAACCTGCGGACGCTGCGGCAAGAACACTGTGTGCGTTACCTCAAATTCCGGGGAGAAGCTCACGCTGGCACTGAACCGCGGCGTGACAACGCTGTGCGGCGTCTGCGAGCCTGTGGAGCAACCGGTGAACAGACCTCCCGAGGCTTCGGAGTACGACTGCATGGCGGCATTTGCGGCAGCAGTGCTGCTGGGTGAGTTCAACTGAAAAGGGGAGTTTTTTTGCCCCGGGAAACCCGTGGCAAAAAACTGATTTCAAAAGCCTGCTTCGCAGGCAAAATTGACTTTTTCGACAAGCAGAGGGGAGCGTTTCTGCTCCCCTGTATCAGTATTCTTTTCCGGTTTTCAGCAGCTCACGGATATAAGCGAAAACCGCGTCCTCGCCCTGCTCCGCAAGCATGGTGAGCAGCTTTTCCAGCATGTCAGAGGTTTCCGGGTGGATAGAGCGCCCATTGCGGCGGTTGTTGAAGTAATCCAGCGGGTCAGAGTCACGGTATTTGTCGCCGCGGTATATCTTGCTTGCGGCAACGCGGTCGCAGAACATCTCCACCAGAAACCGCAGCGGCATCTTCACCGGCTTGTATATCTTCTCCACCGGGTCAACGTCCACCCAGTACTCAAAGTGGTGACGGTTGCGCCCCTTGTGGTGCATCCACGCGAGGGAATAGCCGATATCCTCCCGCTCCGCTTCGTTGGGGCTGCGGCTGCCCTGATAGTATTTCACGCCGGGGATAAACTCTGCCGGGGTGTATTTCGACAGGTCGTGCTTCAGCCCTTGCCAGAAAATACCGGCTCTGGCACAGTGGGCTATTACCTTGTGACGGTGCCGGGTTATCGTGCGGAAGTGTCCGGCGAGAGATCTCAGCGACATTTGATATATGCTCCTTTATGCCGCTGATTCTCACGGAAGAGCGCGGCAGGATTACTCTGCGTAGTTGCTGTTGAATATCGGGCGTAATCTCTTATACAGCGGAACGGAGATAAGCGCCGCGATAAGTCCCTTTGCAAAGGTGAACGGCAGGTTGAAGATAAGCAGGCATTCGATAAGCGAATCAACGCTGGGCAGGATAGCCTTGTACATTCCGATGATCGCTTCCATCGGCATAACTGCGGTGTACAGCGGGTATACGATGAAGTAGTTGGAAGCCACGCCGATCAGCGCCATAGCTACCGCGCCGGCAATGCAGGCGATAATCACGCCCTTGTAGCCGGTTTTCTTTGCGATAAATCCGGCGGGAACCACAAGGCAGCTGCACAGGATAAAGTTGGAAAGCTCGCCAACGCAGCCGGTCATTGAGCTGAAGCAGCCGATGAGGTTCTTCACCAGACACACCGCAAGCCCTGAAACCGGTCCCATAGTCAGCGAAGCCAGCATTGCGGGAACGTCCGAGAAATCAAACGTGATGAACGCAGGGATAAACGGCAGCGGGAAGCTGAGAAACTTCATCAGCACCGCCGAGAGTGCCGCCAGCAGCGCGGTGAATACCAGCCTGCGGACGTCGAAAAGAGACTTGTGTTTTGTGTTTGAGATGTTCATGTTTTCCTCCTTGTTCTGGGTTAAGTTGTGAGGAAACAGAAAGCCCCTGCACGCACAAATGGCTGTACAGGGGCGCAAATATGCACGCAGGACTGCGAACAACATTTGTTTTCTGATTCTTTCATCCGGACTATACCGTCGGTACCGGAATTACACCGGTTCAACCAGAATGGCTCGCGGACTTTCACCGCCGGTGGAGAATTTCACTCCGCCCCGAAACAGATTTAAAATGTATTCAGCGTATCACGCTGTATTAATATTATATACCTCACTCGCTGTTTTGTCAATAGGCAAAGTGAAATTTACGTTTTTTTTAAAAAATTATTGACGAACACTTCTATTGACTGTATAATTAAAGTAAGCGCTTATACCCAGACCTGTTGACCGGAGGTAACAATGAACCGATCCACGCAAAAAGACAAAAAGCTCACTCCGCTGCGGCTGCTGAAAGCCCTGTGGATATTCATACCGCTTGTTCTGGCAGCATTGATGTACTTTCTGCTGCCAATGTTCCCGGAATTCACCGAGTACGTTGTTTCCCGTGGACTGTTCCGGGTGTTTACCGTTCCGGTGGGATTTATCACCTCGCTGCTGCCGATATCGCTTACGGAACTGCTGGTGATACTCGCCGTCCCCGCGGTGGTCGCCCTTATCGCATTATTCATCGTCCGCATGAAGAAAAGCTCCATCAAAAAGAAAACTGCGCTGAAAGCCGGACGGTTCCTCGCGGGATCTCTTTCCTTTGCGCTGTTCATCTACATGACCGCCCACGGCGCGAATTTCTACCGCTTGAGCATGGAACAGCTGATGGGGCTTGACACCTCGCCGAGATCCACCGAGTTCCTGTTGGCGGTCTGCAAGGACTTAGCTGCCCACGCCGCCGCGGAACGCGAGCTTCTCGCCGAGGACGAAAACGGCTGCGTTCAGTTCACCGAGGACATATATACCGAACTGACCCGCACTGGCAGCGGCTACGACGCCCTTACCGAAGAATACCCGTTCCTGTGGACGTCCGTCAGCCGCCAGAAGCCGGTCATGCTCTCCTATTACTGGAGCTACACCGGAATAGTCGGAATGTACTTCCCGTTCTTCGCGGAATGCAACGTAAACATCGAGCAGCCGGACTTCGCGATACCCTTCACCGCCAGCCATGAAAGCGCACATTCCCGTGGAATTGCACAGGAAAACGAGTGCAACTTCCTCGCGTTCCTGTCCTGCATAAGCAGCGAATACCCGGAGTTCCGCTATTCCGGCTATATGGAAGCATTCAAGCACTGCTCCAACTCGCTGTATTCCGCCGACCGTGATCTGTGGCAGGAAACCTACGCCTGCACCACCGAGGGTATGCGCCGAGATTTCACCGCGGAAAACGAATATATCCACGCGTTCGAGGGCGAGGTAAAGCAGGTGTCCTCATCAGTGAACGACGGCTTCATCAAGGCGCAGGGCGTATCAGACGGAACACGCAGCTACAGCAGAGTGACCGACCTTATCCTCGCGTGGTACGAAAAGGCGCTGTCATGAGAGAAATGAACCTAACCGTGCCGAAGGGCTTCGAGGGCGCAGCAGCTCAGGACTATCTCAGGGCTCTGGGCTTCTCCCGGCGTGCGATAATTAAGCTGAAGCAGAGCGGCGGACTTACACGGAACGGCGCTGTGCTGCGCATGGTAGACGTGATACATTCCGGCGAACGGCTGTCCGTAAAGCTGTCGGAAGATATGACCACTGAACTGCCCCAGCCAAACCCGGAGCTTTCCGCGCCGATAGTCTATCAGGACGAGGACGTGGTGGTGTTCAACAAGCCGCCGGAAATGCCGGTGCACCCCTCGATACGGCATTATGACGACACCCTTGCGAACCTTTTCGCGGCACAGTTCCCCGGGCTGCCGTTCCGCCCGATAAACCGGCTTGACCGCAACACCAGCGGGCTGTGCGTCTGTGCCAAGAACCGCTTTGCCGCGTCCTCGCTTGCAGACAGCCTTGAAAAGGTATATTTCGCCGTGACCGATGGAACTCCCCCCGGCGACACCATTGACCAGCCCATTGGCAGGGCAGACGGCAGTATAATAAAACGCTGCGTCACCCCGGAGGGCAGCCGGGCGGTCACGCATTTCAGCGTTATCGGCGGTATCCGCCGCAGGCTGCTCCGGGTGACGCTTGAAACCGGGCGCACTCACCAGATTCGGGTACACATGGCGTTTCTGGGATTTCCGCTGTGCGGGGACGAAATGTACGGCGGCGACTGCTCCGATATCCAGCGGCATGCGCTCCACTGCGGCGAGGTGAGCTTCACCCAGCCGGTGAGCCGTGAAACAATAAAACTATCAGCGCCGCTCCCTAATGACATGGCGGCGCTGCTGACGGAGGAACAAAATGATCAAAGCTGTGATTTTTGATATGGACGGACTTATTCTTGACACCGAAAAGCTGCTGGTGAAATACTGGTGTCAGGCGGCGAACGAAGCCGGCTTCCCCATGCGGCGGGAACATGCGCTCAATATCCGCAGCCTTGCCCGGAAATTCGCGATACCCTATCTTCAGGGGCTTTTCGGCGAGGACTTCGACTATGTGAAGATACGCTCCCGGCGAATGGAGCTGATGGCGCAGCACCTCTCTGAACACGGACTGGAAACCAAACCCGGCATTACAGAGCTGTTGAATTACCTGGACGAACAGCACATTCCTGCCGCGATAGCCACCGCCACCGACATTCAGCGCACCGAGGATTACCTCGGGAAGGTGGGGCTGCTGGGTCGGTTCAGCAAAATCGTCTGCGCCGCCATGGTGGAAAGCGGCAAGCCCAAGCCGGACATCTACCTCTACGCAGCGCAGCAGCTGGGACTGCCTCCGCAGGAATGCCTGGCGCTGGAGGACTCCCCGAACGGAGTCAGGAGCGCGTCCTCGGCGGGCTGCGTGACGGTGATGGTGCCCGACCTCACACAGCCGGACGAAGAACTGCTGGAACTTATCTACGCTAAAGCAGACTCTCTCGCAGACGTGCCGCAGTACATAGCCCGCGTAAACCGCGCGGACTAACTCACCTTCCCTTTCTCTCGGCGAAATCCTCGTCCAGTTCTTCCCGCCATTCACGGTTCTCGGAGCAGCTTCTGCCCATTCTCGCAAAGCTGACCGCATGGGACACCGCGCTGTACAGTATTCCCGAACCTATGCTGTCGCTGCAATAATTCACCGCGTTCCCCGGGGCTATCCCTATGTTTCCGGCGGTCTCGACGGCGTCAATGTTCGCGCCTAGGAAAACGAACTCCCACCCATATTTGCTCTGCTGCCGCTTTATCATAGACTTCACCCGCTTGGAGTCGTAGAAGCGGCTGCTGTTTTCCATACCGTCGGTGGTGATGACGAACAGCGTCTTTGCCGGAACGTCCTCCGCCCGCGCGTACTTGTGCACATTCCCGATATGGTGGATAGCGCTTCCTACTGCGTCCAGCAACGCCGTGCAGCCACACGGGGTGTAATCCCTGTTCGTCAGACGTTCCACCTTAGAAAGCGGTGTTCTGTCGTGGATCACCCGGCTCTGGTCGTTGAACACCACCGTGGACACCAGCACCTCGCCCTCCTGTGCACGCTGCTTCTCTATCATGGAGTTGAACCCGCCGATAGTATCCGAAGTAAGGTCAGCCATAGAACCGCTCATGTCAAGAATGAATACCAGTTCAGTAATGTTGTTTTTCATAGTAAGTACCTCCTGAATGATTTATACTATTCTTCAATCTTCCTATAGACAAAGTCTATAGGAAGATTACCCCGCAAAGCGGGGTTGCGGCGAAGCCGCAGAAGAAGCCGTTCAATACTATTATTGTGTTTCCACTGTCATAAGTATATCACTCCGGAAAGGTAAAATGGTCGCCTGAAAAGCGACAAAAAACCCCGGCTAGAACCGGGATTTTTTTCTTGTGATGATTCAGCAGCCGATAAGGCTCTGGTCGAACTGGAACAATGCCTGATTTACCGTGTAGATATCGTAGATACCATTTTCGAGGAAAAACCGCACGATAACATCGCCCTTGATACTGTCCGAGAGGGAGTAGCCCGCGCGCTTCAGCAGAAGTTCCGTTTCTCCGGTGGTAAGCTCCAGCGCCAACGCGAACGCAAGCACCGTCTGCTTTTTCGGGCGGTATTCACTGTCACAACGTATCTTTGAGAACAACCTTCGGTCTATGTTCGCCCGGCGGTACACCTCTGAATCGGTCAGCCCCCGCTCGTCAATAAGCCGCAGCAGCGACTGCGAAAATGTCTCATCAGTGTTTTTGAGCATATCCTCCAGCGATATCCCGGACAAACAGGCGGCTTTACACAGTTCATTTTCCTCGTACACCTCACATGGCTGAACCTCGTGCTGCCTTGCCTGAAATAGTGCGGAACGCCGCGTGTCAAGGCTTTCCAGCTTCTTAGCGTAACGGTCGTCAATGTACTCCTGCACCTGCCTGAACAACTCCCGGCTGATACGCACAGACCGCTTGTCGAGTACAACGAGATACACCTCCATGTCCTGTTCCCCGAGGAAATCGGTTATCGCCTGCTGTGCGACAGCAAGCGCCTTATGCTTCGGATAGCCATATACTCCGGAGGATATCAGCGGGAACGCCACGGATTTACACTCATACTGCGCCGCCAGCGCCAGCGAATTCTTGTAGCAGGAATAAAGCTTCTCCCGTTCGCCCAGAAATCCCCCGTACCACACCGGACCTACCGTGTGGATTATGTACCTGCACGGCATGTTGTATCCCTTTGTTATCTTCGCCTGCCCGGTTTCACAGCCGTGGAGCGTCCGGCATTCTTCGAGAAGCTCCGGTCCTGCCGCCCGGTGGATACAGCCGTCAACTCCGCCCCCGCCAAGCAGCGAATTGTTAGCGGCGTTCACCACCGCGTCAACCTGCATTTTGGTGATGTCGTTTCTTACTATGGAAAAAGGCATGAAAACACCTCCTTTTCACCCGGAAGTCACTGTCTGTGGATATACATTCTGCTCATCTCCGGCTCGCCGTCACCCTGCACCATGCAGAGGAACTCCCAGCCGTAGCGCTCATAAAAAGACGTGTGGTCGGTCAGCAGGTACAACGTGTCGATGCCCCGCGCTTTCATGTCCGCGCAGACAAAGTTCAGCAGCGCCCCGGCGATACCGTTCCCGCGCATGTCCTCCTCCGTGTACACTCCGCACACGTTCGGTGCAAGGTCCTTTCGGTCGTGGAAGTCGTTCTCGATGACGCCCATGCCACCGATTATCCTGTTCCCCTCCATCGCCACATACCACTGCGGGACAGCGCTTTTCCCGCTCAGGCACTCGTCCATGCTTTGCATATATGCTTCAACCGGTATCCACCACTTTTCATGGAACCACTGCGCCGCCTGCTCTTTCAGTTCCGGCTTGTCGCAAAGCCGTATTATCTCATAGTTCATTTCTTCTCCTTTTCAGTTTACCAGTTTCCGCAGCATTTCCACTGTTTCCCGTACCGCTGCCGCCGCCTGTTCTATCTCGTCCATTCTGTTGAACTCCGACAGCGTGAGCCGCAGAGATCCCCGCTGGAACTCCTCTGGTACGCCCATTGCGCGCAGCACATGCGACGGCTGGACATCTCCGCTGGCGCACGCCGACCCCGAGGACGCACACACGCCCCGCAGGTCAAGCCCCAGCACCATCGACTCTCCCTCTACGCCGGAAAAGGAAACGCTGACGTTACCGCAAAGCCGCCGTTCCATACCGCCGTTCAGCCGGCTTCCGGGTATGTCCAGAAGCAGTTGAATGAGTCTGTCCCGCAGCTTAGCTATTCTCGCCGATCTCGCGATGATATCCTGGCAGGAATGCTCCATTGCCGCGCCGAATGCGGCGATAGCGGCGACGTTCTCCGTGCCGGAACGAATGCCGCTCTCCTGACCGCCGCCGTGCAGCAGCGGCGTTACCTCGCACCCCTTGCGGCAGTACAGCAGCCCCGCGCCCTTTATCCCGCCGACCTTGTGCGCGGATATCGATATCATATCGCAGCCGATTTCCCGCACGTTGATCGGGATATTTCCCGCCGCCTGGACTGCGTCCGTGTGGAACGTCACCCCTTGTTTCCGGCAAAGCTCCGCTATCTCGGCTATCGGCTGTAACGACCCGACCTCGTTGTTCGCCGCCATCACAGATACAAGCGCAGTGTCCGGGGTGATCAGCGCCCTTGCCTGCTCCGCCGAAACAAACCCGCCGGAGTCCACCCCCAGCAGCTTCACCTCAAACCCAAGCTGACGCAGGAACTCGCAGCTGCGCAGCACCGCCGGGTGCTCTATCGCAGTGGTTACAATGCGCCGCCTGCCCGCCTTCCACCCGGATAGCGCGGCGGATTTTATCGCGGTGTTGTCCGACTCTGTACCTCCGGAGGTGAAGATGATCTCCTCCGGCGAAGCCCCGATAGCCGCCGCGCAGCGCTCACGGGATTCAATTACCGCCAGCGCCGCCCGCCGACCCTCGGTATGTATCGACGAGGGATTTCCGCAGCACTCCGACAGGAACGGCTGCGCCGCCTCGATCGCACAGGGGAGTGCCGGAGTGCTCGCCGCATTGTCAAGATAAATCACCGGCTTGCCCCCCTGATCTTGTCGATAGTCCATGCCCACTCAGGGAAGTCACGGCGTATCCTGTCCGCGCAACGCCCGCAAAACTCCTCGCGCAATTCCGGGTGGTCGCGCATGACCTGCTTTGCACCCCATAGGTGTGTGAAGCTGTCCTGCGGGAAGAAAAGCATGTCCTTGTCAAGCAGAGTTTTCACTGCTGTCCCGGTGTACTCCGCGCACATCGCCGCCATTCGCTGCTCCGCAAAAACCATGTATTTCAGCCGTTCACCGCAGCGCTCTGCGGACTTCATAAACGCGATAGCCTGCGAGGTGTAAAACTGCTTGTAGTCCTCGTCCGGGACGTAGAAAAAAGCAGTGTTCAGCGGCATAACCTCCCAGCTGAACTCGGGTATGATATGCCCCTTTGCCGAGAAATACTCCGCAGGAGGGTAGATATCCGGTTTGATGTCCTCCCGGTGCGCCGCGATGATATCACTGCCGAACGGCGGCTTGTTCCAGACGATGAAATCGGTGTCTATCATCACGCAGGGCGCTTCCATCTCCCGCAGCGCTAGTATCTTCCCCGCCGCCCAGAACATCTCCGGGTCTATCCCATCAAGGTCATCTGGAACACATTCCCACACCTTGTCCCAGACAGCTTCAAGCCCGGAGTTTCTGATGTAATCTCCACCGGCCTCGTCGCAGCAGAGGTATATCCTGCTTGCGTCCCTGCGCCATGTCAGGGCAGAAATCACCGCGCAGTACAGGTCGAAATCCTCTAAAGAAAAAGCCCCGGAATTCCTTGCGAAAAACGGAGCAGTTGAAATTATATGAAAAGCGTTCATTTTATCCTCACACGATATGAATGCCGTAGCCAAAGCTGTCCAGTGGGCAGCGCCGCAGGCACTCGTACATAATGCGATCGTACTCGTCAGATGTCAGCCAGCTGTTGTTCCCGCCGGGTATATACGACCCGCCGAAGCCAGCCATTGCTCCGCTACGGAATGACCCGAGCAGATAAGCCCCCGAGCCGAAAACATACGACCCGAAGCCGATACCCCCGAACGAACCGCCAAAAGAACCGAGCCCCCTGAACGACCCTCTGAAGCTGCCGCCGAAGCGCCATTCCCACTCCCATTCCCATAAGCGGAAGCCGGTGAAGCTGCCAAGGGCATAACTCCCCCACGCAAAGCTGCCGGAATTGAAAGCACCGGACGCACCAAAAGACCCGAAACTGCCGCCAAAACCAAACGAGCCAAACGAACCAGACGCCTTGAACGAGCCGGCAACGCCGCAGACTCCGCACGCCGCCGAGGTATTGCCAACGAATAATCCGGCGGACTGAACCTGCTTCGGATTTTTGTCGAAAACTGCAAGCAGCCTGTTGTTCAGATCCGGATCAGCCGGGTCGAGCTGCTCCAGCATGTCCTCGTAATCGCCGCCGTCGTGCTCCCTTAGCCATGTGGCAAGACTCCCCCCGAGGAAATATCCCCGCAGCGCCGCTAAATCCATATTATCCGCGATATCAGCCGCACTGCTGATCTTGCGCCGATTGAACCAAAGACAACAGTTCAAAGGGTCACCTCCTCCGGGAAATTCTAGATAATGCTGCAAACAAAACTGCACCTATGGCAACACCGCACAATTATTGTCGTGCGATTGTGCCGTCAGATTTTTCGTCAGGTTGTACAAATTGAGCGCAGGTGGGCTGACGCCCGTCAAGCGAAATTTGTGCAAGATGACGGAAAAGATGCAAGCAAGCGTGCGGCAAAGGCGTTAGCCGTTAATTGTGCGGTGTTGCCCTATATTATTATAACATATTCTCAACAAATATGCAACAATTTTCTCATTTTTTGTTTAAATGTACAATACTTCTTATCAAAATAGACAGAAATCATCAGCCGTCTAAAAACTGCTGACAGCGTTCACTGCCAGCAGTTTTTGGTATGCCTAGTGAAAACTGCGCCTTTTGTTTGCAAGCATGTGTTTTATCATCACAGAAACCACCGTTTTGGACAGCGACTTTATCAGCAGCTGCATATCCTCGCTGAATCCGTCATAACTAAGGTCCGCAAGCTCCGGAATATTGACATACCGTGACGGAATTTCCGCACCCGCCAGCCGCGCCAGTTCACCCCGGCACTTATCACAGTCACAGGCGTTGAACCGACGCAGTATCTCCGGCGCATTCTGCTCTATCACCATCTGTGTGAGGTCTTTCCTCACCTCGGGCGAATTGCGCACCCGCTCTGCCTCGGACATCTGGGCAGCTTCCCGTCTGATGACCCGGGAAAGGGGTTCAATTCCCCTTAGCTGCCGCGGGATCTGGCTTTTCCCCGCCGCGATCACCTGGTTTTCTACCAGAGGTATGTCCTCCACTAGCTTCAACACGCTGGGCGTCTTGACGCTCGGGTAATCCTCCTGGTGCTCGTCCGGCTTCTTGGCATTGGACTTCGCCGGCTTCTTTGGTGAAGCTGCGCTTTTCTTCGCGGACTTTGCCGGCTCTTTCACAGTTTTTTCTGCTCCGGAAGCGTCCTTCGGGCTTACAGCGGACTTGCGTTTCTTCTGCGAACTTCCAGTCCCGGATTTCCGCGGGGAACTGCGCACCTCGTCGCTCACGAGCCGCGCACCCTCGGGGTTTTCCTGCTGATAACGCTCAGATATCATGTCTTTTGCAGATGTCATTTTTTCTTTGCCCCACGCTTTTCTCCGGTCAGCTCTGTGATGAAATCCATAAACTCCCGCGCCGACTTTGACTTGGGAGAATAGGTTATCACGCTCTCGCCGTGCGCCGGAGCTTCCGCAATGCACACGCTGGTGCTTATCCTGCTCTTGAATATCTTTGTGTCAAGCTGCTCAGCAATGACGTTCGCAAGATCCTCTACGTCCCTCGTCAGTGTGAAGCGGGGGTTGTACTTGTTCAGCAGAATGCCCTCAACCTTCAGGTCCTTGTTGTAGTACCGCTGTACCGCAAAGATGGTCTGCTTCAGCTGCGCTATCCCCTGCAGGCTAAGTATCTCGCACAACATCGGGATAACAAGCTCGTCCGACGCGGTGTAAGCGTTTATCGTCAGAACGGACAGCGCCGGCGGCGTATCCAGGATTATGTAGTCGTACTCGTCACGTATGGTTTGCAGCTGCTCGCGCAGGATATACTCGCGCCCTACGCCGGTAAGCTCCAGCTCCACGCCGGACAGCAGAATGTTTGAAGCGATAACGTCGCAGATATCCCCCTGCTGTATCGCGTCGGATATGTCGCAGTTGCCCTTGAATACGTCATATATCGTGTACTGATCCTCGCTGTCTACCCCAAGTGAAAAGCTAAGGTTTCCCTGCGGGTCGAGATCTATCGCCAGTACTTTCTTTCCCATCTCTGAAAGCCCGCCGCATATCGAGCAGCATATAGTGGTTTTTCCCACTCCGCCTTTCTGGTTTGTCAGTGCAATGATCTTTGCCAAATCAAATCCCCCCGGAAGTGGCCCGTTTGACCGGGTCGCTGTTACTTTTATAAGATATGACAGGGGCGCACATTCAATGTCCGCCCCCGGTCGTTATTGCCTGAAAGGTATCAGAAGCCCTCCGGGTCTATGTACTCATCGGTAGCACTGTCCTCCGGAATGTAGATGTGGTAGTTCGTCTTTCCATTCTTCTTTACGAAGTACATTGCAGTATCCGCAAAGGAGAGCAGCTCGTTGACGTCCTCGGAATGCTCGGGGCAGTAAGCCACACCGATACTTGCCTTAACATCGATATGCATTGAGCCGTCGGGAGTGGTGTAGCCCTCGTACAGTTCGTTGATGATATCCATTGAAATGTTCTCAATGTTCTCGATATCGTCCTGGTCAGTGAAGCACAGAACGAACTCGTCACCGCCGAAGCGTCCTGCAAATCCGCCGCGGTCATCGACCTTCTTGCGGATAGTGTCAGCCACGAACTTGATGACCTCGTCACCGATGGAGTGACCGTAACGGTCATTGATGAACTTGAAGTCGTCAACGTCAATGAACGAAACAGCGATGCGCTTCGTGCCGCGGCGCTCCATCTCGGAGGAAAGGTTTCTGATAAAGGTGTTTCTGTTGTACAGCTGTGAAAGGAAGTCGTAGCTTGCGCGCTCAGAGAGCTGAAGCTCCATCTTCTTTTCGTTGTCTATATCGGTCATAACGCCGATAACTCTAAGCGGTTCGCCAAGACGATCGGTGATGCAGGAAGCCCTGAGGGATACCCAGATGTTCGCGTCACTCTTTGTCTTCAGCTGATATTCAGCGCTGTAACCGTTCTTGTTCTTGAGAAGACCGTTGATGTCACGCTTGTACTTTTCGGCGTCCTCCTGACTCATCAGGGAGTCAACGAACTTACCGTTGGAAAGCGTTGCGCTTTCGGTGTTGATATCGAACTTTGCCAGCATATTAGGCGAAACGTACATTCTTTCCTTGCGGAAATCCCACTCGAACAGCATGTTGTCGGACAGTTCCGAAATCGTGCGGTGACGTTCCTCGCTAAGGAACACCTCGTCCAGCAGGTTGTTGAATGAGGTCTGTATCTCGCCCAGCTCGCTTCTTCTGTTTGTTACCTTGAAGCGGATATCGGTAGCGCCTTCGGCTTCAGATATCTCGGTCATGGTCTTCAGCATTCCATTCATGTTGCCGAGGAATCTTCCGATAACCACCAGCGAGCCAACGGAGAATACCACAGCAGCCGCTACGATCACCACCCAGCCGAGGAGGTTAGTAGTGGTGGAGAAGCTGGAGAATGCGCTGTTGTCAGCAACAGCCACCCATCTCCAGTTGGGGTACTCGGTGCCGACAAGACCGATGTCGTATGTATAGCCGCCCGCCTTGCCGCAGATGGATTTAACATCTGTGTTGGAGGTCAGCTCGTTTCCTTCGCCGAAGTACTGTGTAAGGTTGGTCTGGAGCGCGCTGCCCGCAAAATCTCTGTTCACGCCTCTGCTGCTGCCGTAGTTGAGAGCCACGCCGTTCTCATCGACCAGCATGTAGTGCGAGTTCGTGAAGTTGATGAACTGTCCGCTGATAGCGTTCATAATGCTGCTGCCATCAGCAACGGAAACGATGGCAACAACAAATCCTGCCTCGCCGGAAGCGGTATCAGACGGGATCTTTCCGGATACGAAAATAGCGTCGCCATAGTTTGTCCATGTCAGCACATCGGACACCTTAGGCATGTTGATGACGCCCTGGTTCATCGGCAGGTTCTCGAAAACTCCTCCGACATTGCCGTTTACGGCTTCAATGACCGTACCGTTCTCGTCCAGCACGAGCATATCAAGGATAGCCGCGTCAGAGTTGGTTGCAGCGGAAAGCATATTCGCCGCACTGCCCATGCCGAAAGCGGAATTGAGTGCAGCCTCACTGTGGGCAATGGAATCCACCATGGTGGTGTAACTCCTGAACACCTGCTTTATGCCGGCAGACTTAGACTCCGCCACCTGCTGCAAAGTGTTCTCCTTCGCCGCCCTCTCATATCCTGAAACTGAAAATGTGCCTATCAGACCGACGATCATCGCCGGCAGGATAGCAAATACCAGCATGATAGCTGTCAGCACATATTTTAGCTTGAAATTGCTCATACCGTTATTATCCCCCTGAAATATATATAATTTATTGCCGAAAAACACAGCGCGTCCGCGCCGTGTGAGATCTTGCCATATCATTCATGCTGCACGCAAAGGTAATTAGTCATCGTTGTTGTTCTGCCTTGCGCGCTGAAGAAGCTGCTGATGATTGATGTACTTGCCGATCGCGTCCTCCTGCGCCGCGGTAAGGTTCTCGAAAGAACAGCCGTAGCCCAGTATCTCGTCCTGATCATTTCGCTGTACTCGAAGGACATGCGCCATTGTATTGAGGTGATAGGGTTCCATCATCTCGATATCAACGCACACGCAGTCGTCCTTTTTGAACTCGTAATCGCTGGTCATGAAGATACCGCCGACATTGATATCGTTGACTCCGATATCAGCAGGCTCCTCAAACCTGATGGTGTCCTCGTCCCTGATAACGAACAACGCCCTGCCGGACAGGTTGACCTTTATCTTGAAAAAACGCCTGCGCTCCTCGAGCACCTGGGTGCTGTTGGACTTCAGTATCTGAACGTTCATCTGAAGCCCGTGGGACATGGAGATCTCGCCGGCGTACTTTATACGCTCACCAGCCTTGGAGTAAGAGATGACCACCACTCTTGTGCCGCGGTCAAGCTCCGGCAGATCCTTGCCCTTTATGATAAGTATACTATCATCGCCGGAATCAAGGTTCTTGGGGAACACGAAGTTCCTCTCTGCCGATACCAGCAGCGAACCATTCTGTCCGAGCACTTCCGTCTTAATTATTTTATTACCAAAAAGCAATAGCATCAATCCTCTATGAAACCGAAATAACAGAGCGTTTCCGACCTATTGCAGATGCCAGCTTATCAAACAGATACTATCTTACGCAACCAAAGAACATAATTTGTCAGAATACTCTTGTTTATATTATACAATATTCACTGTTAATAAATCAAGACATAATGTGAATTTTCTAATAATTGAACAAATTTTTTTTGATTTTTTGGCTAACATAACAAAACATCACGAAATGCAATGAACAAATTCGTCACACCGGCTAAGTGGATATCGCCGCCAGAAAGTCAGGCTTTCTTGATCCTGATTTTGAAACGCTTGCCGCAGCCCCTTGCAAGCCTGTCCCGCAGCCGCATGGGAGTGCCGCACAGGAACTGCGTTTTGTCGCAGATTACCGCCTGCGGAGTATTTTCGTCCAGCTTCTCCGGAAACAGGTAGAAGCTGTGGCTGCACTCGTAGGCGAGATATATCTTTTCGTAGGGTATCTCAAGGGTCAGCGCGTTCTTGTCGTGAGCCGCCTCGGACGTTCTCGCGGAGGACTCCTCGCCGCGCTCCGGGCGATTTGCCCCGTCAGACTCCGCCTCCTGCGGCGAGCTTATGGTGAGCTTCACGCTGTCCTCGCCGGTGAAATCCGCATTTATCACCTTGCCGAAGCAGTCCTCCAGCTTATCGGCGCGCTTGTTGAAGTACTGTATCCGCATATTGTGCGGCAGTGTCGCCAGAATAAGGAAAATCACGCCAAATATCACCGCCAGCAGCCATTCCTTGCACCAAAGCGCCGCCAGCGTCAGCAGGAAGAACACCGCTGCTCCGTAATAGCACCCGGTCTGGAGCGGTCTGACCTTCATCAGGTACATAAAGTCCGAGAACGACCGTATCCTCGCCATAGTGCACTGGGTCTCGCACACCAGCCTGCCGTCGTCAGGGCGCTTTTCAGCGTTGAATTCCTCGAACATACGGGCGAGTTTTGATTCAGTGGACTCCAGTATTTCCTTCTGTCTTTTGCTTTTAAACATATCCTGATCCTTTCACGGAGTGTATTTCATCTTGTTGAAAACCACTTTATACTATTCTTCAATCTTCCTATAAACAAAATCTATAGGAAGATTACCCCGCAAAGCGGGGTTGCGGCGAAGCCGCAGAAGAAGCC
>JBJFGA010000068.1:0-4806 GCA_051892275.1 Oscillospiraceae bacterium | reverse complement strand
GCATTCTGAGCAATGTGGACTGCGTTTTCAAGCTCCTGATTTATCTTCTTGTCGCTGGTTCGGTCGGACATATCAAGTATGTACTTTTTAGCCCCCTGAATATCGCTGCAAAATGCGACAACGTGGAACCAACGTACTTCTTTGCTTGCCATGTGAACATACTCTCTGTCCCATTCCTTCTGGTATCCGGGCATAATATCTGAGATCTGGTCCAGAATATGAGCGGAACCATTGTCTTTAATGAGTTTTTCAAGAACATGAACGTCCTCTTTGACTCTTGCTTCGGAAATACCCAAAAGCTTTTCAATATTCGGGCTGACATAATCCACCCGCAGGTTTTCCGCGTTAAGCATAAGAAATACATCATCAACGTTGGTGGAGAGCTTTGAGAACAGCTCGTCCCGTGCGACAAGCTCGTTATCCTTCAGCCTAAGTTTCTGCCTGTTCTGCTGAATTACAAAAAGAAGCAGGCACACAGCAAGTGCAATAACAATTACAGAAACGACAGCGATCGTTGTGGATTGAAGATTGTTCATGCTGGCGTTTACCACGTCAGCGGGTACGATCCCAAGTACTATCCAGTCCTGAAAATTCGCCGGCTCATACACAAGATAATAGTCTGTTCCGTTGATGTCGATTATCATTTCGCCGGAGTTTCCCGCCAGGAAATCCTCTTGAATTTCGTCGATCTTATCATCGGTAATATTGTCGGATCTCTCCAGCAGAGCAAAGAAATTGTGTATGTTGTTGAGTTCTTCGCTTCCATTGTCAACAACTACGCGACCATCGGGCAGTATCGCAAAAGTACCGGCTTTTCCACCAAAGGCGGAAATTTTAAGAGCTTCCACAAGGTCTGAATTATTATAGGTAATAGCGATAGCTTCATATTCAAAACCGCGGTAACTGCTGGGAACAGCAGGAGTTGCAAACACCATTATCTCAGGTTTATCGGGAACAACGGAGTTTACGACTATGGGCTTCTGCTCTAAAATCAAGTCCTCAAGCTTATTCCGCAGATCTAGGTAGCCTTTTTGTCCCTCCAGCGTGATATAGTTACCGTTGCGGGAAATAAAAAAGAAATCGGTGAAGTTGCTTTCTTCCCTTGCCTGATTTAAATACGCCACGATATCCTGTTCGCTTTCCGCAGTTTCAATATAGGGCACCCACATTCGCATACGGCTCCAGTTGACGGATACCATATTGTAAAGAGCCTGATTAGCCTGATGAAATATCTCGACAAGGTGGGCGGTGCTTTCTTCATATATTGTTTCGGAAACAAATCCCGAATAGGCAAAGCCTGCCAGTGCTGCTGCCGCGGCAATAACGACAGTCAGCATCAAGATGATCAGCCTTTTTCTCATAACGCCGCCCTCCTTTCAATACATGCTTCTTAATAGCCGCGGATAATGGTTACATACTCCGTAGGCTCAAGGAACTGCTTTGTTTGCTCCAGAGCCACCCGAATTTGATCCTGACTCGTGAAATCATTTACAATGTAATCTTCTCTCTTGGTCTTTAGATCCTCGGGCATGGGGCAGTTGCAGAAGGTGGGGTGCTCGATGTATGTATCTGCTCCCACCAACAGGACTGTATACACGGAATCGTCCTCAAGCGGCTGTCCGTTTACGGTAATATCCCCCAGAGCGAACTTTCCTCTTTCCGTTTCGGTAACGGTGAATTCCAGACCGCTGGTGACAGGCATCTGGTTGCGGTGGTGGATCGGGTTAGAACCGTCCTCCTTTACGTTCACAAGCCAGTCCATGATACGGCGTATCTCTGCGCCGGTGTACTCGCCCCGGTAGAGAGCGTTTCTGAAGGTCATTATCCACTTTACCTGCTGCATGGTGTAATCCCCTGCAAAAATCGGGGAACTTGCCACGCTGGCATATCCGATAGCTATCTGGTCGTCATTTGCATATCTCAGGGTGTTCATCAGCGAGGAAGCGGCAGGGCTTCCGTGAACGCCAAAGTCATTGGAATATGCTGTTTCCTGAGTGAATAACACCTCTTCAGCTTCCGGATTTTTGTAATCAGTGATCTGCGCGTTAAACGCCTCATAAGCTGCCTTTGCGTCATATTCGCCGGTCATCATCTTGTGTCCCACGTCCTGCGAAATACCGAACACCTCGGTAGAGGCAAGGCGCATATACAGATGGTTGCTGCTGATGCAGTCCTGCACATACTGGAGCGGCTCTGTCGGGGTTATCTTCACTTCTTTATTGTAGGACAGCACGGAAGTGCCGGCTGCAACATGCTTCTGACCTTCCTCGCTGAAAATTGCCATAAGCACGTCGTTTACTGCTTTCTTCTTTGCCTCGTCCTTTTCAACATTCTGAGAAACGGCAAGCTGGCACATGGGATATGTAAGCACCCAGTTATCCTCAGAGGTTTCACCGAAATAGGGTAGAATCACGCAGTCCATACCTCTTTCGTTCCTGATACTATCACAAATATTCGCGGTGTTGCGGATCATAGCGGTCTGTCCGTTAAAGAAGGGCTCCATAACAACGCTGAATTGAAGTTCCTCATCGCCGGGCTGGAAGTGAACGTCTTTCAAGAACTGCTCGTACTTTTCAAACACCTTAGGCCATACAGTATCGTCCAGACCGACCTTGTTATCTTCGGTCTCGCTCTCGTAAGCCATACGCCATCTGGTTCCCTCAAGACTCATAAGCTCGGGAATTGCACAGCCCTGCATAGTTTCCAGACAAGTATAGTCATAATACCAATCGGACTGGAAGCCCTTTATGCCCAGCTCCTCGAAAGCGTCAATTGCCGCTACGAACTCGGAATAATTGGTGGGCAGAGCGATGTTGTGCTGGTCGAACAGACCCTTGTTTGCCACGATACAGTCTACCTCGGCGCACATAGGAAGCCACCGGATAGCTCCGCTTTCCTCGCGGTTGACCTCCAGATAGCTGCTGTAAAATGTACCTGCGACTTCAGTCATGCTCAGATCCATGAGATAATCAGCAAGAGGAGCCGCGTCGTTCAGCGAGAAACGGCGGCATGTTATGATGTCCGGCATAGACTCCCCGCGTGCAAGCAGGTCTTTGTAGTATTCCATAGTGTTGTAGCTCTGGACAAAGGTAAAATCAATGTCGGGGAACTGCTGCTCCAGCCACGGAGAAAGCTCCTTGAACATAGACCTGTCCCACATATACATGCTGATGGGTATTCTGCCATCATTTCCGTCCTGTGCGGCATTCTGAGTTCCGCAGCCGGTCAGCACTGACGCTGACATTATACCTGCAAGCAGCAGGGATACAATTTTCTTCAATTTCATTAGGTTGCTCCTTTTTGTTTATTATTTATCTGAGTCTATGCAGGCTTGTATTGTGCTTGCCGTCAACTCATAATCATGCCGGACTTCTTCAAAAAGAACGTCAGCTCCCGCAGGGATAGCCTCTGTTTTCGGGCGAAGCAGTTCTGTAAGCTTTGACGCGGAAAGCGTCAGCCGGTTCAGGTTGAGATTGGCGCTGACGCCCTTCAGCGTATGGGCAGCACCAAAAGCCTTCTCGCGGCTGCCTTCTTCCATAGCAGCTTTCAAATCAGAGAAGCTGCTGTCGTCCAGGAACTTTGTGATGATCTTTTTGATCACTATATCGCTTGACAGGCGCTTTTTAATTTCGTCATAATCGCCGCCAAGCTGCTGGTAACATTCTTGAATAGTCATAGTTCTTCCTCGTTCAATAATAAAATATAGTCGCGTACCTTGAAACGTGTATTTCACAGTACATTATCGCCAATGCCATAAACCACGATTTTCTCTGTAATTATAGATATAATATCTATTATACCACACAATTTGACAAAAAGCAATACAAACATTGAATATCACAGGAAATGCAGGACTTTTGCATCTTTGCTTACTCACAAGTTATTCCGGGTATACTATTTTTTCAGCCACTTATTAAGCGTTTTGGACAGGTGCTTGAAATCAAGGGGCTTCGCGATATGTTCGTTCATTCCTACTGTTTTTGCCGCCTGAATATCCTCGGCGAAAGCATTTGCCGTCATTGCAATGATCGGCACCTGCTTACAGTAGTTACGATTCATGGCACGAATTGCCCTTGCGGTATCGTAACCGTTCATCTTTGGCATTTGAATGTCCATAAATATGATGTCGTAATAACCGTCTTTGCACCTTGACATCATGTCAACGGCTTCTGTGCCGTCGGCTGCGCGCTCAACGCTTAGTCCGGTCATTGCAAGTATTTCGGAAGCGATCTCAGCGTTAAGGTCATTGTCCTCCACCAGCAGCACCCTGAAGCCGCTAAGATCCATATTCTGCATACCTCCGACCAGAGGCGCTTCCTTTTCTTTAGGCTCGTCCGTTCCGACCAATGAATTAAAGGTTTTCGCTACTCTTGAACGGAACATCGGCTTGCTGATAAATGCGTTTACGCCCGCCGCCCGCGCTTCCTGTTCAATATCCGACCAGTCGTAGGCGGATATTATGATTATGGGCACTTCATCTCCGACTGCTTTGCGGATAGCCTTTGTGGTGGCTATCCCGTCCATTCCGGGCATTTTCCAGTCGATTATGCAGGCAAAGAAGTCCTGCTTGTTCTCATGGCGAAGCACGACCTGCTCCACAGCTTCTTCGCCGGAGGACACTCCCTGCGCTTTCATGCCAAAATCATTCAGCATTGTGCAGCAGGATTCCAGACTTAACGGGTCGTCGTCCGTCACAAGCACATCGAGGTCTATAAACTTCTCCTGCCTTATCTCTGCGGTGTCCTGAAGCTTTAGATATATCGTGACCTCAAAGCGCGAGCCGACGCCAAGTTTGCTGCTCACCTT
>JBJFGA010000067.1:0-4819 GCA_051892275.1 Oscillospiraceae bacterium | reverse complement strand
ATCTCCTCGTTCATTGTGATGAATGTTGTCGTAGGTATAGTTGTTAACTCCATCAGCGAGGTCACAACAGAGAATAACAACAAAGAGGACGAAGATACAGCCGAAGAAGAAACAGGCGATCTGGCATCTGAAATAAAGGCGCTTAAAGAGCATATCGAAAAGCTCGAAACGCTGCTCGAAAAGCAGAAGACTGGCTCTTAAAGGCGCTTTTTCCCTCGATCCACCGAGATATTTAAAAGACACATACAATTCACCCGAAAAGGTGATGACATTTTTCCTGACAAATGGTAAAATAAGTCGAAGCGGTTTTCCGCAGCACTTATATTTTGGAGGTATTATTTTATGGAAAAGACAGCGGCATTACTGATCACGATTTTTCTTGGCGAATTAGGCGTTCACAGATTTATGGCAGGAAAAATCGGCACAGGTATTCTCTGGCTCTTAACCGCAGGCTGCTTTGGCATCGGCTACATAGTTGACATCATTCAGGTTGCAACCGGCAAGTTCACCAAGAAGGACGGTACTCCGTGGGTTAATGGATAATTGTCTACACGCAGCAATTCCTGCCCCAAACGGCAGGAATTGTTTTGCAAAATCAAAGTTGACATCAGGAGGTAATTTTTATGTCGGACAATGTTAATACAGAAGAAAACAAGAGCGCTGCACCTGAAAAGGCTAAGCGCAGCAAGGTAGATATCCTTGAGATCTTCATAGCAATCTTCTTAGGCGTGACGGCGCTTGCAACTGCATGGGCTTCGTGGATCGGCTCGCTTCACGGCGGCAATATGTCAACGAATTACACAAAGAGCAACAATCTCGCCGCAGACGGAAACTCCCGCTGGAACGAGGCTTCGCAGTCCCTCATGCAGGATATGCAGCTCTGGAACACAATAAGCGACTATCAGGTAGGGATCCTGTACGCCGATAAGACGGGCGACGAGGACAAAATGTACGAAAACGCATATAAGATCCTGTTTATCTGCACAGATAACCTCACCGCAGAAATGGCGGAACTTATCGGTTACGATTTCAGCTTTGACGCAGACGGCATTATCGATTGGGTGCTGCACGGCGAAACCTCCACTACTACACCCTTTAACGATGAGGATTTTGTCAACGGATACTACCTGGACGCACAGGCGGTGCTTGACGAAAGTGCAGCGGTTCTTGAAGAGGGTCAGGCAGATAACACCAAGGGCGACACATTTAACCTCGTTACCGTTATCTACTCGGTGGTTCTGTTTATGCTCGGTATTGTCGGCACATTCCGCAGACTGCCTAACAGATTTATTATTACAGGCGTAGCGATCGCGGGATTAATTTTTGCTACTGTTTATATGTTTACTATTCCGTTCCCGACAGGCTTTAATTTCCTTAGCTTTTTCGGCGGATAAAAAACACCTTTAGCAGGACATTTTTAAGTATCTAACGAGAAACATTGCAAATTCATTTCGTATAGTGTTGATATGCTCCCCTTTTGTTAGACGATATGGTATAAAAGAAAATACCAAAAATGAAGTCTAATGAAGGGGGCATTTTTGCACCTGACAGCCAAACGTATCAATCACCCCCTGCGTCTGTACAAATAACCTGAAAAGTGCTGCAATACATGATCGAAACCTACGAACGTTTTGATTTTGTAGCCGACAGTGCCAAGGGCGTATATATGTACGACGAATCAGGCACTCCCTATCTTGATTTCTACGCAGGTATCGCGGTAAACTCCGTGGGAAACTGCAACGAGAAGGTCGTAGATGCAGTCCGTGAGCAGGCAGGAACGATCATGCAGACTCTCAACTATCCGTACACCGTTCCGCAGGCTCTGCTTGCCGAGAAGATTTGTACCACCCTCGGCATGGATAAGATCTTCTACCAGAACACCGGCACCGAAGTAAATGAAGCTATGATCAAGATGGCGCGTAAATACGGCGTTGAGAAGTTCGGACCGAACCGCTACAACATCGTCACCACTGAAATGTCGTTCCACGGCAGGACATTCGGTGCAATGAGCGCCACCGGTCAGCCGGACAATGCCTGCCAGATAGGCTTCGGCGGAATGGTTCCCGGCTTTACCTACGCACCCTACAACAACTTACAGGCAATTAAGGACGCCTGCATCGAGAACACCGTTGCGATAATGATAGAGCCGGTTCAGGGCGAGGGCGGCGTACACCCCGCAACAATGGAATTCATGACCGGGTTGAGAAAGTTCTGTGACGAGAATCACATTCTTTTGCTGCTGGACGAGGTTCAGACCGGCTGTCCACTCTTCCCCACGTCAAGGAGGTAAGAGGTCAGGGGCTTATGGTGGGCGTTGAGTTCACCGACCTGAACAGCGTTGAGGTAAAGCACGCCTGCTTAGACAAAAAGCTGCTCATAACCGCTATCGGTTCCAACGTTATCAGAATGGTTCCTCCGCTCATCATCACCGAGAGCGAATGTGATAAGGCCTGCGAGATAATCAGAGAGGCGATCGAAGCGGTCGCTGCAAAATAAAGCAAACGTCCAAAAAATAAATACGGTTTGAACATTGAAAGGAGAAAACGATCATGAAAGTTAAGGCATTTGTTAAGGCGGTAAGTATGCTTGCAGCCGGATTTGTGGCGGTATCCACGATAAGCGCCTGCTCCGGTTCTTCCACAAGCAGCAGTTCTGCTGCTGCGTCCTCCGGCGCAGAGAGCGAGACCGCTTCCAACGGAGTGTTAAGAGTTGTCATGGAGTGCACATACGCTCCGTTCAACTGGACGCAGGTCAGCTCCGAGGTCAAGAACGGCGACACCGCAGTTGAGATCTATGGCGGAGGAGGATATGCCTATGGCTATGACGTAATGGTCGCTAAGAAGCTCGCCGATGAGCTGGGCGTATCATATCTTCTTATAGACATAGTCTATAAGAAGATGACGCCGAAACGGCGGCTGTCAAAACCAAAGGTTTTCCCCACCTCGACCAGATAAATGTCGGGCTGGACTTCGGCGGCAATAAGTCGGCACATGCGCTGGTGGCATGCGGAATAACGCAGGATTATCGGCGATTATTCGCGCTTAAGTCCGAACATATCCCGGCGGCGGGAATGACCCCGCAGGAGCTGGATAAGCGGGTGTATGATTTCTGCACCGACATTAAGCAGCGGTACGGCATAGTCCCGACACTGTACGGCGACAGCGCCGAGCAGACTCTTATTGCCGGGCTTCGGCTGGCGCTGAAGCCGCTGGGTATTATAGTCAAAAACGCGCTGAAGCGTGAAATAAACGACCGTATCCAAGCGACCACAAGGCTTATGGCTGGCGGGCGGTTCAAGCTGATATCCGAGGAATGCGGCAGCCTGATAGAAGCATTTCAGGGCGCGGTTTATGACGATAAGGTGATCGGAGCGGAGGTTCGCCTTGACGACGGCACCTCTGATATTGATACTTTGGACGCATTTGAATACAGCTTTGAGAGATACATTCCACGACTTATTAGGAGCGAAAAATGAGTGTATTAGACAAAATAAAAAGCCTTTTAAATGGCTTTAAACAAGGCGGTGAAGCAATGGAAGAAGCAGATTTAAGCAAGGTGCAGTCGGCGGTAAGCCCTGACATGAGAGCGGCTACCGATTTGTGGTGGGACGTGTTCAGGGGCGATATTCAGAAAAAATCGCACGAGCATTTCGCCCCTCTGCAAACAGCCTACACCTCGACAGCATATCTGGCGCAGCTTGTCACCGCCGAAATTAAGTTCGAGGTTGCCGATGAGCAGCTGAACGGCTTCGTTCAGAAGAACCTCGTCCCGAACCTAGACCGCATTACGCAGCTGATGCTGGTGGGCGGGTACACGGTCATCAAGCCATACATAACCGGAACCGGCGAGATATTCTTCGATTTCGGGACGAGCCGGGACTTCCTGCCGATCGCGCTGGACGAAAATGGACACATCACCGAGGGCATTTTCTTCGAACGTATCCGATACAAGGGCAGGGTCTACGAACGGCGGGAACATCACATCTTCGCGGACGGAGTTCACACCGTGCGGAATTCTGCCTACCTTTATGGCACCCGCCACCGCGTGGAGCTGACGGAGATACCGCGCTGGGCTATGCTGCTGCCGGAGGGCAAGATTCCGTCCGACATTCCCATGATAGCGACATTCCGCACCCCGTATGCCAACAACATAGACCTCGACAGCGAGCTGCCGATCTCCATTTTCGCGAACGCTATCGGCGTTCTGAATGAGATAGATTCGGCGCACAGCGAGTACCTTGCCGAGTTCCGCAAAATGTCCGCAAAGGTATTCGGGGACAACGGGATTTTCAGCAGCAACGGCAAGATCACCGATGATTATTTCGTGAACGTGGACGGTGACGGACAGCGCACTATGGAGCAGCAGATAATGACTTATGCTCCGGCTATCCGTGAAGAAGCGCACCGGGCGCAGATAAACACTGAGCTGCGGTTCTATGAGGTGAAAATCGGAGTTTCCAGCGGGACGTTCTCGTTCGATTCCAGCAAGGGGCTGGTTACGGCAACGCAGGTGCTTTCCGAGGATAAAACCACCTACAACACCGTCTGCCAGATACAGCGGCAGCTTCGTCCGGTGCTGGAGGCTCTGAACAAGATAACCGTCACACTGGCGAGGTTCTACGGCATTGACTGCGAGGACGGCGAATGCGCGATAGAGTTCGGCGATTCTGTTTTCGAGGACACCGGGACGGAGTTCAACCGCCGTTTCCAGATGGTTCAGGCGGGAATGCTCAAGGCGGAGGAGTTTATTGCGTGGTATTTCGGTGTGCCCGTTGCTACACATTATCAACTCAACAAACGCCGAAATAGAGCCAATCCAT
>JBJFGA010000066.1:0-20995 GCA_051892275.1 Oscillospiraceae bacterium | reverse complement strand
GGTGCTGGATTTCTGTAAAGATTTCCTGAGTTTAAATGGTTATTAGTATTAGTGTCAAATATTAAGGCAACACCGCACAACTAACGGCATGCAATCGCACGACAATAATTATGCGGCGTTACCTTGATTTCCCATTACGCTTTCTTCGCAAACACCAACCTGTCCTTTTCGCCCAGCGTGATTACCTGCCCGTTGTACAGCAGAAACAGCCCGTTCTCGCGGATAATGGCGAACAGTATCTCGTCCGGCTCAAGTTCTATATCGGACGGGACCTTGCCCACGAATTCCGGCGGCATGTCCATGGTGGTGAAGCTTACTCGGTTGCGGTCAATGGTGAGGGAGTCCTGCTCGTTCACGTCCTCGATGGCGGCACATGCGGCTTCTACCGTCAGTCTGGTGGGGCAGACGGTGTGGATGCCGAAGCCGCGGAACACGTCCACCTTGTCCACGTCAGAAATACGCGCGAACACCCTCGGCACGTTGAACACTTCCTTCGCCAGCTGTGCCGCCATGATGTTCAGATTGTCGTCCGTTGTTACAGCGCACACCGCGTCACAGGTCTCAATTCCCGCTTTTTTCAGCACGTCCTGGTCTATCGGCACGCCTACCGTAGTGAAACCGCCGAAATCCCCGGGAAGATCCTCAAACTTCTCTTCCCGGCGGTCTACCACCGAAACGTCATGCCCCCGGCGGTCAAAAAGCGCCGCCAGCTCGCTGCCCACCTTGCCGCAGCCAATTATCAATATGTTCATTGTCACACCTCGTTATTGTCGTTATTTTCCAACACAGAACCTCTTGAACACCTCGTCGATGACTACCTCCCCGGCGCGCTTGCCTGACAGCTCGTACACCGCGTCAAGTGCGCTTTCGAGCATTACACCCACTGCGTCCGGAGTGACCCCTGCCGAAGCCGCTTCAAGAGCCTGCTCCGCCGCCGCCGAAGCACGCAGCATGCAGTCTCGCTGCCGCTCGTTTGCGAGGAAGCCCGCGTCCGGGTCTAGCTGCGCTAAATTCAGCCGCCCGCTCACTGCCTGTTCCAGACGGGAAGCCGCGTTGTCGTCCTGCTTCGCGGAGATACGCACCGTTTCGCCGAGCACAGCTTCGATTTCGGCGCAGTCCAGCTGCTGCGGAAGGTCGGACTTGTTGACTATCGCCACGACGTTTCTGCCGCGAAGAAGCTCCAGCAGCCGCCTGTCCTCACCGGAAAGCTCCCGTGAGCCGTCAAACACCGCCAGCACGATATCGGCGGATTCCAGCTTTTTCAGCATGATGTCCACGCCGATCTTTTCCACAAAATCGTCCGTTTCGCGAATTCCGGCGCAGTCCGCCACCCGAAGCACAATATCCCCTAGGGCGATGGTTTCCTCAACGATATCCCGGGTGGTGCCTTCAATATCGGAAACAATGCTCCTTTGCTGACCCGCAAGCCGGTTCATCAGGGTAGACTTGCCGGCATTTGGCTTGCCGACTATCGCGCAGGAGATACCCTCCCGCAGCATTCGCCCGGTGTCGTAGCCGGAAAGCAGCTCCCGGAACATATCCCGTACCTCGGAAAGCCGCTCGGTGAGCCACTCCTGCGTTACCACCGGAGTGTCGTCCTCCGGGTAGTCTATCCATGCGGATATCTGGCTCAGCACGTCCATTATGCGGTCGGCGCACTGCTCCATACGGCGGTAGAGTGCGCCCTCGCGCTGGGCGTTGGCGCAGGTGAGTATCTGGTTGCCCTGGGCATTGATTATATCCGCGACAGCTTCCGCCTGGGTCAGCGACATCTTGCCGTTGAGCAGCGCACGCTTGGTGAATTCACCCGGCGCTGCGGGAGCTGCTCCCGCCTTTACGCATGCAGACAGCACCCGTCTTGTGACGTAAATGCCTCCGTGGCAGGATATCTCGGCAACGTCCTCGCCGGTGTAGCTGTGAGGAGCGCGGAACATCAGCAGTACGCCGTCGTCCAGCTGCTCGTCACCGTCGAAAATGCGTCCGTATGCAGCATGGTAGCCTTTTAAATCAGCAACGCTCCTGCCGGAAACCGGCTGAAACACCTTTGCGGCGATTTCCGCGGCATTCTCCCCGGAAATGCGTATCACCGAGATCCCCCCTGCCGCCGGGGGTGTTGCAATAGCACAAATAGTTGACATATCAGTTCTTCTTCCTGCCGAAAAGTCCCGCCAGAAAGCCCTTTTTCTTCGGTTTTTCTTCGGGAGCTTCCGGCTGCGCTTCCAGGATAGAGGTATATTCTTCCTGCCTGGGATTTGGCTTGCCGTCCACGATTTCTTCGTTGTCACCAAAAACGCTGAGCAGCAGCGGCTTGCGCTTGAATTCCTCGCCGGTGTCATTGAGCAGATAGGTGTAGGTGCGGCTGGGCATGAGCGGCTGGTATTCGTCCAGCGAACCGCACTCCAGCAGCGCTTCCAGCTTCTCGGTCATTCGTTCGGGAATGCTGTCCACCGCGCTGTCGTAGTATTCCTCGCAGGTGATGTTGTATTCCTCCGCAGGATTGCGCCCCGCGACCTGCGTCAGGTGAATTCCCTCCCGGAGGTAGGCAGTGTAGTCGAGGTAGTCGCACCAGAACTCGTTCAGCAGCGCCGCCAGAATGAGGTTCTGCTTTTCCTGAAGCGGCTTCTCGCCGAACTTCTTCACAGCCTTTTCGTACAGCTCCGGCGCATGCTTCTGCCACAGTTCGCTGTTGTGTGAGCCGTCCAGAAGCGCCGTGCGCTTGTCAAAAGTCATGGAACGGTGCTTTTCGCCTATCATGGTGTATTTCATGAGGTTCACGCGCTCGTCGAACGTGTTGCCCTCGGAGATGCGCTGAATGCGCTCCGCTTCTTTCAGCAGCGGCTTATCCTCAATAGCGCCGCTTACCCGCGCGGTGGGGTAGTGCCTGCCGGAAACCAGCGATCTCAGGTTCAGACGGGTCATTATTTCATCGTCCAACGCTGCAAAGAACCTGCTCTCGCCGACGTCCCCCTGACGTCCTGCGCGTCCGCGAAGCTGCTGGGTTATCCGCGAGGACTCCCGCATCGCCGTGGCAAGCACGAGAAGTCCACCCGCCTGCTCAACTTCGGCTTTGCGTTCGCCGGACTCCCCGCCCAGCTTGATGTCAACGCCGCGCCCCGCCATGTTGGTGGAGATAGTCACCGCGCCGGGTTCGCCGGCTCTGGCGATTATCGAGGCCTCCGCTTCGTCGTTCTTGGCATTCAGCACCACGCACTCAATGCCGATATTCTGCAAGTCCGCGGCAAGGCTCTCTGACTCGCCGATGCTTTCAGTTCCCACCAGTACAGGGCGGTTTATCTCATGCGCTTCTTTTATTGCAGAAACCACCGCGCGGCGCTTCTCGGTCTGGTCGTAGTACATTTCAAGCGGGTGATCAAGGCGCTGGCAGGGCAGCCTGGTGGGTATCACCTCGGTGGGAAGCCCGTATATCGTGTCAAATTCCTCCGCAGAAGCCGCCGCAGTGCCGGTCATGCCTGCTATCTTAGGGAACAGCCGCAGGAAGTACTGAAGCGCGATGTTGCCCATGATTCGCCCACGGGAGGTTATTTTCAGCCCGTGCTTTGCTTCCGCCGCCGCTTGCAGGTCACCCGGGAACACTCTTCCCGGAGCGGCGCGCCCGGTGAACTCGTCAACAAGTATTATAGCGCCGTCCTTGACGATATAGTCCTTGTCCTCGGTGAGCATTACCCGCGCCTTAATGCAGGCGCAGATCTTTGCGAGAAGCCCGGTGCTTTCCTCGCCGTAAATGTCGCAGCCGAACATCTCCTCCGCCTTGTCCGCGCCCGCGTCTGTGAGGTAGACGTTGCGGCTGTCCTCGTCAATGCCGTAGTCGTCCTCGGTGAAGTCCGCGACCTTCCCGTACACCTCCGCGGTGCTGCCATCGTCCTCGGCGGCGATGTCACCGGCAATCACCAGCGGGATACGCGCTTCGTCTATCATGATGCTGTCTGCTTCGTCCACGATAGCGAAGTTCAGCTTCTCCGGGAACACCATTTCCTCCGGCTTGAAGCAGACGAAATCCCGCAGGTAGTCAAACCCGGCTTCCTTTGCGGTGAGGTACACCACCTGCCTGCCGTAAAGCTCCCGTCGCTGCTCCCGGGGGGTGTCTGTGGTGATACAGCCGACAGATACGCCCATCTCGTCATACACCGGCTTCATCCAGTGGTAGTCGCGGTCCGCGAGGTAGTCGTTGAAGGTCAGCACCATGACCCGTCCACCGGATATTGCTTCATAGCATGCCGAAAAGACTGCCGCAAGGGTCTTGCCCTCGCCGGTCTGCATCTGCACCATCTTGTGGTCAGAGAGCGCCAGCGCTGCTCCAAGCTGTTCCGCGAACGGGGTGATTTTCAGTGTTTTCTGAACGGCGCAGAACACCCGGGAGAACACCTCGGCAATGCCGCCGCCCTCCGCTCCGCCGTTCTTCGCGAGTTCTTCTATTTCAGTTATCTTCCTGTTATCCATGAGTTCCTCCGTTATAATTCCGAATTCCGCATTCCGAATTCCGAATTAATAAAAACCCTCTCCAATAATTTCACTACAAATTCTATTATACCCCCAATTTTCTTCCCTGTCAACCTTGAAATATTCAATAAAGTATGATATAATAGATGTGTATATTGATTTTATAGTCCGGGCGGCTGATTTACAGCGCTGCGGAGAAAGGAAAATTTATGCTTACAAGAGAACAGTTTGACGCAAGGCTTACAAAGCTTGTACAGGAGCAGGAGGCGCTCATTAACCGCCCCAACCCCGCTTCTGACTTCTACAACGGTGTTTATACCAGATACGAGAACCCGGTGCTAACCGCCGCGCACGCACCCATAATCTGGCGGTACGACCTTAGCTACAACGACAACCCCAACCTCATGGAGCGGCTCGGGGTGAACGCCGTGATGAATTCCGGTGCGGTGTTCCTCAACGGAAAGTACTGCCTGGTGGCAAGGGTCGAGGGCGCTGACAGAAAGAGCTTCTTCGCGGTCGCAGAGAGCGATAAGCCCACCGAGGGCTTCCGTTTCCGGGATTATCCGGTTATCCTGCCGGACACCTGCCCCGAGGAAACCAACGTATACGACATGCGCCTGACCCAGCACGAGGACGGTTGGATCTACGGCGTGTTCTGCTCCGAGAGTAAGGACAAGTCCAACCCCGACCTTTCCGCGGCTACCGCACAGGCGGGTATCGTCCGCACAAAGGATCTGGTCACATGGGAGCGCCTGCCGAACCTCATCTCAAAGTCGCCCCAGCAGAGAAACGTAGTGCTGCACCCCGAGTTTGTTGACGGCAAGTATGCGTTTTACACCCGCCCGCAGGACGACTTCATCTCCACCGGAAGCGGCGGAGGCGTATGCTTCGCGCTGTGCGAGGACATCACAAATCCCGTACTCTGTACCGACGAGGTGGTCATCTCTCCGAGAGTATACCACACCATCACCGAAGTAAAGAACGGTGCCGGCGCAGTTCCGATAAAGACCCCCAAGGGCTGGATACACATTGCTCACGGCGTAAGAAACACCGCTGCCGGACTTCGGTACGTCATCTATGTGTTTGCTACCGACCTCAACGACCCGTCAAAGCTCATTGCAAGCCCCTCCGGGCTGTTCATTGCTCCCCACGGGATCGAACGAGTGGGAGATGTTTCCAACGTTGCGTTCACCAACGGCGCTATCGTCCGCGAGAACGGAGATGTCTACATCTACTACGCTTCTTCTGATACAAGACTGCACGTTGCTTCCACCACCATCGAGCAGCTTATGGACTACACCTTCAACACTCCGTCCGACCCGCTCCGCTCCGCTGACTGCGTAAAGCAGCGCTGCGAGCTTATCGCCAAGAACCTTTCCGGAGAGCGCAAGGCATGACGGAATATTTTGACCTGTACACGGCAGATCGCCGCAGACTAGGCAGGAAGATACAGCGGGGCGCGCCGATCCCTCACGGAGAGTACCACATAGTGGTGCAGATAATGACGGTGAACGACCGTGGCGAGGTACTTCTTACCCAGCGCGTGCCGGAGAAAACCAGCGGCGGCAAGTGGGAATGCAGCGGCGGCTGTGCGGTAAGCGGAGAAACCAGCCGGGAAGCCGCAGTACGCGAGCTTTTCGAGGAAACCGGCATTCGCGCCGATACATCGGAGATAAGTCTTGAATGGTCGATGGTGACCGACAGTATGCTGCGGGATTTTTACATGGTAAAAAAAACTGTCGGGCTTGACCGGCTGGTGCTTCAGTCGGCGGAGGTGTGCGCTGCAAAATGGGTGAGCTTCGATCGGCTGACAGAAATGGCGGCGAACGGACAGACCACCCGCACCGTCGCGAGATGGCTGGAAATGCGAGGCGAGGAACTCAGGCGCAGGATAGAGCAGATACGCAGGTCTGCATAAAAAGGAGCGATAAGCATGAAGATAATCATAGTCGGCGGTGGCAAGGTGGGGTTCTACCTTGCTAAAACGCTGCGGGACGAGGGTCATGATACCGTCATTGTCGAGCAGAACAAGGACCAGTGCCGGGCGGTGGCGAACCTGCTGGACGTCACTGTATGCTCCGGTGACGGAACTTCTCAAGGCACCCTTCGTGCCGCCGGCGCGGACAACGCAGACGTGGTGGTGGCGGTCATGGGCAAGGACGAGAGCAA
Source organism: Oscillospiraceae bacterium (assembly GCA_051892275.1). Classification (GTDB taxonomy): domain Bacteria; phylum Bacillota; class Clostridia; order Oscillospirales; family Ruminococcaceae; genus CAG-115. The sequence goes on along the minus strand of JBJFGA010000066.1, from coordinate 14,368 downwards.
CCTTGTCTGCTGCCAGACCGCGAAAAAGATATTCGGCGTGCGCAAGACCGTTGCAAAGGTGAACAACCCCAATAATGTGGCGGCGCTGCGCAGTCTGGGCGTAGATACGGTGGTTTCTGCGACCGACTACATAATACAGTATCTTGAGCGAGAGGTAGACCTTTCCGCAATCCGCGAGCTTATCCCGCTGAACGACGGCGAGGCTTCGCTGCTGGAGATAACCCTGCCGGAGAACTACAAGCTTGCCGGAAAGACTCTCATGGACATCAGCCTGCCGCAGAGCTGCAACGTTGTTTGCATAAACCGCGAGGGCAGGACGATAATCCCGAGAGGTCAGACAAAGCTGCACAGCGGCGACGTGCTGCTGGTAGTCACCCTTGGCACAGGCGAGCGGGAGCTGCGCAAGGCGCTCCGGCTCAGGGACTGACAACAAACTGATACCGCATTATAACAAAGGAGCGCCGCTCAACGCGGAAGGACATAATATGGAAGAAAAGAAACAACGCACCAGAACCACCGCAGCCGGACAAAAGGCGGCTGAAAAGCCGGCAAAAACCGCAAATTCCGTCAAAAGCTCCGGCACATCAGCGCCCGCCAAGAAGCCCCGCCGAACAAAAAAGCAGCAGGGCGATATCGTTTTCGCGCTGGACATAGGCACACGCACGGTGGTGGGGGTGCTTGCGGAAAAGACCGCCGCCGGGTACAAGGTCATCGACATGGAAACCGTTGCACACGAGAGCCGCTCCATGACCGATGGACAGATAGAGGATATTGACGCGGTTTCTGCGGTAGTGAAGTCGGTGAAGTCCGCGCTGGAACGGCGGCAGTCCATTAAGCTGCAGCGCGCCTGTGTTGCAGCGGCGGGTCGCGCGTTAAAGACGCTCCGCCACAGCAGCGAATATGACGTGTCCGACAAGCGCTCCATTTCCGCCGAGGATATCAGCGCCGCTGAGATGGAGGCGGTACGCGCTGCAGAGGAGCAGTTCACCGGCGACAACGGAACGTCCTCGTTCTACTGTGTTGGTCACAGCGTTATCGCGCTGGAGCTGGACGGCTACAAGGTCGCAAAGCCGGAGGGTCATCGGGGCAATACCCTCAAAACCGAGGTGATAGCTGCGTTCCTTCCAGCCTATGTCGTGGAGAGCCTTTGTGCGGTCGTTGATAACGCAGGTCTGGAAACCGCCGGGCTTACGCTGGAGCCTATCGCGGCGATAAATGCGGTGGTGCCGCCGGAGCTTCGGCTCATCAATGTCGTTATGTGCGATATCGGCGCGGGTACGTCTGATATCGCGGTTTCCCGGGACGGGAGCATTGTTGCCTACGGCATGGCGACTGTCGCCGGGGACGAGATTACCGAAGCGCTGATGAAAAAGCTGTTGGTGGACTTCAACACGGCTGAACAGATAAAAACTTCCCACCAGCCGCAGTCGGAGTACACAGATATACTGCTGACCCGCCATACCGTCACCGCCGAGGAAGTCGCCGAGATACTGCGCCCGGCGGCGGAGAACCTCGCACAGACTATCTGTGCCGAGATAATCAGCGCGAACGGCGAAGCGCCGCAGGCGGTGTTCCTTGTGGGCGGCGGAAGCAAGCTGGGCGGTCTGCCGGAGCTGGTAGCCGGGGGACTGGGGCTTGACAGGGCGAGGGTAGCGGTCGGCTCACGGGAGATGATAAGGGGCGTTACCGCGCCGAAGTCGATAGAAATAGGTACGGAGCACGCAACACCGCTTGGTATCGCCATGACCGCCACGAATGGTCTGAAGTACGACTTCACCACCATCACGCTGAACGGAAAGAAGATCCGGGCGCTGGACACCCGCAGGCTTACGGTGTTCGAGCTGTGTAATCTCGCCGGGATAAAGCCGGAGCAGCTTATGGCGCGTTCCGGTAAGTCGCTGGCGTTCACCGTGGACGGCGAGAGGGTGCTGCTGCGCGGAACTCCCAGCGTTCCGGCGGAGATGCTGCTGAACGGCAGGGAATGCTCGCTCAGCTCGTCGGTGCGCAAGGGCGACGAGGTGAACATCACCCCCGCCATACCCGGAGAGGATGCGGCGGCGCTGCTGTCCGACTATTTCAGCATGGACGGACTGCGCACAATTGAGGTTTCTGTTGACGGAAGAACGCTCATCGCCGGGGATCATCTGCTGGTGAACGGCAGGGTCGTCTGCGCGGACGGCGATATCGAGAACGGCGACGTGATACAGCATATTCAAAGGGAAACGCTGGGCGGGCTGCTTTCTTCCGAGGGGCTGTCCGGGGACTTCCTGCTGAACGGCAGCGCCGCGGATATGTCCGCGCAGCTTTCGGACGGTGACGTTATTGTGTCGGCAGAACCGCCGCAGACTGTTGCTGACGAAGAAGCGCCGGCTGCACAGACCGGTATACCGATAGTGTTCAACGGCGAGGCGGCAATGTTCCCGGCAGAACCGGGCAGACAGCCGATATTCCTTGATATACTTGCGGCATTCACAGATGACCCTACCGGGCTGCTGGCGCATTCCGATACAGTAACGATAAACGGAAAGACCGCCCGGCTGAACGAAGTGATACACAGCGGAGATGTAATAGTTATTGAATAAAAACATGATAAAGACCAGACTGATAGCAATATTTGCGGCGGCGGGACTTCTGTGCGGCTGCACCGCTATTCCTGACCGGGACATGACCTCGTCTGCGCCGGAGCAGACCGCCACTGCTGAAGTCGTCACCGAGGAAGCAGCCTATGAAGAGGTGCGAACGAAAACCTACCCCATAGACAAGGAGGATTACTCCTTCAAGCTGAACGCAGAGGGCGGCACCTTCACCGGAAACGTCCGCACAGACGGCGAGTTTGACGGCAAGGGCTACATAGTGCTTGACGAGGGCATGAAGCTGCAGCATATCGCCGATGTTCCCACATCGCAGCACTACCGCATTTCGGTGGCGGCGCACTCCTACAAGAATGCGGTGATACGGCTGAAGACCGTGAACGAAACGGTCGGGGCGATATACGTTCCCGGCTCTGCCACAACGGAGTTCACAATGTTCGCGGTGGACAGCGTATACCTTTCCGCCGGACCGAACATAATTACGCTGGAAGTCATCGAGGGCAGCGCTGCGGTGGATTATCTGCTGGTGGAGAATACCTCGCCGGTAAGGTCGGCCAGCTATGATATTTCGAGCACCTGCGTCGGGTCGGAGACCGCAGTTTCCGCGCTTGGACTTATGCGGTTCTTTGCGGACAACTATGGCAAGTACACCATCACCGGGCAGTGTGTGACCCCGGGTACTAACGCCGAGATAGAAGCCGTTACCCGCGAAACCGGGCGTTCTCCGGCAATGAGGACAGGAGACCTGATGTACTCCACTCCGTCAGTGTACGAGCAGAACAAGGAAGCCGCGGACGATGAGGTGCGTCTGGCGCTTGAATGGGGACGTTCCGGCGGTATAGTGTCCTTCAACTGGCACTGGTACGCGCCATCGGGGCATTCCGCCTACTACGCGGATACCTCTGACTTTATCCTCGGGAACGCGGTCTGTGACCGGGACATCTGCATGGCAGACGCCGAGGAGCTGGAAGCGCTGCTTGAAAGCGGGCTTGTCACCGAGGACACGGTAGCGCTGGTTCAGGATATAGACGCAATTGCAGAGGTGCTCAAGCAGTTCCGCAGCGAGTCGGTGCCTGTGGTGTTCCAGCCGCTTGCGGACGGCGACAGTGACATGTACTGGTGGTGCGGCAGCCCGAAGAACTTTAAGTGGCTGTGGCAGTTGGTATTTGACCGCCTGGACAAGTATCATTCCCTCAACAACATGATCTGGGTGTGGAACGGCAGCGACCCGGATTACTACCCTGGCGATAAATACTGCGATATCGTGGGTCAGAGCTTCTTTGAGAACAGCTCGGCTTCCTTTGCGGGCAGATTTTCCGCGCTTGCGGGCATAGGTACAGATGTCATCAAGGCGCTTGCCGTCACTGCCTGCGATAAGCTGCCCTCTCCTGACTGCATGCGCCGCGACAACGCGGTATGGCTGTGGTTCTCAATAGCGAGCGGTAACACGATAATCGACAACTACGGTGAGCTGTCCGAGAAATACAACAGCTGGCAGAGCCTTCACGATGCGTTCAACAGCACTGCCTGCATAACTCTGGACGAGCTTCCGGATTTCCGTGAATATGCTTTTATAGACTGATATTCTGCAAAGGAAAGTAACTATATTATTTTCTAGGGCAACACCGCACAATTAACGGTTATCGCCTTTGCCGCACGCTTGCTTGCATCTTTTCCGTCATCTTGCACAAATTTCGTTTGACGGGCGTGGTCTCCCCCAGCGGGGGAGGTGGCACGCTAGTGCCAGAGGGGTTGACCGACAGACCAGCCCGCCTGCGCTCAATTTGTACAACCTGACGAAAAATCTGACTGCGCAATCGCACGACAATAATTATGCGGTGTTGCCCTAGGTATCGGTATGCTCAAGGTAATAGCAGATAACGAACCCGATACAACGGACGAACCCGATAAACCGAACGTTCCCGATGATCCGAACATTTTGACTATCTCTAGAATCCTGAAGACACCGGTTCAGGCAGCCAGAACATTACTGGAAACCAGAACAATTACGGAACCAGTGATAACGAGAAGTAACAGCTGGCGATATATGGAGAGTGTTTTTTGACGAACGGAATATAGCGCATTCTACACACTTATTTGATAAAACCCGAGAAAACTGCCTAGCTTTGTCAAGGACAAAAATCTCCTTATCCTCTGATTACTACAACAACAAGCAAAGGACTTGCCCCCCGATTAACGGTGACAAGTCCTTTGTTTTTTACCTCGAAAAAATTTTCGATACGTTCTGATACTAATAACCGTTTGAACGAAGGAAAAGATTTGCAGAAAGACAGTGCCGATATCTAGGAAAAGAAACGCAGGCGTACTTTATGTACGTCAAGTTTCTTTGACGACGATAGCGGTGCTGGATTTCTGTAAAGATTTCCTGAGTTTAAATGGTTATTAGTATGACTGTCTGTCGTGTATCCTTGTTGCAGCTGCACAACGCCGCAGTTAGGAAATGGTATAAAGCAATTGACAAACAATGTCAGATGGTGTATAATAATTACGGCTGAAATTATGTATCTGGGAAGGGATAATAAATGAAAACAGTAATTCTCGCAGGCGGCTTCGGAACAAGGTTTTCCGAGGAAAGCTCCTACAAGCCCAAACCAATGATAGAAATAGGCGGTATGCCGATACTCTGGCATATCATGAAAGAATATTCCTACTACGGCTTCAACGAGTTCGTGATATGCGCGGGCTACAAGCAGCACATAATCAAGGAGTGGTTTGCAGACTACTTCCTGCACACGTCGGATATCACCTTCGACTTCACGAAGGGCAACGACATGATAGTACATAACATGCACGCCGAGCCCTGGAAGGTCACGGTGGTGGACACCGGGCTTAATACCATGACCGGCGGAAGAATAAAGCGCGTACAGCAGTATATCGGCGACGAGCCGTTCTTGATGACCTACGGTGACGGCGTGTGTGACGTGAATATCGCGGAGCTGGTGAAGTTCCACCAGTCTCACGGGAAGATAGCTACCCTTACGGCGGTAATGCTGGAACAGCAGAAGGGGATACTTAACATCGACGGCGACAATGCGGTGCGCTCCTTCCGTGAGAAGAACCTCAGCGACAGCGCACCGATAAACGCAGGCTATATGGTCTTAAGCCCCAGAATATTCGACTATATTGACGGCGACGACACTATTTTTGAGAAAGCGCCACTCGAAACTCTGGCGGAACAGGGAGAGCTTATGTCCTATATGCACCGAGGCTTCTGGCAGTGCATGGACACCAAGCGCGAGATGGACATGCTGGAGAAGCTATGGGAGAGTGGGAACGCCCCGTGGAAGAAGTGGTGAAATGGTTAGTATGGAGCTTGATTTTTTTAGAGGAAAAACAGTGCTTGTCACCGGGCATACCGGGTTTAAAGGAAGTTGGATGTGTAAAGTACTTACTATGCATGGGGCAAGGGTAATCGGATATTCACTTGAACCGCCGACAAAACCCTCGCTTTTTGAAACGGCGCATATCGCAGACGGAATCACCTCAATCACAGGGGATATTCGCGACCTGAACAAGCTGAAAGCAGTCATTCAGGAATATCAGCCGGAGATAGTGATACACATGGCGGCGCAGCCTATCGTCCTTGAAAGCTACTTGGACCCAGTGTATACTTACGAAACAAACGTAATGGGTACGGTCAATATCTGCGAGGCGGTGCGGCTCTGCGGCAGCGTGAAAAGCTTCGTGAACGTCACCACCGACAAGGTTTACCGCAACAATGAGTGGGAATGGGGCTACCGTGAAACCGATGCCCTCGACGGCTACGACCCGTACAGCAATTCCAAGTCCTGCTCTGAGCTGGTGACTTCCAGCTACATTAAATCCTTCCTGAATGAAAAGGGCATTGCGGTTTCCAGCTGCCGTGCAGGAAATGTCATCGGCGGCGGGGACTTCGCCAAGGACAGGATAATCCCGGACTGCGTGAGGGCTATGGAGAGGGGCGAGGAGATAATTGTGCGAAACCCCTATTCCACCAGACCATATCAGCACGTCCTTGAGCCGGTTATAACATACCTCACACTGGCGGCGGAGCAGTACGAGAAGCCGGAGCTTGCCGGGAATTATAATGTTGGTCCTGACGACTGCGACTGCGTGAATACCGGCACGCTAGTTGACCTGTTCTGTGAGAAATGGGGAAATGGCGCACACTGGAAGACAGTCAGCGAGGACAATGCACCCCATGAGGCGAATTTCCTGAAACTGGACTGCTCCAAAATAAAGACCGCGCTAGGCTGGAATCCGCGCTGGCATATAACTGACGCTATCGAAAAGACCGTCGAGTGGAGCAAGGCTTTCTTATCCGGCGGAGAGGTCTGTGCGGTAATGGAACGGCAGATACTGGAATATGAAAAGGAACAGAGATAATGTTTGAGAATATGACAGAACAGCAGGCAAGGGAACAGATATTAAAGCTTGTCGAGGAGTACTGCAACACATATCACAACAAGAAAAAGCCGTTCGCCGAGGGCGACAGGATACCCTACGCTTCCCGGGTGTACGACTCAAAGGAAATGGTGAATTTAGTGGACAGCTCGCTGGAGTTCTGGCTGACCTCCGGCAGGTACACCGAGGAATTCGAGAGGGAACTGGGCGGGTTTCTCGGCGTGAAGTACTGCGCACTGGTAAATTCCGGTTCCAGCGCAAACCTCATCGCGTTCATGACGCTTACCTCGCCGCTTCTGGGAGATCGCGCGGTAAAGCGTGGGGACGAGATCATCACCGTTGCTGCTGGCTTCCCGACGACGGTGACGCCGATGATACAGTTCGGCGCAGTGCCGGTGTTTGTGGACGTAACTATACCGCAGTACAACATTGATGTCACAATGCTGGAGCAGGCTCTATCCGACAGGACCAAGGCGGTCATGATAGCGCATACTCTTGGCAATCCGTTCGACCTTGCGGCGGTAAAGGCGTTCTGCGATAAGCACGGCTTATGGCTGGTGGAGGACAATTGCGACGCGCTTGGTTCACAGTATACGATAAACGGCGAGAAGAGATTCACCGGCACTATCGGCGATGTCGGGACTTCCAGCTTCTACCCTCCGCACCACATGACTATGGGCGAGGGCGGCGCAGTCTACACGAATGATCCGCTGCTGGCGAAAATCATCAGATCCACGCGTGACTGGGGGCGGGACTGCGTGTGCAAGTCCGGCTGCGACAATATGTGCGGACACCGCTTCGACAGACAGTACGGCGAGCTTCCGCCGGGGTATGACCACAAGTATGTGTATTCCCATTTCGGCTACAACCTGAAGGCGACCGACATGCAGGCGGCGATAGGCTGTGCGCAGCTGGAGAAGTTCCCGTCCTTCGTGGAGAGGAGAAAACACAACTTCTCCCGGCTGAAGAATGCACTGCTTTCAGCGCAGGATAAGCTTATCCTGCCGGAGCCGGCGGAAAATTCAGACCCCAGTTGGTTCGGGTTTCTTATCACCTGCAAGGAAGGCGTGGACAGGAGCGCCGTAGTCCGCTATCTTGAGAGCAAAGGCGTGCAGACCCGTATGCTGTTTGCCGGAAATCTCACCAAGCACCCCTGTTTCGACGAGATGAGAAAGTCCGGGGAGGGCTACCGCGTAGTGGGAACTCTTGAGAACACCGACAGGATAATGCGTGACGCCTTCTGGGTTGGCGTTTACCCCGGAATGACGGACGAGATGATGGATTACATGGCGAAAACAATTCTTGAAGCGATAGCTGCTCAATAAAAAGGTGGCATTAATTATGAAGAAAATTTCCATTCTTATTCCCTGCTACAACGAGGAAGAAAATGTTGTACCGATAAGCAAAGCGATAATCGAGCAGTTTGAAAATTACCTTCCACAGTACGATTTCGAGATAGTGTTTATAGACAACGACTCTAAGGATAACACCCGGGCGCTTCTTACCGGGCTTTGCGCAAATAACAAGAAGATCAAGGCTATATTTAACGCCAAGAACTTCGGACAGTTCAATTCTCCGTATTATGGTATACTCCAGACTACCGGTGACTGTACGATATGCATGTGCTGCGATTTTCAGGACCCCGTGTACCTTATTCCACGGCTTGTCCACGAATGGGAGCAGGGCTACAAGATAGTCTGCCCGATAAAGACCACAAGCAAGGAAAACCCGATAATGAGGTTTGTTCGTACCATATATTACAAGCTGATCAAGAAAATGTCTGACGTGGAGCAGATAGAGCATTTCACCGGTACAGGGCTTTATGACAGGGAATTTGTCGAGGTACTGAGAAATCTCAAAGACCCGACTCCCTTCCTGCGGGGAATTGTTGCGGAGCTTGGCTTCAAGCGCAAGGATATCCCGTATGAGCAGCAGAAAAGGCGCGCCGGGAAAACCAAGAATAACTGGTATACCCTGTACGATGCGGCTATGCTGAGTTTCACTTCCTACACGAAGGTCGGCATGAGGATAGCCACAATATCCGGCTTCATCATGTCGCTGCTCAGTATGCTTGTTGCGCTGGTGTATCTTGTGATTAAGCTGGTGCTGTGGGATAACTTCCCGATGGGCAACGCGCCTATACTTATTGGTGTATTCGTGCTGGGTGGATTGCAGCTGTTCTTTATCGGGCTTCTCGGTGAGTACATCATGAGCATAAATACCCGGGTGATGAACCGCCCGCTTGTTATAGAGGAAAAACGGCTCAATTTTGATGAACCTGACATAAATAAACAGGACGAACAGGGCAAGGAAAAGGAAGAAATCCATGCGTAAGGCTGTAGTAACCGGAGCGACAGGAATGCTGGCTCTGGCGCTCATCAGGCTGCTGCTTGATAATGAATATGAGATATACGCCGTAGTACACCCCGGCTCACCTCGCGCAGCGAGGATCCCGCAGCACGAGCGGATAAAGCTGGTGGAATGTGACCTTGCGGATATGGATAAGCTTCCACAGCTAATATGTGAGAAATGCAACGAGTTCTACCATTTCGCATGGGGGGGGACCTTCGGCGACGCGCGCAACGATATGAGGGCGCAGACCGAAAATATCCTCAACACCGTAAAGGCAGCGGAGACTGCTGCGAAGCTGGGCTGCGGGGTGTTTCTCGGAGCGGGTTCGCAGGCGGAGTACGGCAGGAAGAATTCGCCGATATCACCGGAAACACCCGCATTTCCGGAGAGCGGCTACGGCATGGCTAAGCTCTGCGCAGGACAGATGACGAGAGAGGTCTGCCGCCGCAGTGGTGTAAAGCATATCTGGTGCCGGATATTCAGCGTGTACGGTGAATATGACGGTGAACAGACGATGGTGATGTCCGGAATTAAAACCCTGCTAAACGGCGGACGTCCCGCCTACACAAAGGGCGAGCAGCAGTGGGATTACCTCTACTGCGGCGACGCTGCGCGCGCGTTTTACCTTGCCGCTCAATATGGCAGGGACGGCGCTGTTTACTGCGTAGGCAGCGGAAAAACACGTCCACTCAGCGAATATATCACCGCTATACGGGACGCCGCTGCTCCCGGCGCGGAAATTGGTCTTGGCGATGTACCCTATTCCGACAAGCAGGTGATGTACCTCTGTGCGGATATTTCTTCGCTCTCAGCTGATACCGGGTTCGTTCCGGAGGTCAGCTTTGAGGCGGGGATCAGAAGAACGGTGGAATGGGTCACTTCCAGTAGGGAACCTCAAAAAACCGTTTTGAAAAGGGAAAATGGGTAGAGTGAACCGAATGCGAGGAAAGCCTCCTCGTAAGGCTGTATGCCTTACGAGGAGGTGCAACACGATGTTGCATAGCGAAAGCCCAAAGCGACGGCACGGACGCCGTCGCCGCAAAGCTTTCGCTTGTTGACTGAAGCAGGCGGTGTGCTATACACATTTTCACTCAAACAAGGTTTTTAGAGGTGACCAGTATAAAAAGGGGAAGCATGATAATGAAACAGAGGCTGGCTGATTATATAGCAGATTTCCTTGTTGAGCACGGTATCTGCGACTGCTTTATGGTGACTGGCGGAGGCGCTATGCACCTGAACGACGCACTTGGTCACAAGGAAGGGCTTCACTGTACTTTTGGTCATCATGAGCAGGCGTGTGCGATAGCTGCTGAGAGCTATGCAAGAGTGAACAATAAGATGGCAGCGCTGTGTGTTACCACCGGTCCGGGCGGCACAAATGCTATAACAGGAGTTCTTGGCGGCTGGCTTGATTCCGTGCCTATGTTCGTTATCTCAGGTCAGGTTCGTTATGATACTACTGCGAGGTATATGGATCAGTTCGCCGGTGGGTATTCCCTGCGGGCGGTTGGAGATCAGGAATATGATATTACTAAGACGGTTGCTCCGATGTGTAAATATGCGGTGATGATCGAAGACCCTGTACAGATAAAATATGCACTGGAAAAGGCATTTCATCTTGCTATGACCGGACGAAGAGGCCCCGTGTGGATCGATGTTCCGCTCAACTTTCAGGGCTGCACTATTGAAACAGACGAGCTGTCGGGCTACGATCCTGCGGAGGACGCAGAGGCGCTTCCGCCAGCGGTCGGGCAGGATATAGCAAGAGAAGTGATCGGAAGGATCAGAGCCGCAAAAAGACCGGTGCTTTATGCCGGAAATGGTATCAGGCTTTCTGATGGGTATGACTTGTTCAGAAAGGCGTTGGACAAGCTGAACATTCCTGTTGCGACATGCTGGGATTCCATCGACGCAATCGATAACGAAAACCCGCTGTATGTCGGCAGAGGCGGGATAATGGGCGACCGCGCCGGGAATTTTGCTGTCCAGAACGCCGACCTTGTGCTTGCGGTGGGCAACAGACTGTCCATACGTCAGGTGGGATATAACTGGAAAACCTGGGCGAGGGAAGCATTTGTCATTATGGTGGACGCAGACCCGGCGGAGCTTAGGAAAACCACTATTCATGTTGAAATGCCGATACACGCCGACGCAAAGGATTTCTTTGAAAAGCTGTGCGCAGAGTTGGAGAAAGAAGCTGCTCCTGTTTTTGACGGAAAAGGATGGCTGGAAGCTTGTCAGAATTGGAAACGCGATTATCCGGTGACCTTGCCAAGACACTGGCAGGAGGACGGTTTGTTTGCCAATGTGTATGCCTTTATTCATTATCTCAGCAGCAGTCTTGACGACGGAAGTCTTACTGTTGTATCCAACGGAAGCGCGTGTGTTGTCGGCAGCCATAACTATGTGATAAAAAAGAATGCCCGATTTATCATCAACAGCGGAGTAGCAAGTATGGGGTACGGACTTCCCGCAGCAATAGGCGCATGTATTGCCTCCGGACGAAAGCCTACAATATGCATTGAGGGCGACGGCAGTATCATGATGAATCTTCAGGAGCTTCAGACCATAATCACAAATAAGCTTCCGGTGAAGGTATTCCTTATCAACAATAACGGATACCATTCAATAAGGCAGACCCAGAACAACCTTTTCAGCAGTCACAGCAAAGTGGGCATTGGTCCGGAAAGCGGCGACCTGTCTTTCCCGGATTTCGGAAAGCTGGCTTCGGCTTTCGGCTACACGTATTTTGAGGCGCACAGTAATGCTGAAATGAAGGATTCGGTAGATAAAGCGCTGGAATGCAGCGATCCCGTTTTTTGCGAGATATTTGTATCGTCTGAGCAGGTATTTGAGCCAAAGAGCGCTACCAAAAGGCTTGAGGACGGAACGCTGGTAAGCCCGCCGCTTGAGGATCTGGCGCCGTTCCTTGATAGAGAAGAATTGGCTAAAAATATGTATATCAAAATGGTGTAAAAGTGATAAAGCTTGAACAATGGAAACGCTGATAAAATCAAACTACCCCCGTTTAAACACGCATACTCGCGCAGCGGTTTTTGAGCAATAATGAACTTGTGATTTATAGTATTTGTATATATAATATCAAAAAACGGAGAAAACTGCAATAATGAATATCATCAGTCGCTTTTTAAGGACATCAGAGCCGGGTGAGGACAAAGAATATACCAAAGACGGCTTACTTCTGCTATCCTGCCGGGTAATTATCCTTGGTATGGCAATACTGTATCTCGTGAAATCGTTTATCGGAACATATTACCACGAGATAGACAGCTACGTGCTGCCGACGATATCGATTGAGTATCGTCATTCCTTCATAATCACGCAGGAGGATATTGATCGGGCGAAGCTTGATTATCCGCAGTATTATGAGGATGTTGAGGATTACGATTCCCTGCGTTGCTCCCGGCTTACCAAGGTCACCGAGGACGAGTGGATATCCTTTTACTTTCCGTCATATTCGATATGCTGTATGCCTCTGAAGCTGATATTCCAGATTATCGGCGCGGATCAGGCGTGGGCGTTCACCGTTACTAATGCTTTGTTCGTCATAACGGCTCTGATATACATGTATAACAAGCTGAAGGTGCCGCCGCTGTTCCGGCTGCTTGCGGTGTTGTTGTTCGTTTTATCTCCGCTGGATCTGTATATACAGTACATAAGCGCCGAAGCGATGATGTTCTCTCTTGTCACTATCGCTCTTGTGATGTACTGCAACCAGAAATACCACCTTTCTGCGCTGCTGATATCGGTCACCAGCATGACTAATCCCACGGTGATGGGTTTCGGTATTGTTATGGTGTTGGCATATCTCGTGAAAATGTTCCGTAACCATAAACAGGTGCATATTTTCTCCAGACAGAATATCCTCGCCACACTGAAATACGCATGCTGCTTTCTGCCCTGCTTTATTCCGTTTATATTCAATTTCATCGTCATAGGCAGCGGTAATCCTACCGACAGTGGTGGGACCCTCACTGATTATGGCGCGCGGGTGCTGTCCTATCTGTTTGATGTGAATTTAGGATTTTTTTCATTGGCACCTTTGACACTTGTGGTGTTTTTGGTTCTCTTTGTTATTTCATTGATAAAAAAGGACTATAGCATTCTCGTATGGGGCGGCTTCCTGATATTCCCGGTTTTGGCATATTCTTTGATGATACATATTAATTGTGCAATGATATTATGCGCAAGATATGTAATGTGGAATTATCCTGCATTGATCATTGGCGTTTCAATATTGTGCAGTAAGTTATTAAAAAAGGATGTTTCAGCATATGTGCTATCCATATCTATGACTGTTGTAACAGCATCAATGTTAGTCATAAACAGTACGCCAATGTATTATTTTGGATTTAATAGGACAGCACAGTTTCTGCTTAATTTTTTCCCTGAATTATACACACCGGCTCATTCGACATTTTATGCAGGAACAGACCAACTGAATTGGTCATATGATGTGGATTTCCCATCATATTACTATTCAAGACATGACGGAACACTTAGAAAACTTTTATTCAAATCTACCGATGGATATAAGAGTGAGGTCTTATCATCTGTTAAAGGCAGTGCTGAGGATCTGGATAAATTCAGGGAGATTGTAAATAGCATACCTTCCGATGAAAAGTTTCACTATATCAATATTTCTTCATTCAGTGGAATAAAGCTGTGGAAGAAAACATCTGAGGATATTGGTCTTGTAAAGGAAAACGGGACGATTCTGGAAGTGAATAACGGTTTTACGGTTAGCGAGGAGAATTTCGAGTTTGAATTTGAGTATTCGATGATGGATCAGTATACGCTTTGTAAACTGGAAATTGAATTTGCCAATGGTGATGACTTGACCCATGATATAGATTTTGGGGTAGAGGTAATGGATTGCCACATGGTGAAGAAATCATTTACTTGGGTTAATGAAAACACAATAGTAGTTTTTTTCCCGGCTAAAATAGAACAATCGGAAATATACCATAGTATAAAATTCCACTCTGATAGAAAGGTGA
>JBJFGA010000065.1:3121-4949 GCA_051892275.1 Oscillospiraceae bacterium | reverse complement strand
AAAAGGTATCTTATATCAAGGGTCTGGCTGAGGGTCTGGCTCTGGACGAGTCCACCAAGGAGGGCAAGGTTCTTGCCGCTATCGTGGACGTTCTCGGCGATATCGCTGAGAATCTGGCAGAGGTTGACGAGGAGCTGGACGATGTTGCTGACGTAATGACCGACCTTGAGGAGAGCGTTACCGACCTCGAGGACGAGGTTTATGGCATTGATGATGACGAGGACTATGACGACGAGGACATCGAAGATGAACTCGACGAAATGTACGAGACTACATGCCCTAACTGCGGCAACACTATCCGTTTCGACTATGAGCAGGCTGCTACCGAGCAGCTGGACTGCCCTAACTGCGGCGCCCATCTCGAGTTTTCTCTCGAAGATGACGACGCTGAATAATCCCTGACTATTTTTCGACAGGCGGGTGACTTAGCGTCATTCGCCTGTTTTGTTTTTGAAAGGAGCAGTACCCATGAGCTGGAAAGATAACCTCATAAAAATAGAACCCTACGTTGCCGGCGAGCAGCCGAACAAGACGGATTTCATCAAGCTGAACGCCAACGAGAACCCCTATCCTCCCGCGCCGGGAGTAGTCCGTGCGATAGAGCAGTTCCGGGGCGGCAGCCTGAAAAAGTACCCGGACGCGAACGCAAAGCCGCTTGCCGAGGCGCTGGCGAAGCGGTTCGGGCTGAAGCGTGAGAACGTGTTCCTCGGCAACGGCTCGGACGATGTGCTGGCGCTGTGCTTCCGGGCGTTCTTCAATTCCGATAAGCCGGTCATTTACCCGGACATTACATATTCGTTCTACCCGGTGTGGTGCGGCATGCTGCGGATACCGTATGAAACCATTCCGGTGGACGAGAGCTTCAACATAAACGCTGCGGACTACAAGCGCCCGAATGGCGGCGTTGTTATCGCGAACCCGAACGCTCCCACCAGCATCGGCAGAGGGCTGGACTTCATGCGGGAGATACTGGACGCGAACCCGGACAGCGTGGTCATCGCGGACGAAGCGTATGTGGATTTCGGCGGGACTTCCGCAGTGCCGCTTCTGGCGGAGTACGAAAACCTCGTGGTGGTGCAGACCTTCTCCAAATCCCGGTCAATGGCGGGAATGCGGATAGGCTACGCGCTGGGCAATACCGACATAATCGCCGCGCTGTATGCCGCAAAGGACAGCTACAACTCCTACCCGCTGGACAGCATTGCTATTGCGGCGGGTGTGGCTTCGGTGGAGGACGAGGAGTATTTTACATCGACCATTCAGCGGGTAATTGCGACCCGGGAGCGGCTCACAAAGGAACTGTGCGGAATGGGCTTTGATGTCGCGGACAGCTCCACGAACTTCCTGTTCGCGGAACACGGCAAATACCGCGCAAAGGACATTCAGGAGTACCTGAAAACCCGTGACATCTACGTCCGCTATTTCTCCAAGAAGCGCATAGACAACCGCCTGCGTATCACGATAGGCACTGACGAGGAGATAGACGCGCTTATCTCCGCGCTGAAAGATTATATCAAGTAAAATCAACGTCCCTGATATCATGTCGGGGACGTTTCATTCTGTTGTAATTTCATATACACAATACCCGTAGGGGAGGGGCTTGCCCCTCCCGCCCATTAAGCGCCGCATCGTGCGGCGGTCTGGGGCGGGGGCGCAAACGTCCGTGTTTGCCCCTCCCGCCCATTAAGCGCCGCGTCGTGCGGCGGTCTGGGGCGGGGGCGCAAACGTCCGTGTTTGCCCCTCCCGCCCATTAAGCGCCGCGTCGTGCGGCGGTCTGGGGCGGGGGCGCAAACGTCCGTGTTTGCCCCTCCCGCCCATTAAGCGCCGC
>JBJFGA010000065.1:0-3021 GCA_051892275.1 Oscillospiraceae bacterium | reverse complement strand
AAGCGCCGCGTCGTGCGGCGGTCTGGGGCGGGGGCGCAAACGTCCGTGTTTGCCCTCCCGATAAAGTGATGTTTCGTCGGGATTTTTCTGTTGACATTCCAACAATTATATGCTACAATAAATGCAGGCAATATTCCCCAAAAAAGACAAAAACGGAGGGAAACACTATGTCGGAGCAGGATACTATATACTTCAAACTCAAGCTGAAGCGAACCAGAACCCCGGCGGAGGTCTTTGAGAAAATGCGCAAGTGCGTCAAAAAGAAGGGCGCGACCAAGGACTGGACGTATGAAATCGACTCGGACGGCGGGAGTATGCGGGTGGATTTCGGCGAGGATAAGGGAGAAACCTTCCGGCTGTCGTTCGACGAGAAGAAGCAGTGCGAGGGCTTCTGCAAGGTGTTTTTCCCGCTTTCCGGGGAGCTTTTCGACGACGAAAAAACCAGCGAATTCAAGGCGCTCATCAACATGATATACTCTGCCCGGAATTCCTTTGCGGAAATGGAGGTATCGGACGAATACGGCATTGCGGAAAGCTACCTCGACAGCAAGGTGAACAAGATAGCCCTGCGGGAGCTTACCGCCGAGGAAGAAGAACGTGCTCAGCGGCTGTTCGGGGAGGGTCACACGGATATACCGGATTTCCTGAACGCGCTGATGTTCGACCTGCGGGGACTGTCATATTCCGAGGACTTCATTCCGTACATCAACAGGCGTATCACCGTCAATTGCATAATGTTCTGGAATTCGAATAATCCCGAGCTAAGAGAGTTTTTTCCGGCTTTTGCTGAGAGCTTCCTCTATGAAACCACCGAGTATAACGGCGAGGGCAGGCTGTACACGGTCAAGAAGTATTACGAGGATCTGTCGGGAGTGTACCATTCCGTCTGCGGATTTTGTTTCGGCATGGAGCAGATATGCCGCTACCGGGACTTCAAAAGCGGCTGTGACCCCAAAACCACTCAAGTGTTCAGGCTGTATCAAGGAAAGTATCTGCCGCTGTTGGAAGCGGAGGATTCCGACCTCGGCAGGTGTGTGCTTGCGTACCGTTTCTTTGTATCAATACTGGAATTTCTCGGGTTCAGGTATGTTGGAAGAGGAAGCGAGCGCAACGACCAGATAGACGAGCCTTTCGCAAAGGCGATAAGAGCCTATATCGATACAGGCAACTATGACGAATACCAGAATGCCTTTAATGAGTTCTGTGTGAGGAACAGAGGAAAGCGCTGATTTGGTCGTTAAGGGGTGATTTCTTGAGAAGAATTGCGGCATTTTCGCTGCTTTTTTGTATTCTGATGAGCGGGTGCGCTTCCGGCGGCAGTGCCGGGAATTCGCAGGCAGATAAGGAGGACTATATGTACACATTCAGGAAAATATCGTTTGAGGAATTCAGCGAGAAAACAAAACAGTACACCATAGCCGGCGAGTGGGTCTACGAAGTGGGCGAAGCCGGTGATGAAACCTACGCGCTGTTCTGGGGTAAGGCACGGACGCTTTTCGGCGAGCCGAACCAGCAGAGCGCCGACTGGGAGAGCATGTATACCTACAATATCGAAGCGAGCGACGGTCAGAACGCTCCGCTGTATCTGGAGGTATACCACGGCGCCGGCGGGTCGTCTGTCGCAATGCCCACCGAGGACTGCGATGTTGTCCATGCGGCATACCAGCAGGCGAAGTCGGAGCTTATCGCACTGATAGAAAGCGCCGAGCCTGCGGATTACGTCTGGGAGGGCGTTTACGAGGATATCCCGGTGAATATAAAGTACACCGTGAAGGACGGCAAGGCGACTGTGGATTCCGAATTCGGCGGGGATATGTTCTGAACGGTTCGTTCAGCGGGAAAAATGAGTTGAAAATGCGGAAATTAAAAGGGAGGATATTCAGATGAACAGAACGGTTTCAAGGGTCATAGCGGCAGCGCTTGCTGCATGTGCGCTCACGGCGGCTCCGGCGGCTGTTACGGCGGGGGCTGCAACCAGCGTTTCACAGACGGAGAGCGAGGTTACCACGATGTATGTCAGGAAATCGGCATACACCTACGTCCGGAAGAACGGCAAGCTGGTCAAGAGCAAGAAGCTCAGCAAAGGCACTGAGGTAAAAGTGAAGTCCGCCAGCGGGAAGTACTATGTCCTAAGCGACGGGAAGTACATACTCAAAACCAGCGTCGGCAGCAAGCGCATAAACTGGACTGATACAAAGCTTGGCAAGGCTTCTGCCAGATATGTTCAGGAGGACGGCGCAGAGGTTCTGGACAAGGCGCTCCCCACCGGAAAGACCCTGAAAACACTTGCAGCAGGGACAAAAATTACTATCGTTGCAAAGACAAACTCCGGTTATTTTAAGCTAAAGGACGGCGGCTATATCGAGCAGAGCCTTGTGGGGAAAAAGAAGCCCTCCAGCGGCACAAAGCCAGTTGCACCCTCCGCAAAGGCGAAGAAAGCAGGCACCGGAATTACGTTAAGCGAGAGCGAGGGAAAGGTATTCAACATCTATTGCTATAACGAGGAGTTCAAGGGTTTCTTTGAGGAGTATTACACCGTTCCCGAGGGAGTTTCCATAAATTGGTTCATCTATCCCAACTATGACGATGAATATCAGGACAGGCTTGACCGGGCGCTTGCAAATCAGGACAAGTCGGCTGCCGATGACAAGGTGGATATGTTCCTTGCAGAACCTGACGATCTGTTCAAGTACGTTGAATCAAACTACACCATGGACGTCAGCAGGCTCGGCATAAAGCCATACACCACAGAGTATAAGTACACCTATCAGGCTGCGACCGACAGCAGCGGCAAGCTGAAAGGCGTAAGCTTCCAGCTCTGCCCGGGCGCGCTTATCTACCGCCGCAGCATTGCCGAGGACGTACTCGGCACCTCCGACCCGGACGAGGTTCAGAAGAAGCTTAGCACGTGGGAGAAGTTCAATGATGTCGCTGCGGCAGCTAAGGAAAAGGGTTACTACATGACCGCTTCCTTCGCTGAAACCTACCGGACTTTCAGTCAGAATACCTCTAAGGCGTGGG
>JBJFGA010000064.1:1501-4957 GCA_051892275.1 Oscillospiraceae bacterium | reverse complement strand
ACAAGAAAGCGGAACAGTAAATCCATATCCGTATTTGCACTTGTTGCCACAGGAATGGAAATCCTCGTGAGTACGCTCAAACTTGAGTTCTACACGCTTCCTTTCGGGCAGATGACCGATTACTTCCCCAATCCAACCCATAATGTCGGTTTCATCAAAAGTATCAACGATTACAGCCTTTGCTCCAACAGGGAGCATATCAAATGTCATGTTCATATTTTTCCTCCTCAATATGCACAAATGAGCTTTCCATCTGCTGAATATGGCATGCTTACTTCGCATGCTTCATAAAACGTGTTGTTGTTTAGGTCATATACTATTCCCTCTCCGTCCACATAAAGCTTATATCCGAATGTCTTTTCAACCTCGCTGACAAAATAACTACTACCATCCATCATCTCCAGACAATCAGTGCCCTTCAGCCTAGCATAACAGGAGCCTGCCTTATCAACCTTGTCACGCTTTCTGAAGTCCCAGTGTCCACCGTTATACGTGTAATCGTCTAATTCGTCCCATCCACAAGGAAACTTTGACCCATAATGCCACTCGACCTTCTTATAGCTGCTGTTGCTATACACCATGCCTGTTTCTGCATCAGTTACCCAGCTGCCGACCTTTGTTATAGTTCCACTTCTGTCCATGAAAACCATGCGGCTGCCATCAATTGTGTTCTCAATTACGTTAAGCATGTGCTTGTCCGTATAAAAAGCCTTGTTGCTCGCCATCATCTCAGACAGCACCTGAACTGAATACATCATTGTGTCAGAAATGTCGGGGTCTCTGTCAACGCCGGATATAATTCCGTTATGGGCAAACCCAACCTCAGTGACGCAGTTGAGAGATTTGAGTTTCTTTCTGTCGGCACTTACCGGGAATGGGTGTGTGTTCGCCGGGTTGCGCTTCACGCCGTGAGTACCTATGCGGAAGTGCATGATAATCGGAGTTGACTTAATGTCGATCACCTTAGAAAGCTTCTCAATGCTCTTTATGAAGTCGTCAACGGTCATAAATCCTTTGCGGATATGTACGCCATCTCTCGCCGGATACATATATCCTGCGCCATCAGGGTTTCCGTCCCACATTCTGTTGATAGTGTCCCATGTAGGGAAATCTACACCTCTGTCCTTTACTGCGATAATACACATATTAGCATTCCTCCTCGTCGTATACATCATCTTCGCCGTTTGCAATTTCAAGATTGCGCCCCTTTATGTAAGCACGCATTGTGTCAAACTCCTTGAATTCTTCGCTGTTGAGTATGTCCTCCAGCGTGGCATCAAGCGCTTCATCAAGTGTATGGTTGTTCACCCAGTTGCACAAGCCGTCCACCAGCTCAAGCGTAGCGATGAACGTCTCATATCTAAGCGTGCCGCGAAACAGCCGGAATTCAATTGTATCCCTGTTACGCACGTTAACAGCCTTATATCTGTTGCGAGCTGCATTTCTTACCTTTTCCTGTATGGTTTCTATGGTATCTCCCTTTTCGGGTGTGTCTGTGCTTAACGGTTTTTCTGCCCATTCAGATAACGCATCCGAACTGCGGCGAGAAAACGGAACGAAAAAACCGTCCCAGAAACGAGCCATCAACAGTATAAGTTTCGCCGCCGCAAGGTCTGAATCTGTATAAGTTCCGAAGAAATCTCGGTTAACGTGAATATGCAGACCGCAAGTTGACGTATTATGACTGCGATATTCATAATGGAGACATTTGTCCATGATTTCGCCCCAGTCATACTCTTTGTGGCTTTCAAGCGTTCTGGGGTGGCTTACAATCTCAAATCCGTATGAACCAAGGCTTCCATCTTCCTTACAATATACATCGTCTTCGTCAAATTTTGACGAAACGCAGGACTCATCGTTCCCGTTATCCACCTCCAACTCTACACCAAGGTAAAGTGGCTGGCGCTCTCCGTCAATAGAGGGTCTGAATCCGTGATACCCTATTCTGTGAAACACCGGGTCTGGTTTATAGCTATAGGAGTGAACATTCTCGTCAGGGGCACATTCTTCGCAGTAAGGGTAATCTCCAACCCATGTCACATAAACATCACGAATTATGCAGGCGCAATCTTCGCAGCAGCGATAATAATTGCTGAAGCATCTGCTGCATACAACGGTGTAGTCGTCAGATTCCATGTCATCTGTCCTGAACCAATTATTGCAATGATCGCAACAAGAAAACTCTTCATCAAGGCAGTCTTCACAAATATACTCATCCTCGCTCTCAACCCATGTCATATCATCTCTTCTGTAGTAGTGACCGCAGTTCCCGCAGCAAGAAAACTCCTCCTCAAAGACATCACTCAGATACCACTCCTCTACATCGCTGTGTTCTGGTTCCTCGTAATACATATTGTCGTCGCGATACTTTGAATCTTCAGCGTATGCAACAACCTCATCGCCGTCCTCAATAAATGCGCCGGAAAGGGCGCAGACATGGGATTCTTCTCCTTCATCAGGATGCCATCTGAAAGTATAATAATTCATTTTGAAACCTCCATCATTTCACATTTTGTGGATAATATTCGTTCCGCTCTCTGTCGTAATGCCAGAGAGTAAGTTTGATTCCCCTTTCGCGGCAGGCATTAATAACCGCAACACAAGCGACGGTAAGTCCTGTCACGAAAAGGTCGAGTTCAGTGCAATCACGCAGTACAAACCGCGCTTCCTGCTCTAAGCCTTCAACGTCAAGAGGGTTTACTGCGTGGTCGAACACGCTGCCCTCTGCTTCTGGGATAAAATGCCGCCCTGAACACAGGGCTAGTCGTTTTTTCAAATGTCAACCTCCTTAAACATACCGGTAATCCATCACCGGTTCTTTGTGCCACTTGCCCATTAATATAGGCTTGACAGCGACGATTTTATCATCTGTGATTTCCTTGGTGCCGCAGGTGTCGAAGTCAACAGACACACGCGTTCCCCGCTGAACGTTGCACTCAAAAACCCATTCGTTGCCGTCATCTGTGATAACAATGCCATTCTCGACAACAGTTCCGGTGGTGTGACGGGTCTGCTGCGATTCGGCGTGTCCCGCCGTGAAGAACAGAGCTGCAATGCCAGCTACTACAAGCAGACAGATGCTTGTCTTTTTCATACTTGATTCCTCCCTGCCAGACTCATTCGGATTCGACAGCAGTGCCATCTACTAGCTTGTAAAATGTATCAGCCTTAATCGTTTCTCCGTCAACCTTAACTGCCTTAACCTCGGACAGATGTGTATTGCCTTCTTCATCATCTTTCCATTCAGATAATACCAACCAGCAGCCCAGTGAACCCTTGGCTTTTGAATCGAAACCGGTTGCTACAGCAATACTATCTACTCCACTTACAATCGCAGCGGAGTAGTTGCCTGTGTTCGTTGCAGCGGAGCGGTAGCCTGTGTTCGTTGCAGCGGAGTAGTCGCCTGTGTTCGTTGCAGCGGAGTAGTCGCCTGTGTTCGTTGCAGCGGAGCGGTAG
>JBJFGA010000064.1:0-1401 GCA_051892275.1 Oscillospiraceae bacterium | reverse complement strand
TTGCAGCGGAGTAGTCGCCTGTGTTCGTTGCAGCGGAGCGGTAGCCTGTGTTCGTCTTTTTATCAGAGCAGCGTTCAAGAGTAAAATCTACAAATGCCTTAACAAGCCTTGCTATGCCAATTTTTGCTCCTATTTTCAACTTGGTGGTGCAACACTTGTTTTCACCCTTTTTCACATCGCCTAATGCTTCCACTTCGGCAAATTCATTTATGTTGCCATTGTCATCAACAAACCCATAATAACCCAGTACGTCAAAGGGATTTTCACAGAAGTGCATTCCGTTTCGGCAGAGTTCAGCATTTTCCTCCTCGAATACTGTATTTTCTGCGTACTGCTTCCCTTGGCAGCAGAAGTTGTGGTCAAATCCTTTGTAGCCTTTCATGCGTTGTCCTTTCTGCACTTATGTGCGCTCATGTTGTTAAATCAGGGCTTCAATGCCCAGCCTGTTCCAGTCCGTCAGCAAAACGCTGACAGAAATTCCGCGTGCCGTAAGCATGATGAACCTACCATGCACGCATCTGGTAAGCTCACCGGGAGTCTTTACTCCCAAAACGTTTTTAACGCTCATCTTGACCTCCTGAAATAAGTATACTGGAAATCCTTTGCAACTCAATGCACACCTGCCTGCACTATTGCGCACACCGTACTGCACCCTACTGCAAAAGTCAAGCCAGCTCCGCAATAAGCTCACAAAGCTGGCTGAATCTGATATTTGTGCCCCATTCATCAACGACTTCTGCCTCGTCGAACGGAACGTAGTAAGCGCCCATGCGGACGCAGACATCACCGTCAGGGCTGACGATGTATTCGCCGGATTCGACCGGCAACAGCTCGCCATCATAGCGGACTTTTACCCATTCGGGCAAAAACAGTCCGCCAGCCTCCAGCAGTTCATAGCTGCTGTATGTTGCTCCCACAATTACACCTCCTTTCTGTGGGAACTTAGAGCAAAGGACGCTCTCCTCCCGGTAGCGCCAGTCCATTGACGGACAAGCGCCGCAAAACAAACATTGCGCATTTTAACACCTCTTTCTGCCATTTAAGGCATTATTTGCCAGTAATAGGGTAAAAAAAAGCCGACCTGCGTCAGCTTGGAGGTGGTCTTGTTTAAAATCGCGACCACTAAACGACTTAAGCACATTGTGGGCATAAGTTCGACCGGGTCGCCCAGATAGACAGCCCGGTCATGTAACTATTCTGGCAGCTCGATAGGCTGCAACTTCAACTTCAGATAACTGATTTCATCGTCAATCATCTTGACAGTTTCAGTCGCATTTTCCTTGACTGCCAGCTGCCGTATGCGTACAAGCCGATGATATTCATCAATCAGCTGACCGTCATACTGCTTGTCAGTATTGCCCACGGATTCCACCGCCTTTCACCTCCTGCGCATAGTAGTAC
>JBJFGA010000063.1:0-4968 GCA_051892275.1 Oscillospiraceae bacterium | reverse complement strand
GCATTCGGTTCACTCTACCCATTTTCCCTTTTCAAACCGGTTTTTAGAGGTTCCCTTATATCATGAACGAGTTAAATCTGATACCGCATTTCAGTAAATCCCGAATGAAATTATACAGCCGACGCATTCATTTGTCACCAGCCGCCTGCTCATAAGCCTTGTCAAAAAACAGCTCCTGACAGTTCACCTTTTCGTTGTCGTTATCTACACGGGTATAATTGCCGTCGTTGTTCAGCTCACGTGCCTGAACGTTATCCTCCATTATCTTGCT
Organism: Oscillospiraceae bacterium; assembly: GCA_051892275.1. Classification (GTDB taxonomy): domain Bacteria; phylum Bacillota; class Clostridia; order Oscillospirales; family Ruminococcaceae; genus CAG-115. Next base: position 4,697 of record JBJFGA010000063.1, on the reverse strand, counting down.
GAACATAAAGAAAATCTGCCCCCTGATACGATTGTCGTAAACAGGCGCTGCGACCTCCACCCGGCGAAGAGTGTTTCTCGTCATGAAATCTGCCGAAGCGATATAGACTTTTGCCGCATCGCCCCTGCCGAAAATATATATTCTCGAATGTTCAAGGAAGCGCCCCACAATGCTGACTACACGGATATTCTCTGTTTCTTCCGCAACTCCCGGAATAAGGCAGCATATTCCTCTCACCGCAAGCTCGATCTTTACTCCAGCTTTTGAGGCTCTGATAAGCTCGTCGATTATCCGCTTATCCGTCAGCGAATTTATCTTTACGCCGATATATGCGTCCCCGCCGTTTTCCGCAAGGGCGATTTGCTCGTCTATCATCTCAATGACCCGGTTCTGCAGGCAGTTCGGTGCAACAAGCAGCGCCTCGGACTCCTGCACCGTGGTATCGGACGCAAGTGCATTGAACACGGCGTTTGCGTCCATGCCGATAGTACTGTCGGCGGTCATAAGACACAGATCAGTATACAAACGCGCAGTCTTTTCGTTATAATTACCCGTGCCTATCTGGGTGTAGAATTCCGCGTTGCCATCTTTCTTCCTCGTGATAAGGCACAGCTTGGAATGCACTTTATAGCCGTTCAGGCCGTAGATGACCGAACAGCCCGCCGCTTCAAGCCGCCGCGACCATTCAATATTGTTTTCCTCATCGAACCGCGCTTTCAGTTCAACAAGGACGAGCACATCCTTGCCATTTTCTGCGGCTTCAATAAGCGCGTTCACAACTTCGCTGTTCTTTGCGACCCTGTACAGGGTCATTTTTATGGATACAACGTCCTTATCCGTCGCCGCTTCGTGAAGCATTTGCAGAAACGGCTTTATGCTGTCAAATGGGTAGCACAGTAATTTGTCGCTCTCCCGTATCTGGTCAAGAATGGGTCTGCCTTCGGTGAATTGAGAGGACTTCTGCGGTACTCTTTTGGAATAGAAAAGCTCCGATTTCTGGCGGAGAAAGTCCTGAAGACCGAACACGAACGACAAATCCAGCGGCGACATATTTCTGAACACATATTTCCGCTCGATATCCAGATTTTTGCACAGCTTTTCCACAATTTCATCGTCCAGCGCACGGGAAAGCTCGATACGCACCGGCGAAAGCCGCTTTCTCTGTCTGATTATGTCCGCCATGAATTCACGGTAGTCGAGATCTTCGTCATACAGCGCGTCAGCGTCGATATCTGCATTTCTTGTAACTCGCAGCAGGGACTTTGATTTGATAACATACCCCTTAAACACAGACGGCGCAAAATGCAGAATAAGCTCCTCGGAAAGGATATATGTACCGCTGTTTTTTCCGACCTCGATGAGCCGCGGGATAACGCTTGTTCCGCAGGGGATAATGCCTACCTTTTTCTTGCCGTTTTTCTTTTCAAGGACTGCTGCGGCGTATATCTCCTTGTTTTTCAGGAATGGGAACGGCTGTCTGTCGCCCACAATGACCGGCGACAGGAACGGGATTATTTCGGAATTGAAATATTCCTCAAGGCGCTGATTTTCCTTTCGGTCGATGTTCCGGAAATCCACAATACGGACATTGTGCTCCTCCAGCCTGCCCATAAGCCTGCTGTAAAGAATGTCCTTGCGCTCGTTCAGAACGCGCACTCTTTCAAGCACCGCGTCAAGCTGCTCGCCAGCGGTAAGCTCCGTCTTGTTTTCACGGATATTCTTGTCAAGAAGCATTTGGTCTATCAGCGAACCAACCCGAACCATGAAGAATTCGTCGAGATTACTCTGATATATCGATACAAAAGAGAGCCTTTCGCAAAGCGGATTTTTCTCGCTTTCCGCTTCTTCAAGCACCCTTTCGTTGAATTTCAGCCATGACAGTTCCCTGTTCATATAAACCTGCTTTTCAAGTACTGCGCTTTTGCTCATATCATTCGCTCCGTTTCTCAAATTTTGCTTTATTTTGATTGTATCAAATATAGGTAAAATCTGAAAGCACGGCTTTGTAAAATCTATGTTATACTAATAACCGTTTGAACGAAGAAAAAGATTTGCAGAAAGACAGTGCCGATATCTAGGAAAAGAAACGCAGGCGTACTGTATGTACGCATTATCCGCTGCGCGGAAAACGCTCAAGTTTCTTTGACGACGATAGCGGTGCTGGATTTCTGTAAAGATTTCCTGAGGTTAAATGGTTATTAGTATTAAGCGTTTTCAGCTCTTCATTTTGGAATTTATAGCCTTTATTCTTCTTCTCAGCAGAAGATACTGATTCATCCATACCACAACGAACGAAGCCGCAAATATACCGATATACCCAAGTACGCCAAGCACCGAATGCTCCATCCAGTTTGTGAAATAAGCGATCGGCAGCAAGGTCACTGCATAGATCCCAAAGCATATCCCGGTCTGCGCGGCAATGTTCAGGGTTTCGCTTTCCCATATCAGCGAAGCCGCCGCATAGCCCATGCCAATAACGCCGCAGAGAAGCGTTTGTACTGCCGCAGCAGCAGCTTCATTCCCAATAAGCTCTGTAAATGCCGGAACGCACACCAGAAACTCGCCTTTGCCCGCAATAAGTGAGATCAATACGCTGATGATCTGTCCTATTGCAATACCGACAAAAAATCCAACTACTGTTCTCCCAATGATTTTCTTTTTCATAATGACACCTCACACACCCAGTATTTTCTTGATTTTTGTAACATACCGCCTTGAAACATAAGTCGTGCCGGAATCGGTGAATGAAACACATATCGTACCGACAAGGTTCATATCAAAGCATCTGACCTTTTGCAGATTGATTATTTCCGAGTTGGAGATACGCACAAACCTTGAATTATCAAGGCGTTCCTCCATTTCGTACAGCCTTTGCCGGAGAGTATATTCTCCATCGTCTGTTTCGGCGTAAACCTTTCCGCCGCTTGAATAGACCCTTTTGATCTCGTCCGGTTCTATGATCCTTAGCATATCGTCACGGAATCCTGCGATTATCCTTGGCGTGTCCTCGGACAGCTTTGATACTATCGCGTTTACTTCGTCCGTGACACTGTCGGTCAGTACTATCACCTTTGGCAGCTTATATTCCGGGTCGAGCTTTATCTCAATATCCACCTGCCTCACCTCCTGTCCTGACATCATTATATCAGCTTCAGCGAATCATTTCAACAGATTTTTGATAAGTGGTCGTTTGAGGTATACAAGTGGTTCGTAAGCCGCTGTATTGACCTTGGGAAACACATATTCAGATATAACGATTTACATGACCGGCATTTAGCAAAAATTAGGCTCAGTCATTCGGATAATAAGATATCCTTGCAATGCGAAGAACTGCCAGCGGTTATGGGGGACGAGGTGCTTATCGGAATGCTGCTGAAAAACGTTCTTTCGAATGCCGTATAATTCACCAGACAGAAAGAACAGGCAGAAATTGTCATAAAAGCATTACCCGATAACCATTACAGCGTTATTTCCATAAAAGATAATGGAGTAGGATTTGATATGGCGTATGCTGATAAGCTATTTCAGGTTTTTCAGCGGCTTCATGATGACGAGGAATTTGAAGGCACAGGAATCGGGCTTGCCCTGTCTGCACGAATTATGAAACGTCACGGTGGTTATATCCGTGCGATTGGCTCAGTCGGAAATGGAGCTGAGATACAACTGTTCTTTGAGAAGCATTCTACTGAACGATAACAAATTTCTTTCCAGAAAAAATTCACCATCGAGCCTACGGGCATGATGGTGAATTTTTGTTTTGGAAACACTGAGTAAATCCTGTGCGCAGATTTATTCAGCGCTTCCAAAGAATATAGCCATCGAATGTTGTACAAAATCAATAATAAAGCGACCTCGGATAATTGTATGCGATCACCGGTATGCTTGACTTTCATTCACAAATATGCTATTATGATATTGTCGAATAATGCCGGTATATTCTCATTTTCTCACACATCGCATTTGGGGGAGGAGCTAATCTATGAAAGAAAAGACTATTGAATGGATCAGACAATATATCGAAGACAAGGATTTTCCTCGGATAAAGCTTGATAAAGCTATCGAAGCGCTGGGTTTTTATTCAGAACTCGATAATACGTTTGAAAACTCACTCAACGATATGGACGCAAGCGTTCAGGATCAGATCACCAGAATAAAATCATTTGATGATATTGAAAAATTCATGAAAAGACTTGCTGAGATCCTTAGACCCGGATACAGCGATACTCCTCCTCAAAAGCTGTATCCTGATGATCGGTCGCTTACCTGGATGCTTGCGAATTTATATAAAGAGTTTTTCGGCGTTGTGGATTTTGATTTCAGACTCAGTAGTATCGACAGTGACGCCGACGCTGAAAAATATATCAAAAATCGCGGTAAACCTAACGAAGACCGAAAGTTATATCATTTCCTGCTTTCATATCTTTACAGAAATCAACTGTCTCATGGTAGTTTCACCTGCACACCCAATAATGTTCTAAAAGCGATCACATCATACTTAGTATGCACACTTCATTTGTGCCTCGACAACTATACAAGACTAAAAGAACTTGTGGAACTAAAAAGCATAAATGAATCCGTTGATCTCAAGAAATATGCGTCGGAAATAGTCAAGAACTATGAAACCGAACAAAAAGAAAATGGGTACGGCTACATTGATATAAACTGGAAGAATTACAAAAGCACTCAGGGCAGCCGCG
>JBJFGA010000062.1:0-4989 GCA_051892275.1 Oscillospiraceae bacterium | reverse complement strand
CACCCCGCTTCCTTTTGTGTCAAAAGGAAGCGAAAACCATTTCGCTTCGCGATAGAGTTTTTCGACAAGCTGAAGAACATGTGGTATTTTTTAGCGCCGCCCGAAAAACCGGTTGCCAAGCCCTGCAATTTATGCTATAATAATACTTGAATAATCCCGCCCCGGGCGGATACATAGAAAGGAATTACAGCAATGACAGCATTTACATCAGCGGATATACTCCTGCCGAAGCTTGACAGCGATGGCATGACAAAGTGGTCGGTAGTGGCGTGCGACCAGTACACCAGCGAGCCGGAATACTGGGCTAAGACCGCCGAAATAGCGGGCAGCGCCCCCTCGGCACTGAACCTTATCCTCCCGGAGGTTTACCTTGAGGACGGCAGCGCGGAGCAGCGAATCGCGAAGATAAACGGGACTATGCAGGAGTACCTCGGCAGCGGTCTGTTTGAGGAATACAAGTCCGCGCTGGTGCTGACCCGCCGCACACAGGCTGACGGAAAGGTACGCACCGGACTGGTGGGCGCAATCGACCTTGAACAGTACGACTACAACAAGGGCAGCAAGTCGCAGGTGCGCGCCACCGAAGCCACCGTTGCGTCCAGAATACCGCCCCGCGTTAAGATACGCAAGGACGCTGCGCTGGAATTACCGCACATAATGATACTGATTGACGACGTTAAGCGAACAGTTATCGAGCCGCTTGAAGCAAAGCGCGACACTCTGAAAAAGCTGTATGACTTCGACCTCATGCAGAACGGCGGACATCTTGATGGCTGGCTGGTGGACGGCGCGGCGGCGCAGGAGGTATTCTCGGCGCTGGACAAGCTGGCGGACAAGGAGGATTTCAATTCGCGTTACGGGCTTTCTGGCGAGGAAGTGCTGCTGTACGCTATGGGCGACGGCAACCACTCCCTTGCCACCGCTAAGGAGTGCTATGAGCAGAAGAAGCGCGAGGGCGCTCCCGAGGCGGCGCTGGCGCGGTACGCGCTCGCCGAGGTGGTGAATCTGCACAGCGAAGCGCTGGAATTTGAGGCTATCCACAGAGTCATCACCGAAACCGATACCGAGAAGCTTATGGCGGACATGACTGCGGCGCTGGGACTTGCCGAGGGCACAGACGGGCAGAGCTTCACTGTGCTGCTGAACGGCAAGAAGAAGCAGTACACCATCGCAAATCCCACAGCGAACCTCACGGTGGGCAGCTTACAGCAGTTCCTTGACGGCTGGCTTGCGGAGAATGCCGGAAAGATAGACTATATTCACGGCGAGGACGTTGTGGAGAGCCTTTCTTCCGCACCGGGCAGCATTGGCTTCCTGCTTCCGTCTATGACCAAGGCAGAGCTGTTCCCTACGGTAATAAAGGACGGCGCGCTCCCGAGAAAGACCTTCTCAATGGGACATGCCCACGACAAGAGATTCTACTGCGAAGCGAGAAAAATAAAGTGAGGTAGATACAATGAACCTTGTAAAGCTGGAACGAATTTCAGACATGCTGCGTTCACAGGTTGAAACCGGGCAGGTAAAGGGCTGCTCCGCCTGCGTCCTGAAAAACGGCAGACCCATTTACCGCACGAATGTGGGAATGGCGGACGAAGCCCGTGGCATAAAGTGGAGCAACGACACGATAGTCCGTTTGTACTCTATGACAAAGCCGATAACCGCGGCTGCGGCGATGATACTTCTCGACCGGGGTCAGCTTGACCTTTCTGACAAGGTGAGCTGGTTTATTCCCGGCTTTAAGAACCAGACTGTGATGAACGATGACGGCAGCACCGAGCCGGTACAAAACGAGGTCTGTATAAAAGACCTGCTGGACATGACCTCCGGGCTGTGCTATCCCGACAGGGGCTTTGCGGCGGGCAATGTCATGCAGGATTTATACGATAAAATAGCCGGTGAAGTCGCTGAGGGTAAGCCCACCGATACTTTGGGCTATGCGAACCTTATCGGGCAGCAGCCGCTGGCGTTCCAGCCCGGCGACCGGTGGATGTACGGTACTTCTGCGGACGTGCTGGGCGCAGTCATCGAGGTGGTTTCCGGGAAGAAGTTCGGGGATTTCCTGCGGGAAGAGCTGTTTGAGCCGCTGGGAATGAAGGACACCGATTTCTGGGTGCCGGAGGAGAAGCTGAACCGTTTCGCAGAGAATTACGAGGAGAAGGACGGGAAACTCGTTCCCTGCATGTGGCAGCATTTAGGACTTACATACCTTTGCAGAAAGCCGCCGGAGTTCCAGTCCGGGGGAGCGGGCTTATGCTCGACCATGGACGACTACGCTGCATTCGCTGAAATGCTGCTGAACGAGGGCGTGTACAACGGCAGGAGGATACTCAGCCGCAACGCGGTGAGATATCTGACCTCCAACCAGCTGTCGGCGGAGCAGCTTCGGACGTTCAACTGGGAGCAGCACAAGGGCTGCGGCTACGGAAATCTCATGCATGTCGCTCCGGCGGACGGCGCGGGTATCTCCACCCACCCTGGTGAGTACGGCTGGGACGGCTGGCTGGGCTGCTTCTTCGCCAACGATCCGTCGGAGGGGTATACTTTCCTGTACTTCATACAGCGCTGCGGCGGTCTGGGCGGGCGTCCTCTCAGAATGATAAAGCAGATAGTTTACGGTGCGGAGGATTGATTTACCAGCTGTAACGGCGCTGGCGATTTCTTCGCAAAAGGTCTAAAAAAACACCCAAAATACTGGTATGTCTTGTAAAATCCTCTATTGACTTTTTCCTTGGGATATTATATAATAATAAAAAAGAATGATCACCGTGGAAAACGGAGGGGGATTAAACTACATGGAGGAACGCAACACTCTGCTGATTGTAGACGATTTTGAGTTCAACCGGCTCATGCTGAGCGACACCTTCAGCGACCGCCAGACGATCGAGGCGGAAAACGGTAAAGCCGCTATTGAGGAATACGAGAAGAACAAGGACAAGCTTTGCGCTGTGCTTCTGGACATTATGATGCCGGTCATGGACGGGTTCGGCGTTCTGGAATATCTCGTCGAGCATAAGTACATAGATGATATCCCTGTGTTCATCATCAGTGCGGATACCTCCGACAAGTCGCTGTCTAGGGCTTACGATCTCGGAGCAGCGGACGTTATCGCAAAGCCGTTCAACATAAGGTTCGTCCGCAGAAGAATAAACAACATAATCGAGCTGTACAACCAGCGCCGCTATCTTAGTATGCTGGTCAGGGAAAAGGGTCTGGAGATACCGGATTTTTCTGCAAGTAAATAATTACAAATCTGCGGCGTTGAGATACGCCGCAGATTTTTTGCAGGATTAGTAAAAAGGGCTTGCAAAAAAAATAATACTATGTTATAATAAGGGCATAAGTGGCTGCGCTGTCGCAGCATATACATAATCATAATTCAAATTGAGAGGGAAAAACAATGCTTTATTCAGAGATGAGCAGGGAACAGCTTCAGGCGGAAAAAGACGCGGCGCTGAAGCAGTATGAGGAATTCAAGGCAAAGGGTCTTAAACTGGACATGTCCAGAGGTAAGCCTGCACCGGAGCAGCTTAATCTATCGCTGGACATGCTGCTGCACTGCCTTGATGGTGACTATAAGTCCAGCAACGGCATCGACTGCCGCAACTACGGCGTTCTGGACGGTATTCCCGAGGCTAAGCAGCTGTTTATGGAGATGCTGGACGTAAACGCTGACCAGCTTATCGTAGGCGGCAATTCCAGCTTACAGCTGATGTACGATACCATAATCCGCGCGATGCAGCTGGGCGTTCTCGGCAGCGAAAAGCCGTGGTGCAAATACGACCACGTTAAGTTCCTCTGCCCCGCACCGGGATATGACAGACATTTCGCTATCTGCCAGGCGCTTGGTATCGAGATGATAACCGTTGACTACCTGGAGGACGGACCTGATATGGACGTCGTTGAGAAGCTTATCGCCGAGGACGAGGAGATAAAGGGTATCTGGTGCGTTCCGATGTACTCCAACCCCACCGGTATCACCTACTCTGACGCGGTTGTAAAGCGCATCGCTAACCTCAAGCCCAAGGCTAAGGACTTCCGTATCTTCTGGGACAACGCATACTGCGTACATCACCTGTCCGACGAGCACGACACTCTGCTGAACATCATCGACGAGTGCGCTAAGGCAGGAAACCCGAACATGGTTCTGGAGTTCACCTCCACATCGAAGATATCCTTCCCGGGCGGCGGTCTGGCGGTAATTGCTACAAGCAAGGAGAACATCGACTTCATCAAGAGCCAGATGACCTATCAGACCATCGGCTTCGACAAGCTCAACCAACTGCGCCACGCAAAGTACTTCAAGAACTTCGAGAGCATAACCGACCACATGAAGCACCATGCGGCTATTATCCGCCCGAAGTTTGATGTTGTGCTGTACATGCTGGACAAGGAGATCGCTCCCCACGGCATTGGCAAGTGGAAGAACCCCAGGGGCGGCTACTTCATTTCCTTCGACTCACTTCCCGGCTGTGCGAAGAGGATAGTATCCCTCGCGAAGGAAGCAGGCGTTGTAATGACCGGTGCCGGCGCTACATATCCTTACGGCAATGACCCCAAGGACAGCAATATCAGAATAGCACCGACATTCCCGTCTGTTGACGAGCTGCGTCAGGCTATGGAGATATTCTGCGTATGCGTCAAGCTGGCAAGTGCGGAGAAGCTCCTCGCCGAGTGATTTTTTGGAGTAGTATTTCGGTAATTATTATTGAGCGGCTTTTGATAACATGTCAGAAGCCGCTGTATTTTTCATGGAGGTTCACGAATGATAGTCCTGATAGCAGGAGCATCTCACACCGGCAAGACGGCGGCGGCACAGCGGCTGCTTGAAAAGTACGGATATCCGTATTTGTCCATAGACCACCTGAAAATGGGGCTTATCCGAAGCGGAAACACAGAACTGAAGCCCGACAGCGACGACAGCCTGCTGACGGAGTTTGTTAAATGTGTCTAACAATTGGAGAGCAGTTCATTCGAATATGTGATGCGCGT
>JBJFGA010000061.1:0-21380 GCA_051892275.1 Oscillospiraceae bacterium | reverse complement strand
CGGTTTATCGCAATAGAGGGCTTTCCGGTGATATTCTCGCCGTCAAGCAGGATACTTCCGCTGGTGGGCTTATAAACTCCGGTCAGCATATTGAATACCGTGGTTTTTCCCGCACCGTTAGGACCTATCAGACCGTAAAGCTGACCCTTGCGTATCTTCATGTTCAGTCCGTCAACTGCTCTCAGTCCGCCGAAGGAGATACTTAAATTAGTTACTTCAAGCATATTTTCACTCATGTTATGCTTTCCTCCTTACTCAGCTTTCCGAATTTCGCCTTGAACTTCAGGCGGAGCACCTCTCTGTATTCCTGCATCTTCGGGCTCCAGTTGTACAGCATTACCAGTATCAGTACTATCGCGTAAACCAGCATTCTGTAATCCTTCATAAATCTAAGCTTCTCGGGCAGGATATACAGGATTATGGTCGCGATCATTGAACCTCTGATGTTGCCTATTCCGCCGAGAACAACGTAAACCAGGATCATGATGGACGCGTTGTAATTGAACTTGTCGCCGGTGGCGGTAAGAGTTGCGTAGTTGTGGGCGTAGAGCGCTCCGGCAGCTCCCGCGAATGCCGCGGAGAGGGTGAACACCATCAGCTTGAACTTTGTCACGTCGATACCGATGGACTGCGCCGCGATACGGTTGTCACGAATGGACATTATCGCGCGGCCTGTACGGGAGTTGACGAGGTTCTGGATTACAAACAGCGTGATGAGAACCAGAATAACGCCCACCAGGAACGTGCTGTCCTTTGGTGTTCCGGAAATACCCTGTGCGCCTTTAATGATTATCTGACCATCTTCCGCGAGGTTTAGGTCGGAAGCCTTGTCGAAGGAAATGTGCATTCCTGCTGAGTCTACGCCGAGATTGATAACGTTGCAGATATTCTTGATTATCTCTCCGAACGCCAGCGTTACTATCGCGAGGTAGTCGCCCTTCAGACGAAGCACCGGGATACCGATAAGCACGCCGAAGATAGCCGCGCAAGCCGCGCCGATAAGTATCGCGATGGTGAATCTGAGGGGAGCGACAGTGATGGTCTGCTCCATGCATTTTGAGAACACCGCACTGGTGTACGCACCGATACACATAAAGCCCGCATGACCAAGGCTCAGTTCGCCGAGGATACCGACAACGAGGTTCAGCGAAATCGCCATGACGATGTAAATGCACATCGGTACCAGGAAGCCGCGCATTGAGCTGGAAAGCACGCCTGCTCCGTCAAGTATCATCATCAGCGCCGCCAGTACGATTACTATTCCGTAGTTGATGAAATTGTTTTTGGTGGTTTTGGAGATATTCAGTTTACTCATACAGCGACCCTCCTTATACCTTTTCCTGAATGTTCTTGCCGAGAATGCCGGTGGGCTTTACAAGAAGCACCACGATCAGCACCGCGAACACGATAGCGTCCGCCATCTGGGAGGATATGTATGCCTTGCCGAGTATCTCGATTATGCCGATAAGCAGACCGCCTATCATTGCGCCGGGGATAGAGCCGATACCGCCGAATACCGCTGCAACGAATGCCTTGATACCCGGCATTGTACCGGTGTAGGGGGTGAGGTTAGTGTAGGTGGAGCACATCAGCGCGCCAGCAACTGCGGCAAGCGCCGAGCCTATCGCAAAGGTAAGGGCTATCGTGCCGTTCACGTTGATACCCATGAGCTGCGCCGCGCCTCTGTCCTCGGAAACCGCCTGCATAGCCTGTCCGGCTCTGGTCTTGTTTACAAAGAGGGTAAGACCTATCATAATGACGATACATGCCGCGATGGTGACGATAGCCTCGCCGGAGATGGTGAGCTGACCATCGAACAGCTTTATCGGGTCGATTGAAACCACAGAGCTGAAGGATTTTGTATCAGCAGAGAATATCAGCAGCGCGAGGTTCTGGAGCAGGTAGCTCACGCCTATCGCCGTGATAAGCACCGCAAGGGAGGAGGAAGCGTTTCTGAGCGGGCGGTATGCCACTCTTTCAATGACAATGCCCAGCACGGTACAAAGTACCATAGAGATAATGACGGACAGTATCGGGGGAATGTTTAACGCAGTCATGCAGTTAAAGATTATGTACGCGCCCACCATGATGACGTCGCCGTGGGCGAAGTTCAGCATTTTCGCAATGCCGTAAACCATGGTGTAGCCCAGTGCGATGATAGCATAAACGCTGCCAAGGCTAAGTCCGTTGATCAGGTAGTTCAAAAAGGTCATACGCTATTCCTTCCTTTTTTGTTCTTTTGGTTGAGCGGCATTTTGATAACCACTGATAAACCGGCATTTTTCCTGTGGGCTTATCAGTAATTATCAGAAAAAGCCATTGTTTTTTGCGGTGAGAAACACCCTTAATCAACCACACAACCGCCGGCACGGGAACAACATTGATCTCGTGTCGGCGGTATGCTTTTAGTTGATCATTTTCCGTTCAGACGAAAACAATTACATTGCAGCGTAAGCGCCGGTCTTGGTGCCGTCCTCTGCTTCAGTAATAACGATCTTTACAGCCTTCGGCTCCTTGGTAGGCTCGCCTGCTGCGTCCCATGTGATGCCGGAACCGGTCAGACCGTCAACGGTGATCTCGGTCATAGCAGCCTTCAGAGCGTCGCCCATTTCGCTTACGGACATGTTAGCTGTGATGTTAGCCTTCTCGGCAGCAGCCTTGATGATGTACATAGCGTCGTACGCGTCAGCAGCGAACTGGATAGGAGTATCGCCGTAAGCTGCGGTATAAGCGTTTACGAAGGAAACGGTAGCGTCGTCGGTAGCGTCAGCAGCGAACGGAGTCAGCAGCATTACGCCTTCGGAGAGGGAGATGTCGAAGTTCTCAACATCGAGCAGACCGTCCAGACCATCGCAGCCGAAGTACTTCGGAGCAAAGCCGAGGGAGTTAGCCTGCTGGAGTATCAGGGAAGCCTCCTGGAAGTAGATGGGCAGGAATACCAGCTCAGCGCCAGCGTCCTTAGCCTTGGTGATCTGTACGCTGAAGTCGGACTTGGAGTCGTCGGTGAATGCTTCAGCAGCAACGATCTCGAAGGGCTGGTTCTCAGCTTCCTCAGCGAACTTCTCGTAGATACCGGTGGAGTATACGTCAGAGCTGTTGTAGATTACAGCGACCTTGGAAGCGATACCGTTGCTGCCGATGTACTGCGCAGAAGCGATACCCTGGTTCGGGTCGGAGAAGCATACTCTGAATGCGTTGTCGTACTTGATGGACTCAACAGCAGAGCCGGAGGGGGTCAGCTGGAACATGTTGTCGTTGTGGGACTCCTCAACAACTGCCTGGCAGGGTGTGGAGGTTACGGTACCCATCAGGATCTGCATACCCCAGTCCTTGAGGGAGTTGTAAGCGTTTACGGACTTTTCTGCGTCGTGAACGTCGTCCTCGAACTTGAACTCTACCTGCATACCGTTGATGCCGCCGTTCTCGTTGATCTCCTTTACAGCAAGCTCAGCTGCGTTCTTTACAGCGATACCGTAAAGAGCTGCGCCGCCGGTAACAGGGCCGATACCGCCGATCTTCAGTACGCCGCCTTCAGCGTTGCCGTCTGCGGAGCCATTGCTGCTGGAGCAGCCTGTGAAGGGAACTGCCATAGCTGCAGCTACGCATACGGCTGCAACCTTCTTCCAAACATTCTTCATTTTAGTTTCTTCCTTTCCTCTTGGCAGGGCTGCGTTTGTTTTGATGAATTCTGAAAAAACGCAGGAAACTGCCGTTTGCCAATGTTTGTAAATTTGCAAAAAATACCTTCGGGTATTTTTCTTTGCAATAATATAATAACCTTTAATTCAAAATCTGTCAATAATTAAAAATCATTGATTATTGATAGAAACAAAGAAATTTTTTGTTTATTTTTACCGAAACAGGACATTTTCCTGCTTTTTTCGCCCAAAAGCAGCACAATAATTATTAATAGTATAGCATAAGTCGGAAGAAAAATCAACCCTGTTTGACAATTGCGGAAGTGTTTTCCTTAAAAACTCTTGAATTTCCTTTTAAGATGTGCTAAAATTTACTTGCGGTGGGCGGTCGTCTGCCGCCGGAAAATGAAACATAACAGGAGAATGTCATGAGATTTATTCATATAGCTGACCTGCACCTCGGGAAAAGGCTGAACGAAACGGACCTGTCCGCCGACATCGAACATGCGCTTTTTTCGGAGATTTTTGGCAGGATATACCGCGAAGCCGCCGAAGAAGCACCGGACAAGCCAATCGAGGCGCTCGTCATCGCCGGGGATATTTACGACAAGAGCCTGCCCTCGGCGGACGCTGAGGAGATGTTCGGCAGGATCCTCAACACCGCTGCCGGACTTGGGCTGAAGGTGTACTGTACCAGCGGAAACCACGACAGCGCACGCAGAGTCGCGGCGAATGAGCAGCTTCTGTCGCAGCTGGGCATTTACATCGCGAGGGAGTTCTCGGCGGAAAGCCCGGTGCGTGTGGAACGGCTGGGGGATTTCGATATTGCTATGCTGCCGTTTGTGGCGCTGCCGGACGTTCGCACCGCATACCCGGACGATGATATTCCGGACATGACCGCGGCGGTGGAGCTGGTACTGCGCCGCGCCGGGCTTCCCGGAGAGCGGCCGTGTGTACTAGTGGCGCACCAGGCGGCGTCCGAGTCCGGCGAGGGGCTGCTTGGGGCGCAGCAGTGCGTTCGGGGCAGCGTGTTCAGCGGGTTCGCCTACACTGCGCTGGGGCATATCCACACCCCGGCTGATGTCGGCGAGAGGGCGCGGTATTGCGGTTCGCCGGTTTGCTATTCCGGGTCGGAGGCGAAAAATCCGCAGAAATACGTGGATATCGTGGACGTACAGCCGGACGGCAGCTGTGAGGTGCAGCACCGGGAGATACGGCCGCTGCACGCGTTCAGGATAATTGAGGACAGCTTTGAGCGGCTGATGTCGGAGGAATACACGGCGACCGATGATTACTGTTACATCACCGTCAGCGGGTTTGACGGCGTGGTGGGAGTTGCGCAGCAGCTGCGCACGAAATTCGTGAACCTGCTGTCGCTGAAATACCACAGCGAAAACGGCGGCGAGGAAACCGACGAGGAGGGCTTTGACGAGGACGGATGGAGTTTCGGTGGGGAATTCGAGCGGTTCTGCCGCAAAGTGACCGGCAGCGACCCGGAGCCGGAGCTTATGAAAAGCGCAGAGTACATTTTTGAGCTGACCGAGAGGGCGTTCTCCGGCGGCAGGATAAGCGAGCTTATGCAGCAGCAGCCGGAGCTTGACGGAAATTCGGCGGGAGGTGACGAAGATGATAATTAAGCGGCTTGAGATGTCGGCATTTGGACCATACAAGGGCAAAGAGGTAATAGATTTCACGCAGTTCGCGAACGAGGTATTCCTGATTGCAGGCGACACCGGAGCGGGCAAGACCACCATCTTTGACGCGGTGTGCTTCGCACTGTACGGGCAGCCCAGCGGCAGCCTGCGGCGGGGGGATACACTGCGCAACCAGGACGCTGGGAAAAAGGCGGAGAGCTACGCGGAGGTGACGTTCTCGGTGCGTGGGCAGGACTACACTGTGCGCCGTCAGACCCCGGAGCTTAAAAGACCCGGCGAGAGTGCTTCCGGAACGGCTTCGGCGGTGCTGTACCTGCCGGACGGGACGGTGCAGAAAAAGAACGTCAAGCAGACGGTGGCGGAGATAACCGGGTTCGACCGGGAGTCATTCCTGCGGGTATCGGTACTGCCGCAGGGCGAGTTCGACAAGTTCCTGACCGCGAAAACCAGCGAGCGGCAGGACACTCTGCGGCGGATATTCAGCACGCACCTCTATCAGAATTACGCGGACGTTGTTAAAGAATGGAGCAAGTCCGTGAACCGCCAGCTGGAGGACCTGTCGAAGCGGTATTCCGCGGCGGTGCAGGCGGTGTTTCCGGAGGAGCAGCAGTTCCCTCTGTCCGGGGCGGAGGACAAGTCGAGGGAGCTGGCGGAGCTTATCGCCAAAGCCGCAGAAGAGCAGCGCAGTGCGGAGCAGTCCGGCGAGGACCTGACCGCAGAGCTGATACAGAACAGCCGCCTCAGGAGCGAGGCGCAGGAGCAGAACAAGGCACTGGAACTGTACGCGGCTGCAAAATCCGAGAAAGAGAAGCTGGACTTACAGAGTGAGATATACAGCGGGAAGCGGGAGATACTGGAACGGCAGAAACGCGCCGAAGAAGCCCGCCCGGAGCTTTCCGGCAGGGACAATGCGGCGGCGCAGCATAAGTCTGCACAGGCAGAGGCGGTGGCAGCGGAGCTTCGCGAGAAGCAGACCGCCGGGGCTTTAGCTGAAGCCAGAAAAGCGGACGAGGAAGCAAAGCAGCTGGACGGCGAGCTGAAGGGGATAACCGGGGAGCTGCCGCAGCTGGCGGAGCTTCTGGAGCGTTGCAGAAAGGCGCAGGAATCCGAGCGTGAGGTAAAGCGTCTGGAAGCGTCAATGTCGGAGAAGCAGGAGCGGCTCACCGGAAATCAGGCGGCGCAGCAGACCTGCTCCGACCAGATAAAGCTGCTGACACAGCAGACGAACGAATGCCGTACACTCGCGGCGCAGCGCGGCGGCGCAGAATCGCAGCTCAACGCCGCAGCAGCCAGCATGAAGCACGCGGAGCAGCTGCTGAAAGACCTTGAAGCGCTGGACAGGCTTGCCGAGGAACATCAGGCGGCGGCAAAGGACTGTGAATCAACGCAGACTGTACTGGATAAGGCGCAGTCTGACAACGAGCAGCTTAATCTGCGGTATTTCGCGGGAGAAGCGGCGCGTCTTGCGAAGAAGCTGGAAACAGGCGTAGCCTGCCCGGTGTGCGGCTCGACGGAGCACCCGTTTCCTGCGCCGTGGGCGGAGAATATTCCCACGGAAGCCGACCTCAAAAAGTCCGAGAAGGCGCTGAATGCCGCGCAGAAAGCAAGGTCCGCGGCGGACAAGGCTCTTTCCGGGATATCCGGGCAGCTGGAGTCGTCGCGGGAAGCGGCGGCGCGGGAGTACGCAGAGGTCATCGGCGGAGAGATACCGCAGTCCGGGGCGGCTGAAGCGGTTCGGGAGAAGTCACAGCAGCTCATCGACAGCGAAAAAGCGCTGAAGATGGCGCTTGATGACTGCGTTGCCGCCGAGAACAGGCTGCCGGAGCTTTCCGCACGGCTGGAACAGGAGGAAAAGCGGCTGGGCGAACTGGTGCAGGAGCAGCAGGACATCGCGAACGAGATATCCGCGCTGAACAGCGCCATTGCCGCAAAGGTCAAGGAGGCGGAGTTTAACCGCCAGGGGCTGGAGGGGCGCACCGCCGCGCAGCTCACGCAGGAGATATCAGGCAAGCGGGCGCGTGCCGCAGAGATAGAAAGCACCCGGCAGACTGCGGCAGAAGCCCTCGCCCGCGCAGAAAAGGAAGCGGCGTCCGCAGCCGCGCGGCTGGAGCAGCTGAAAAAAACTCTGGCGGACAGTGCCGTCGGGCTGGATAAGGCACAGTCGGCGCTGGAAGAAAAGCTCAGAACCTGCGGCTTCGGCGGTGAGCAGGAGCTGCGGCAGTACCTCGCGGACAAGCAGCAGCGCAGCAGCCTTGAAAAGGAGATAGCGGACTATAACGAGCGCCAGACCGCCGCAGCAGCAACCCTCGAAGAACGCGGCAAGGCTTTGCCGGAAAACCGGGAGCTTCTGGATATTTCGCAGTTCGACGAGAAGGAACGCGGACTGAAAGCGGAGCAGAGCGTTATCAGTTCGCAGATAAAGCAGCTGACGGCGCGTATCACCGGACTTTCTGCCGCTAAGGACAATGTGGATGGCATGATCCGCAGCGCCGTGCAGCTGTCCAACACGCAGAAGACCCTTACAAAACTGGACAGGGTGATAAACGGAAGCGGCGAATCGAGGATCTCCTTTGAGACCTTTATCCAGATGAGAATGTTCGCCGGGGTGCTTGAGGAAGCGAACAAGCGGCTTGTTACCCTTAGCGGCGGAAGATACCGCTTCGCGCTGCGTGAGGAGGGAATGCGCGCCAACTCTGCGGCGGGGCTTGATATCGACATAATCGACAACAATTCAGGCAGCGCCGCCCGCCGGGACGTTTCTACCATGTCAGGCGGCGAGCGGTTCCTGGCGTCCTTTGCGTTGGCGATAGGGCTGTCGGACTACACCCTGAGGCGCGGTGCAGGAAGAAGCGCGGATATGCTGCTCATTGACGAGGGCTTCAGCACCCTTAGCCGGGACGTGTTCGACGAGGCACTGGCGGTGATAGAGCAGCTGCGGGAAAACGACCGTACTGTTGGCATAATCACGCATGTCGAGGGGATCCAGGAGTACTTCAGAAATATGCAGATACAGGTCATCAAGAACAAGGACGGCAGCACCACCCGAACTATCTGCCGGAAGTAATGCGACCCTGCGCGGAAAATTCCGTCAGTGTTTATAACCTGTCCACATAGGCGTATACGTACGTCTTTTCGGCGAATTTTGCCGCAGACTGCGTTAAAAATGCTTGAAAATCCGCACACATATCCTATGTGGACAGGTTTTGATAGGTGAAAAATCAATGAAAACGGCGGTTTTCCAGTATGTGGCGCTTGACAGTATGAGGGGATATGTTGTATAATAATGGTGTATTTACCACAAAGGGAGTGGAAAAATGAAGAAAAACATCAGATACAATGCAGCACTGTGTTCACTGCTGGCGGCGATAACTCTTGCGGGCTGCTCGGGGAACAACGCCCCGGCGCAGGAGAGCAGCGCAGCGGCTGCACCGGCGCAGTCCACAGCGGACAGCACCTCGTCTGATACAGCTGTGGCAGCGGCAGAAGCCCAGACCGTCCAGCCGGAGGAAACGCAGGAAACAGCGGCGTCCGGAAGTATGTGCGGGACAGCGTACATCGGGTTTATCGAACCGGAATCAGACAAGCAGGCGTGCAGGGAGAAGTTCCTTGCCAGCGAGTACGCGGAGATGTTCTTTTCCATCGGCGATATACCGGACGACCACATTGCGTCCTCGGACGGCGGAATGGATCTGTTTCTGGTGATTCCCGGCGGAGGCTGCAAGGCGATCGTGTACACCTGGGATATGACCGAGGAGAACGATTTTGCCGGCGAAAAGGGCGAGGCCATTCTCAACTGTGATGACGGCGCACCGTTCCTGCTGAAATGCAACCGCAGCGATATCATGCCGGACACGCTGGTTGAGATAACGGACAGCGACGGGAACACCTACGAATGGAAGCCGGGTATCAGCATGAAGGACGGTACAGTACTCACCGGGGCAGGAGATATGACGGTGTATGATTTCACGGAATATGATTTCGAGATCATCCCGGATTAAGGCAGAACAGCAATATTATTGGCAATATCAGAGGGGACATATTATGGGGAACAGAAAATTAAGACAGAGGTTTCTGCACAGTGCCTGTGCGGCGTTGACTGCACTGACGGTCGCGGCGGTACCGGTGCTTGGCGGCGGGGCTTTCGCGGACGTGAAGGACTACGACCAGGAGATCGCCGCGCTCGAACAGAAAGCGGAGAAGATAAAGCAGGACAACGAGAAGCGCGAGCAGCAGATAGGCAATCTAAGCGACAGCGTTGAAGAGAACGAAGCCCAGATGGATCTTATCCAGCAGCAGATAGAGGGTATCAACAACGAGATAAGCACCTACGGTCAGCTTATAACTACCCAGCAGGAGAAGATATCCGTCAAGGAAGCGGAGATCGCGGACATTGAGCAGAATATCGCAGAAATGGAAGACGATATAGTCCAGAAACAGGACGAGATCGCTTCGCTGGAATTGCAGAACAAGGAAAACCTCAAAAAGTTTGCTAAGCTCATCAGGGCGCTGTATATGAACGACACCTCCGACACGGTGCCTATACTGGAAGGCTCGGACGACTGGTACAATTTCTTTACATACGTTGACGTTGTGCAGAATATCAGCAGCCAGAATCTTGATTTCATGAACGGTCTGCTGGACGATATCCACAATCTGGAGGAGCTTATCGCCGGACTGGAGCAGGATATCGTTGACCTCAACACGGAGAAGGCGGAGCTTCTTGACAAAAAGGCGGAGCTTGAAGGCGAGTTGAGCAAGTTGGAGGACAAGAAGTCTGAGGTGCAGCAGAGAGCCAGCGAGCGCACCAGCGACCTGTACGACCTAAGCTACAACAACGAGTCGCTCAAAAACCAGATGTCCCAGATACGCAGCGAGATAAACGCCTCCAACGAGGACGTTGAAGCGATAAACACCGCCATTGCCGAACTCATTCGCGAAAAGCAGGCGCAAAACAACGGCAATGAGGTGGTTTACAGCTCGGACGGTTTCCGTTGGCCGTTGGACAGCAATTTGCAGTACATCACCACCTATTTCGGCTATGACGCATGGCGCGGCGGCAATCACTACGGCATTGACGTCGGCAACGCAGGTATCGGCGGCAAGAATATCTACGCGGCGCAGGGCGGCACGGTCATCACTGCTTACGGCGACGGCGGCTACCATGGCGGCTTTGGAAACTATATCATTGTTGACCACGGCGGCGGGCTTTCCACCGTTTACGCGCATTGCAGCGCGGTGAACGTGGTGGTAGGTCAGCAGGTAAACAAGGGCGACGTTATAGGCTATGTTGGCTCCACCGGCTGGTCTACCGGAAATCACCTGCATTTCGAGACCCGTGTGAACGGTACGGCGGTTAATCCGTTCAGCTACTCCTACGAATATGTCTGACAGCTTCCCCGGAGCGCTTTGTTTCGGGGTTTTGTCATTTTTTTCTTGAAATTGTCGTTTCTTGTATTGACATTATTCTGGGAAACTGCTATAATTAAAGTGCACAGGTATTCACCTGTTGATCCTCCGCCAACGGCGGATATTATGAAAGGACGCTTCATTATGGGAAAGTTTGTTATCAAGCCTGCAAAGTCGGGCGGCTATGTGTTCAACCTTAAAGCAGGAAACGGCGAGGTTATTGCGACCAGCGAAGTTTACAACAGCCTTGACGCTTGCAAGAACGGCGTTCAGAGCGTTAAGACCAACGCTCCAGAGGCAGCGCTGGAGGATCAGACCGCCGAGGGCTTTGCCACCGAGAAGAATCCCAAGTTCGAGATGTACACCGACAAGGCTGGTGAATTCCGCTTCCGCCTGAAGGCAAAGAACGGACAGATAATCGCCACCGGCGAGGGCTACAAGGCAAAGGCAGGCTGCAAGAACGGCATTGAGAGCATACGCAAGAACGCTCCCGAGGCTGATGTTGTTGTAGAGGAATAATTACATAACATTTCAGAGCGCACCGGAAAAGGCGAGCCGCCTTTGGCTAGCCACCAAGCGGTGCGCTCGTTTGCTATGAAAGTTTTTT
This sequence comes from Oscillospiraceae bacterium, assembly GCA_051892275.1. GTDB lineage: Bacteria > Bacillota > Clostridia > Oscillospirales > Ruminococcaceae > CAG-115. The sequence continues at coordinate 10,074 of JBJFGA010000061.1, read as the reverse complement.
GATTTTGAATGATTGTACTTGATTTTTTGCGTATTATATGGTATCATTATCTATAACAAGAATTATGTGCGCAAATCAAGTAACCAGCCGGAGGTGAAGCAATGCTGAACAGTTCAGGTTTGATAGGCTTTTGCTGCTCGCTTATTAATAAGGAGCCGGTGAAGCCTGTTATCGACAACCTCGCCCAGCTGCTTAAGGAAAGCGGGAAGTACAAAATGCTGGTGTTCCAGTGTTTTGAGGATATATGCGTCGATGACCAGAACGCAAGGGGCGGCGCTTCGATATTCCGGCTGATAAACTACTATATGCTTGACGCGATGATAATCATGCCGGAGACGATCAAGGACAGTTCTGTCATTGCAGAAATAGCCGGAAACTGCCGCAGGAACAACGTTCCGCTCATATCCGTTGACGGAAAAGTCAAGGGCGCGTTCAATATCTCCTTTGGCTATGGCGAAGCCTTTGGCAGGATAGTGGAGCATTTGCTTTCAGTCCACGGCTGCCGCAGGATAAAGCTGGTCGCCGGGTATAAGGGCAACGAGTTTTCGCAGACCAGGATAGACTGCTGTCGGCAGATGATGACGAGGCATGGGCTGACGCTGACGGACAGCGACATAATGTACGGTGATTTCTGGGAAGCGCCCACCTACGAGGCGATGGACAGATTCTTTGAGACCGGAGAGCAGCTTCCGGACGCGTTTGTCTGCTGCAACGACTCAATGGCTATGGCGGTGTGCCTGAAGCTGAACGAGCGTGGATATCATGTGCCGGAGGACGTTATCGTCACCGGGTTTGACGGCATAGAAACAGAGAAATTTCACCAGCCGAGGCTTACCAATGCGGTGAGAAACAACAGAACGCTGGCGAAGTCGGTGATGGATATACTGGAGGAGATAACCTCCGGCAGGGTCGTTGAGCCTTATAACGTCCGGCTGGAGTACGATACGGTGTTCAGCGAAAGCTGCGGCTGCAATGAGCCTGTGCCTGGAAACATGAACAGCCGCCTTGCGGAGTTCGTTCAGACATATACCAGTGCGCTGAATTACGAGGAATACGCCAACAACATTGAGAACCAGATAGCCGCAGACCCTACTCCGGACAATGTCCGTAAGGTGCTTGAAGAATATTGCTTCGGCAATTCGATGATATGCTTTACCGATGAGTTCTGGAAGAACTTTTCCGGCGAGAGCGCCGGAGACCGTCCGCCGGAGTTCAGCGGGTTCGGTGACATGCACGTTTTCGCGAGCACCTTCCTTGACGGCAGGAAGCCGGTGGGAACGGTGTTCCCGGCTTCGCGGATAATGCCGCAGCTGGACAGCGCTTTCGGCGATTATATGACGATGTACGTCATTCCGCTCCATTTCCAGGACTATGTGCAGGGGTACTACATCACTCATTACGCGCCGCCGGCGCACCACAATGAGAGGCTTTACACTCTCTGCAACAGCCTTAACCGCTGCCTTGAAAACATGCGTACCCACGAGCAGCTGCGCACCCTCAACCGCCGGCTGGAATTCATGTTCACCCACGACCAGCTTACTCAGATTTACAACAGATACGGCTTCTACAAGGGCTTCCGCGAGAGCTTCGCCACCATCGGCGTCGAGAACCGCGATGTTTTCATCGTGTCGATAGACCTCAACGATATGAAGTACATCAACGACAATTACGGTCATTCCGCCGGCGACGACGCGCTGTGCCTTATAGCCCGGGCGCTGACCGATGCCGGGGAGTTCTGCTCCGGCGGCGTTATATGCTCGAGGTTCGGCGGTGACGAGTTCGTGGCGGCGAAGATATGCCAGGGCAACGCCAAGGAACAGGCGGAGCTGTATCGCAGCGGCTTTGACAGCAAGCTGACAGAGCTGAACCAGATGTCCGGCAAGCCCTATTTCGTGAATGTGGGTATCGGCATTTTCTGCGCGTCCCTTTCGGGGGTAGATTCTATTGACGGGCTTATCGAGCTTGCTGACCGGCTGATGTATTCGGACAAGGCAAAGCACAAGCGCCACCCGAGAAACTGAAATAACATCGCCCCGTGATGTCTGCACATCTCGGGGCGGTTTTATGTGTGACGTTATCTGCTGTCAGGCTTGTGCATCATCAGCGCAATTTTTACCACGATATCGGCGGTGGCAGCGGCTTCCTCGGCGGTGAGGTCGGACAGCGCCTTTTCTATCCGCTGCAATGCAGAGGTGTCGCACGCCCTTTTTCCGGTTGGAATGTCCAGCAGAGCTGTCACCGGGATATCCAGCGCCCTCGCAATGCGGTATATGGTGTCAACGGTAGGGCATTTCTCGCCGCGTTCAAGCCTGCCGATATATGTCGGGTGAACGTCTGCCCCCAGCGCCAGCGCTTCCTGGCTGAGATTTTGCTCCAGCCGGTGCTGACGTATCTTCATTCCTACATTGTAGGATATTTTTTCTCTTTCATAGCTCATTTATCAGGAATTCCCCTATCTGCTATTATAATACTAATATTTGATTGATTTCTAAATAAAGTCTATAAGTCGATGCCGCCGAAACGGAGGCTGTCAAAACCAAGGTTTTTGACAATATGAGTATTGAACGGCTTCTTCTTCGGCTCCGCCGCAACCCCGCTTTTCTGGGTAATCTTCCTCTAGACAAAGTCTAGAGGAAGATTAAAAAATAGTATAATACCCATAATCATACTTTAATACATATAGTGCAAATCATCAATAGTCTATAACGCAATTTTTGTGACTAAAAGACTTGCAAAAGACGGCAAAATATGATATACTGTAAATGTAATTATTTGCGCATAAATTATAATGTCAGAGAGGTATGGACGATGAGGGAGAACAGCAGTGTCAACGGCTTCAAATACAGCAGGGTGTTGAGGATATACACAAAGCTGATGAAGGGCGAGATCATCAACAAGGCTGCGGAAGCGCAGCGGTTCGGGGTGAACCAGCGTTCGCTCCAGCGCGACATTGACGACCTTCGCGCCTTTTTCGAGGATCAGAACGCCGAGGGCGCTCCCCGCAGAGAGATACTGTACAGCAGAGAGCAGGGCGGTTATTTCCTGAAGATGAGCGACGAGGAGAGCTTCACCGACAGCGAGATACTTGTGGTGTGCCAGACCGTCCTTTCCAGCCCGCAGATAGCCCCGGGCGACCGAGGGGCTATCGTCGAAAAGCTGCTTCAGAGCTGCGTCCCCGGCAGAAAGCGGGAACAGATACGCAGAATGCTTTTCAGGGAAGAAGAGCCTGTAACACTCTGATGATCGAAATAATAGAGGGCTTCTGATTACGATCAGAAGCCCTGATTATATGCGGTTTTAGTTATTCTTTGCGGTGCTTACCAGCTTTTTGATGTAGTTGGGGTATTCCCATGTGAGTGTGTCACGGTGGAGCATTCCGAAGGTCTCGTTTCCGCTGCCGTAGGCATTGTTGTCCCAAAGGAATATCGGTATTCCCTTTTTGCCGAACACCTTGGGGAAATAGCCTGCCCAGTTCATTCGCGCGGAGAGATTGTTCTTGTTGACTGTGCCGCACTCGCCGATAATCACGCCCACGCCCTTGCTGATGTAATCTTCGTACAGCTTGTTGGACAGCCATATCAGCTCGCCGGTGTTGTTCCAGTCGGTGTTGTCCGGGTCGAAGGTGGTGGTGCCGTTTGCGTTCATGGCGAAGTTGTAGGGGGAGTATGCGTGTATTGAAACGATGATGCTGTCGTCATCAGGCACGGTGAATCCGTCCAGCGATGAAGCGGACGCCCCATAGGTGGGTATCATCAGTGCACGGTACTTGTTGTTGCCGCCGGTTGCGCGTACTGTGTTGACAAAGGTCTTGTTCAGCTCGTTCACAACACGCCTGCCCTCGTCATTGCCGCCGTTCCATTCGTACTGGGTGTTTTTCCAGCGGGGTTCGTTCATGCCCTCGAATATAAGGCGTTCGCCGTATTCCTCAAAGCGTGTTGCGATCTGTTTCCAGAGCTTTTTCATTTTCTTCTGGATATCCTTTAAATTAGCCTCGTAGGGGTCGTACCAGTTTTCGTGGTGCGAGTTCAGGATAACGTACATTCCCTCGTCATAGGCGTAGTCAACGACCTCCTGTACACGATCGAGCCATGCTTCGTCAATGTTGAAATCATCGTCAACGTGGTTGTACCATGTGGTGGGTATTCTCACCGCGTCAAATCCCTCGTCCTTTACCGCAAGGATAACCTCCTTTGTGGTCTTGGGGTTGCCCCAGCTTGTTTCGCTGTTCATGCCCCAGCCGGTTGCATCAAGAGAGTTGCCGAGATTCCAGCCGATGGTTATTTTCTCGCACAGCTTGACGGCGTCCACCGGGGCGGTGAGTTTTCCGTCAGTCTGTTCCGGCTGTTCGGTTTCAGTCTGTTCTGTGCTGGTATAGATGTTTATTACCTCGCTGAACTGTTCCTTGTTCATTGTCGGTAATGTGGTGATCATTGTGAGCGCGGTGAATAATGCGCCCAGCTTTGTTATAAGAACCATTGTTTTTCCTCTCTTTATGCTGCTGTACTGGTCACTGCGCTTTCGCCGGAAGCGCCCTTCATCATTGCTTCAAGCAGTAAGGGGTACTTCGCTTCGTTTGTGCGGCGGTCGAACAGACCGAAGGTCTCTCCGCTGTAAAATGAGCCGTTGTCCCACCAGAAGCAGGGAACTCCGATCTCCCTGAACTTGCCGAAGTAATATTCCGCCCACTGTGCGCGGTATTCTTCGTTCTCGCGGTTCATTGCGCCGCATTCGCCGACGATGACCGCCTGCCCCTTGCTTACGAACAATCTGTTCAGCACGTCCGCAAGCTCGTCGATCTCCTTCGTGCAGTTAGGCTTGGAGGCAAGCCACTTGTCCGAGCCGGGGTTCTGGAGCGCGAAGCTGTACGGGATATACGCGTGGACTGATACTATCAGCCGGTCGTCATCTGGAAGCACCAGTGCGGACAGTGCCGATTCGCTGGAATTAGCGGCGTATGGGCATACCATCAGGAAGCGGTACTGGTTGTTGCCGCCGGTGGCTCTTACTGCGTCAACGAAAACCTTGTTCAGGTGATTTACCACCTCTCTGCCCTCGTCATTGCCGCCGTTCCACTCGTACTCGGTGTTCTTCCAGCGCGGCTCGTTCATGCCCTCAAAGATAAGGCGCTCGTCATAGTTCTTGAAGCGCTCCGCTATCTGCGTCCAACAGGCGGTCATCTTTGCAGAGATGGCTTCCTCGTCTGCGGCGTAGGGCTGATGCCATTCCTCGTGGTGCATGTTGAGTATTACGTACATGTCGCGGCTGTACGCGTAGTCAACGATCTCCTGTACACGGTTCATCCAGTCCTCATGGATAACGTTGTTATCGTCCATCTGCCGCTCCCATGTGGTGGGTATTCTCACCGCGTTGAAGCCCGCGTCCTTTACCGCCTGAATAAGCTCCGGCGTTACCGCGGGGTTGCCCCAGCTGGTCTCCTGCGTCAGTCCGCTGCCGCCGGTAGCGTCAAGGGTGTTGCCGATGTTCCAGCCTATCTTTATGCCGGAGGTGAGTTCCAGTCCGGTGAGGGAAGTGTTGAACTCGTCCTGTGCGCCAGCCTGTGACTCTTCGGTGGGCGGGTTGGGATTCTCCATACCGGGACTGTCCAAAACGTCGAAAGTGCAGCCCGACGCAGTTACACAGCATACCGCAGCCAGTGCTGCGGCGATAACAGATTTTAGCTTCATTATTATTCTCCTTCAATTCTTCCGCTTGTGGAAGCGATATTAATAATATTATTATATAGTATTTTTTCTGTAACGTCAAGGGGAATTGTTGAATTTACCGGATTTCTCAGCAAGGAAAACGGCTGACCATACAGCCAGCCGTTATCATCAATAGATGTCTTTCTTGTTCCTGATATACCGCCTTATCAGCGTGAAGATTATCCCGCCAAGACACAGCAGCAGGAATACCGGTACCAGCCAGCGGTTCGGCGTTTCGTCCTCGGCGGATTTCATCTCTGTCCACAGCGACTGCATGAGCAGGTTTGCTTCGTCCGAGAGGTTGACGAAGATGGTGGTGTACTCGTCCAGATACTCGTCGCCGGGGTAGGATACCGGGTCGTTCTGGGTATCCTCGTCCAGCATTTCGTAAGCGGCGCTGTGCGGGGTGGAGTAGCAGATGTAGTCGATATTCGCGTAGGCGATATCCGGCTCGCACATGAAGTTGATGTACATTTCCGCCGCTTCCTTGTTCTTTGCCCCGGCGGGAATGCACATTGCGTCCACGAACAGGTTAGTTCCGCTTTCCGGCACGACGAACGAAAGATCCTCGTTTTCTTCAAGGATAGTCAGCGCATCTCCGGCGTAATAGGGGGCTATCCACGCGTCATTTGCGGTCATTTTGTCGAATATCTCGTCCATGACGTAAGCCTGCACCACGCTTTTCTGCTCCTTGAGCTTGTTTGCGGCGGCGGTAAGCTCCACCTCGTCCTCGGTGTTGAGGGAATATCCCATCAGTATCTCGGCAATGGCGAACGCGTCACGTGGGTTGTCGAACATCAGAATCTGGTCGGCGTAGTCCTCGTTCCAGAGGATATCCCAGTCGATGTCCTCCTCCGGGATATCCACCATGGAGGTGTTGTAGATTATCCCCACAGTACCCCATGTATATGGTACGGAATAGAGGTTCTCCGGGTCGTAGGCGGGGTCAACGAAGCTTGGCATGATGTACTCGAAGTTCGGGATATTGTCGAAATCCAGCGGCTGGAGCATGTCCTCCTTTATCATTTTGGATATCATGTAGTCCGACGGGATTATGATGTCGTAGTTCGCTCCGCCGCCCTTGAGCTTCGCGTAAAGCTCCTCGTTGGTGGCGTAGTTGGTGTAGTTTACCTTTATGCCGGTCAGCTTCGTGAACTCGGCGTTGACGTTCAGCGTGCCCTCGTCTGCGCCTGTGGAGATGTACTCGCCCCAGTTGTAGACGTTTATTGAGATATCCTGCCCCTTGAAGCGGGTGTAGTAGTCCGGGTCGCTGACGGTGAGGGTCTGTGCTTCTGCTTCCTCGGTGGCTTCGGCGGTGGATTCCTCGCCGCTGTTACCGCCGGCGCAGCCGGTGAAGCCGGTCAGCATTGCCGCGCACAGTATAGCGCACAGCGGTCTTGTGATGTGTTTTCTCATTCTGACTCTCCGTTCGACAGTTTCCGCGCCTGACGGTTTTCAATTATGTTCTTTACCACCAGAACTATCAGCACCACCACAAATATCAGCGTGGACAGGGCGTTTATTTCCGGGGATATTTTCCGGCGGGTCATGGAGTAAATGGTTATCGGCAGGGTCTGGGAGGTAGAGCCGCTGGTGAAGTAGCTTATAACGAAATCGTCCAGCGAAAAGGTGAACGACATCAGGAAGCCGCTGACAACACCCGGCATTATCTCTGGCAGAATGACCTTGCGCAGCGCCTGGAACGGGCTGCACCCTAAGTCCTGCGCCGCCTCAAACAGGTTCGGGTCCATCTGGCGGAACTTCGGCATTACGTTCAGGATAACGTAAGGCACGTCAAATGTGATGTGCGCTATGACCAGCGTCACAAAACCGAACTCGAGGTTCATTCTTGCCGCAAAGAATACGAACAGCAGCATTAGCGACACACCGGTCACTATCTCGGGGTTCACGATAGGCATGTTGGTGATGTTCATGATTATCGCTTTCGGCACTTTGCGCATGGCGTTTATTCCTATTGCGGCGAGAGTTCCCAGCAGCGTTGCGGCGATACTTGCGATGACCGCGATTATTATTGTGTTCACCAGCGAAGATATTATCACCTCGTTGCGGAACAGCTTAGCGTACCAATCAAGGGTGAAGCCGCTGAACACCGAGCGGCTCTTTGTTTCGTTGAACGAAAACACGATAAGCACGAAGATCGGTACATACAGGAACATAAGTACCAGTCCCATATACACCTTTGCCAAACCTTTCATCTAGTAACTCCTCCAAATTAACGGAATGCTATTAAAGAAAAGCAAACACAATATGCGCCGATAGGCGCATCATTAATTCCGAATTCCGAATTAAATCAGTACCTGATCATCAGGGTTGAACTGGTTCATTATTGTCATGATGAGCAGTATTATCACCATCAGCACCAGCGATATACCGGCGCCGAGGTGCGGGTTGTAGGCATTGCCGAGGAACTGCATTTCTATAAGGTCACCGATAAGCAGGTTAGAACCGCCGCCCAGCATTCGCGAGATGATGAACGTACTTATCGCCGGAACAAACACCATAGTCACCCCGGACATTATCCCCGGCACAGACAGCGGAACCACCACCCGGAACAGCACCGACACCGAATTGCACCCGAGGTCGGATGCGGCTTCGATAAGGCTCTTGTCTATCTTCACCATGACGGAATACAGCGGCAGTATCATGAACGGCAGGTAGTTGTAAACCATTCCCAGCACCACTGCGCCCTCGGTGTTTATCATTTTGAATGGTCCCAAGCCGAAGAAGCCGAATATCGTGTTGATTATGCCGTTGTTGCCGAGCAGGGTCATCCACGCGTAGGTGCGAAGCAGGAAGTTCATCCACATGGGGAGCATTACTATCATCAGCATTGTCCCCTGATGGTGCTTTTTCATGCGCGACAGGATAAATGACACCGGATACGCCACCACAAGACATATCACCGTGGCTATTACCGCCAGCCATATCGACCGCACGAAGATGTTCGCGTACTGTCCCACGTTCGCGATATAGTCCAGCGTGAAGTTGCCCTCGTCGTCGGTGAATGCGAAGTAAGCAACCATCAGCAGCGGCACGACGATGAATACCACCATCCATATCAGATAGGGGTAGGCAAATGCTCTTAGTTTTTTCATGAGCGTTCCCCTCCTGACAGTTCAGGATAAGCGGGTTCCGGCTTGGTTTTCTTCATTATGTGAATGTCGAAGGGGTCAACGGTCATACCGATAAGGCTTCCCACCGGCTCTGCCTTTGTGGAGTGTATCAGCCACTTGTGGTCAACGCAGTCCACCGTCATCTCATAGTGGACGCCCTTGAATACCACCGACTCCACGATACCGGTGAGCTGCGCCTGCTCCGCGGGTATCACCTTGACGTCCTCCGGGCGGATAACAACGTCAACGGTTTCGTTCTTGTCAAAGCCCTTGTCCACGCATTCGAACCGTTTTCCGGCGAACTCAACAAGGCAGTCATGCGGCATACAGCCGTTTACGATATTACTCTCGCCGATAAAGTCTGCGACAAACGCGTTGACCGGCTCGTTGTAGATGTCGATGGGCGAGCCTATCTGCTGGATATGACCGCCGTTCATTACCACTACGGTGTCGCTCATGGTGAGGGCTTCCTCCTGGTCGTGGGTGACGTATACGAAGGTAAGTTCCAGTGCCTGCTGTATCTTGCGGAGTTCCGTCTGCATCTCCTTGCGCAGCTTTAAGTCAAGCGCGCCGAGAGGCTCGTCCAGCAGCAGTATCTTGGGGTGATTTACCAGCGCCCGGGCGATAGCGACGCGCTGCTGCTGACCGCCGGAAAGCCGCTGTATTGAGCGTTTTTCAAAGCCGGTGAGGTTCACAAGCTCCAGCATTTCGCCCACCCGGCGCATTATCTCCTTTTCGCCGACTTTCTTTATGCGAAGTCCGAACGCGATATTCTCGTAAACGTTCAGGTGCGGGAACAGCGCATACTTCTGAAACACGGTGTTTACGTCGCGCTTGTGCGGGGGCAGGTCGTTTATGCGCTTGCCGTCCAGCAGCACGTCGCCGGAGGTCGGGGTCAGAAATCCGCCTATAATGCGCAGCGTGGTGGTCTTGCCGCAGCCGGAGGGTCCCAGCAGCGTCACGAACTCCTTGTCTTTTATGTCGAGGTCGATATTTTTCAGTATCTTCTCGCCATCGAATTCAACAACGATATTCCGCAGACTGATAATGTTTTCCAAATTTCAGTCCTCCTTTTTTAGTATCGGGATCTTCATCGGGATTTTTCGCACTTTTTCGTGCATTCCACATTATAGTTTATATTAAAACCGGAGATATGTCAATCGTTTTTTTGAAAAAATATTGTGGGCACCTCTAAAAACCTCGTTTGAGCCAAAATCACCAGAGCACATCGTCTACTT
>JBJFGA010000060.1:1568-5055 GCA_051892275.1 Oscillospiraceae bacterium | reverse complement strand
TGGTAAAATAATATAAAGACTTGATATCATTACAAATATACCGTTCTATCAAGCTCATTAAAAAACAATCTAAATTGTTTGGAAACATTTGAAAGGGGAAATATGCAAACAATATTCATCTGCGACGACGAACCCAAAATCCTTTCGGACATCTCGTCAATAGTAGAATCGCAGCTTCTCGAAGCGGAGGTTTCCGAATTTTCAAGCGGAGACGATCTCCTTGAAGCAATTACGGAAGACAACTGCAATATCCTCCTGCTTGACATAGATATGCCCGAAATCAGCGGGCTGGATATCGCGGCGCGACTTACCGCGCTTACACACAAGCCCCTGCTTGTGTTCGTAACCAGCCACGACGAGCTGGTTTACGACAGCTTTCAGTTTCACCCGTTCGGGTTTGTCCGCAAAAGCTACATGAACAAGGAACTTCCCCGAATACTTGCCGACTGCGTTGACGAACTTCACAGCCGCGACAAGCACTTCTGTTTTCACACCGCAAGCGCAGACGTGAAGCTGCCGCTTGACGAAATACTGTATTTTGAAGCCGACGGGAATTATCTCAAGCTGTTTGCAAAGGGTAATGAGTACCGCTTCCGGGATACGCTTTCCGCTGTGGAAAACTCCCTGTCGGGAAGCGGGTTTATCCGCATACATAAGGGCTTTCTGGTAAATCAAGCCGCGGTCAGAACGCTTTCCTATGACGAAGCGGAACTAATAAGCGGCGCGAAGATCCCTATCGGCAGAAGTTATTCGGAATCGGCAAAAAAACAGCTTATGAGGTATATGCTCAAATGAAGAAATACAAGGAAATAGAGCAGGAATACGCTGCGCTTAACGAACAATACAGCGTACTGTTAAGCGAGAAAGCGGAGCTTGAATACCAGCTTGCAGAGTTAAAAGCAGCCGCCGAAAATATACAAAAGCAGGACAGCGAGATACGCGCCCTGCACGAAAACGTCCGCCGTATCAAGCACGATATGAAAAATCATCTCATGGTGATAGCGTCATACCTGAACGGCGGCGATTACAAGTCAGCCCGGACATACACATCACAAATTCTGGACAAGCTGAACGCCGCTCACAGCTACATTGAAACGGGAAATTCCCTCTTAAATCATATTCTCAACGAAAAGCTGAACAGGGCGCGGGAAAATGGCATTTCCGTCAAGGCTGAAATAGAAAACCTGTCCTTTGCGAAAATGGAGAGCCTTGATTTCTCCGCGTTGCTTTCAAATATCCTTGACAACGCTATTGAAGCCTGTGGGAATGAAAAATTCCCCGAAATCGAGGTCGTAATTTCCCAGCGCAGAGGGTACGAAACAATACTTGTGAAGAACAAAATCAGCGCTTCTGTTCTAGCCGCAAACCCCGAGCTGTCAACCACCAAAGCCGACGGGGCAAGCCACGGCATGGGTATTCCGCAGATAAGGGCGATAACCGAAAAATACGGCGGTATGTGCGACTTCTACGAGGAGGACGGCTTTTTCTGCGCCTGTGCGTTTATCCCTGTGTGAATGCTGTTTATCCCTATCCCTTGCAAAACGCCTTTGCAGGGGATATACTTGTTTTATGGAGGCTGTATGATTTATTTTGATAACGTGAGCAAGTATTGTCTGGACGAGGTTTCTCTGCATATCCCAAAGGGTGAAATAGTCGGTCTGGTTGGCGCTTCAGGTGCGGGCAAAACTACGCTGATAAAGCTCGCCTGCGGACTTCTTACGCCGGATAAGGGCAGAGTTTACACCCTCGGCAAAGACCCCGTATCAAACCGCAAGCGGTACGGAAACGCTGTCAGCGCTTTCGTCACGGGAACGCCGCTTCTGTGCCGTGAGGATACGGTGTTGCAGGGCTTTGAGCTGATACGAACCATGTACGGCATTGAAAAACCGGAGTTCTGCAAGAGGTATAACGAACTGTCGGAGCGGCTTGATTTCGGGAAATATGAGGGTCAGACCGTGAAAAACCTCTCCCTCGGTCAGCGTATGCGGGCGGAGCTTGGCGCGGCGCTTATCTATGAGCCGAAGCTTCTGCTACTTGACGAGCCGAATGTGGGCCTTGACGAGAACGGCAAGACTGCGCTGTATGAGCTTCTGACCGAGCGCTGCCAAAACGGTATGACTGTGCTGATGACCTCCCATGATATGGCGGGAGTGTCCAGAATGTGCGTCAGAATTGCGCTGTTGGACAGCAGAAGGCTGGTCTTTTACGGCAGCGAGGATAACCTGCGAAGCCGCTATTCTCCCGTTGATGTGATGACTCTGAAATTCAGCGGGAATATCCCCGATTTTGAGGACTTGCCGCTGAAAAAGTACTCTGTTCAGGGCGATACTCTTACCCTGTCATATAACTCCAACCACATAACCGCGGCGGAAATTCTGAAGCTGATACTGCGGCAGACCGCCGTAACTGAAGTCAGCGTAAGAAAGCCGGATTTGGAAAGCATAATTGCACAACTGAAAGGCGGAGGGTAATATGAGCTTTATTGAAGTGCGGGACATTTGCAAGACCTTTAAGGTCAGCAAACGACGCGCCGGAGTAACGGGCATGGTCGCAAATCTTTTTGTACCGAAATTCGAGAAAAAAGCGGCAGTAAAAGCTGTCAGCTTTGATATTGAGCAGGGCGAAATGGTGGGATTTATCGGGCCTAACGGCGCGGGAAAATCCACCACCATAAAAATGCTTTCGGGAATTCTTCACCCCGACAGCGGCAGTATAAATGTGGGCGGGTATATCCCCTACAAGCAGCGCAAGAATTATGTCGGCAGAATAGGAGTTGTATTCGGGCAGAAATCGCAGCTTCAATGGGATTTGCCCGTGATAGACAGCTTTGAACTGCTGAAAGCGATTTACAGCGTACCCGATGATGTATACAGGAGAAATCTCAGCCGCTTCACAGAAATGCTGGATATGGGCGGCTTTATCGACCAGCCCGTGCGTCAGCTTTCACTCGGTCAGCGAATGAGAGCGGATATAGTTGCGGCGCTTCTCCACTCCCCCGAAATTGTGTTCTTTGACGAGCCGACAATAGGCGTTGATGTTGTGGGAAAGGAAACCATACGCAGCTTTATCTGCGAGCTTAACCAGCAGGACAATGTTACCATGATATTCACCACCCACGATATGCAGGACATTGAAAAGACCTGCAAGCGGCTTATAATCATAGACGAGGGCGCTAAGGTGTATGACGGCACGCTTTCGGGAATTCGCGAGAAATACGGAACTTCGCGGCAGCTTGATGTGGAGTTCGGCGGCAGGGAGGAAATCGCCGACATTGAGAACGTGGAGATAGTCGAGCTTGAACACAACAAAAAGCGGTTCATTTTTGAAAGCCGTGACGTACATATCAACGAGCTGATGAACCACCTTTTGAGCAATTACAACATTCGTGATATATACATTTCCGAGCCGGAAATCGAGAGCATTATCCGCAAAATCTACAATCGAGAGGTGGCTGAAGCATGAAACTGTCACCCTATATCGCGTATGC
>JBJFGA010000060.1:0-1468 GCA_051892275.1 Oscillospiraceae bacterium | reverse complement strand
GCGGCGCTGACCGTTGGAGTAAGCGCTCCCGCAAGCCCTGTGATGTTCCTGCTGTTTGTGTTAAGCGCGATTCTCGGCTTCGGAGTGCTGTGGGCGATAAGCTTTGCGGTGCAGATGACTGCGTTCTGGCTGATAAATATATGGAGCCTTATCACGATAAAAAACGTGTTCGTGAACGTGCTTTCCGGCTCTATGATACCGCTGTGGTTCATGCCGGATTGGATGAAAGGCGTGCTGAATTTCACGCCGTTTTCTTCGATATATTTCACCCCGGTGCAGATATATCTGGGACAGCTTTCCTACGGCGAAATAGCGTTCAAATGCGGCGTTCAGCTTGTGTGGATAGCGGTGATTTATCTCATCGGCGATTTTCTTTGGAAAAAAGGTCAGCGGAAATTAGTGGTGCAGGGAGGGTGACAGCATGAAAGACGTTCTACACTTAATGGGTATGTACACCAAAACCACCGCAAAATCGTGGTTTCAGTACCGTGTTGACGCTGTGCTGAAATCGCTGGCGGTGTTCCTGCGGGAGGCAACGGGGATTATCGTTATCTGGTTCACCCTGCTGAAATTTGATGAGCTTAACGGCTGGGATATTTACGAAATGCTGTTTCTGTTCAGCCTGCTGTTTTTGACCTACGGCGTTATGATAATATTTTTCACGGGTCTGCGGGATTTCGGAAACACCGTCAGAAGCGGCAATTTTGACCGGTTCATTCTGCGCCCGCGTGGGCTGTTGTTTCAGATAATATTTGTGAATTCCGACTGGTTCGCGGCACTGGGGCATGGCGGCTTGGGTATTACGCTGTTCCTGCTTTCCGCAGGAAAGGTGGGGATACAATGGAATTTGGGCAATGCGCTGTATTATATTTTCACCGTTGCAGGCGGCGTTCTTATACAGGGGGCGGTGTTCCTGTTCCTCGCCTCGCTGAATATTTTCCTGCTTCAGACAAACAGCCTTAAGGAGCTTATCTACTGGAATATGCGCAGATATGCGGGCTATCCCATAAGCATTTTCCACAAGGCGATACAGTTTTTCATGATTTATGTAATGCCGTTTGCGTTCGTGAACTATTTCCCCGCGCAGTATCTTCTGCGAAAGGAGGATATGTCGGAGTTTCCGGATGTGTTTATGTGTCTGACGCCCTCCGTGGGAATCGTGATGTACCTGATGGCATATTTGTTCTGGAGGTTCAGCATTCGGTTTTATAAGAGTTCGGGTAATTAAATATAAGAAAACAGGGTACCATCAATTCAGATGATAACCTGTTCTTTTTATTTCATTCTTGTTAGTTACCCGTTAGTTATGTGTTAGTTACGGCTCTGATTTTGCCCGATTTCAAGCAAACCCAAACCGCCGCAAACACGATAACAATGCGTTTTGCAAGCTCCCAAAAGGGAAAATTGTTATCTCTTGGAGAACTGAGGAGCGCGACGTGCAGCCTTGAGACCGTACTTCTTTCTTTCC
>JBJFGA010000059.1:0-5115 GCA_051892275.1 Oscillospiraceae bacterium | reverse complement strand
CGGACGTTGAGCATATCCATTCCCACGACATTTCTGCAACGCCTGAGAACCGTTCGGTAAACACGAACTCTTTCATTCAGTACATGATACGTTCCGGTGATGATGTAAAACTCATTCTGGACGTTGGTAAGCTGCTTGACGACGAGGGGTGATCACGGTGGATATTTCTGACCGCGAATTTCACCGGCTGGTGGATTATATGCACGACAACTTCGGCATAAATCTGTCGGCTAAGCGGGTGCTTATTCAGGGAAGGCTCGGCAATATGCTCCGGGAGAGAGGGTTCACAAGCTACGACCAGTATCTGGACGCAGTTATGGCGGACACCTCCGGGGCGGAAGTCACCATGATACTGAATAAGCTCACCACAAACCACACGTTCTTCATGCGGGAGCCGGAGCATTACTCGTTTCTGAAGGATACGGTGCTGCCCTGGGCGGTGGAGAATGCTAAAACAAAGGAACTGCGTATATGGAGCGCGGGGTGTTCCTCGGGAGAGGAATGCTACACAACGGCTATGCTTCTGGACGAATACTTCGGGAGGGAGAAGCCGATGTGGGACACGCGTATACTTGCTACTGACATATCAAACAGCGTTATGGACAAGGCAAAGGCGGGCGTTTACAGCGTTGAGGGCATGAAGGGGCTTAGCCAGGATTGGGTTAAGCGGTACTTCAACCAGGTGGACAGCGAGCATTATGAGATCTGCCAGAGTATAAAGGACGAGATCATCTTCAAGCCGTTCAACCTGATGGACCCGATGCCGGAGAAGTATGTGCGCAGGCCGTTTGACCTTATCTTCTGCCGGAATGTTATGATATACTTCGACCAGCCGACAAAAAATGCGCTGGTCAATCGGTTCTACGACGTGATAAAGCCCGGCGGGTATTTCTATATCGGTCATGCCGAGAGTATTCCCCGGGGGGAGACCAAGTTTGAGTACATCAAGCCTGCAATTTACCGCAGGGGAGTTAATACCTGATTGAAGCTGGGGGCGAATTCATGAAAAAAATCAGGCTGCTGGTGGTGGACGATTCGATACTGTTCAGAGAGGTTCTTTCGCGCTATATCCGGCAGGACGATGAGATCGAAGTCGTTGGCACCGCCGGCGACCCGTATAACGCACGGGACATGATTCTGAAATATGATCCGGACGTTATGACGCTTGACATTGAAATGCCTCGTATGGACGGGCTGGAGTTTCTTCGGAAGCTGCTGCCGCAGTATTATCTCCCGGCGGTGGTGGTTTCCTCTTCTGACAGCAGAAAGAAGGAGGCGCTGGATATCGGCGCGGTGGACTTTATTCAGAAGCCGCTCGCCAGGACTTCGGCGGAGATGAAGGAGTTTGCTGTCGGGATAGGCAAAGCGGTCAAGGAGGCTTACAGGAAGAACGCGAGCGGTGCCCCAACGGTAAGCGCGAAGGGCGTTAAGAGTGTGAAGGCTGCGGCTGAACCGGCGGGGGTGACACATACCGAGATACCGCGGGCTGAACGCAGCGAGATACCGTCGGCGGGAAAGAAGTTCCGCAAGTCGGACGTGGTGCTGGCGCTGGGGGCTTCTACCGGAGGCACAGAGGCGCTGGAGCAGGTCATAAGAAATCTTCCGGCGGACTGTCCGGCAACGCTGGTAGTTCAGCACATGCCGGCGGGGTTCACGAAGATGTATTCCGACCGGCTGAACAAGAGCTGCCCGATGGACGTAAAGGAAGCCGAGGACGGTGACAGGCTGCGGCGCGGGCTGGTAATTATCGGCGCGGGCGAGTATCATCTGCGTCTGTGCAAGGACAGCAGAGGGTACTATGTTTCCTCTAAGAACGGGGACAAGGTTTCCGGACACTGCCCGTCGGTGGACGTTCTGTTCACCAGCGTTGCGGAGAATGCCAAGGGTAACGCTATCGGCGTCATTCTCACCGGAATGGGTCGGGACGGCGCGGACGGACTGCTCAAGATGCACAACGCCGGGGCTTTCACCGTAGGTCAGGACAAGGAGACCTGCGTGGTTTACGGTATGCCGATGGAGGCTTACAAAATCGGCGCGGTGCAGGTGCAGGCTCCCCTTTACAAAATCGCGGATATAATTCAGGAACAGTTGATATGAAATAAGCCCGGAGTGAAAAGCTCCGGGCTGGTTTTTGGAGGGGGAGATAAAATCGTAATTTAGGCGGGTACGCCCGCCGGCGATTCCGCCTTTTAATCCCATGCAATTTGCCGTAGGTAGACTAACGGCGGGGTTATTATGTTGCAAGGACAAATCAATAAAAATTACCAGAATACCGTAGGGGAGGGGCTTGCCCCTCCCGCCTATACAAATCGCCTTATACGGGAGGGGCAAGCCCCTCCCCTACGGGTGTGATAACAAACAAATAACGTGCCTTCATTTTTGATTTTGTGCCACATAATAATCCCGCCGTTGATATACCTGTGGCAAAATGCAACATATTAAAAGGCGTAATAGCCGCCGGGCTTACCCGGCAAATTACAATTTCCTTTGCAGTATTGAATCATAAAAATCGCACAGTGAACCTGCCACCGGGTCGTCCAGATAGCTGTTCCAGTCCCCCTCGGAGCGAAGCTTTATCAGTTCTCCGTCCCTGTCAACGACATAGAGGGTATCCTGCCCCATGTCGCAGCCTCCCATGCCTTCATCTCTTTCCGGGGCGTTCCTGTCGATTTGCGGGATATCATACAGCAGAATATCAAACAGCCTGTCGCTGTCGCACACCGCCAGCTTTATCGGGTCGGTGTCGCAGTAGACCTCCCATAATACGTCAAAAAAGTCCTCGTTTGAGAGGTCGCGGTCACTGAAATCGAACTGGTACATATTCCCCCAGACGTCAATAAAATAGCCTTTATCGACCTTCCCCCACGCGTAATTCGTGTATCTGCTGACGAAAATAATGTTGTCTGTTTTTTCGGATTTATTGAGCAGCGACTTCCTGTAGGGCTGGTAATTCTCTGCCAGATAGTCCCGGATAAGCCGCTCAAATTCCGCCGTGACCTCGATGCTTTCCGGCTGAAATTTCTGCGACCGGTTCCCGGTGACGGCGAAGCAGGTACCCGTCGGCTCATAACCCGGCTGCCCGTATTCGTCCACGGTTTCCTGCTCCCTGTCCCATGTGTAGGAGCAGGTGTATTCCTGCCCGTTCGGGGCAGTTATCGTAAGATAGGGCGTTCCGGGCAGAAAATTCCCGCCCTTCAGCTCCGGCTGTGAATACTGCCCGCAGACTATCTCGTAAAGCCGCTCGGCGGTTTCCCCGGTAATTTCGCCCTTGTAATAGCGGATATAGTTTTCCTCAACGCTTGAAGTCATGCTGTAGCCGGTGAAGGTCAGCTGTGTGGGTTTGTAGTCGCTGAGCGTCATCTGTGAGGGGTCTTTTGCTGTGCAGGAGCATAAGCTGAACAATGCCACGATTATTGCCGTTATCATTGCGCTGATATTCATATTAACCAACCTTTCTTCATTTATTCTGTTTGTAATTAATACCACACATCACCCGAAAAGGCTGCACTGTTCAATCAATAAACAGCCGCTGTGTGCCGGTGTTTTCGCAGAAATAGCGGTCGTGCTCCGCAAGCAGCATAGCCGGGGCATTGTCGGAGAGCAGCTTTTCAAGCTGGATACGCGACAGGATATCAACGAAGTTCAGCGGCTCGTCCCAGATGAACAGGTTCGCGGGCTTGGACAGGCTGCAGGCTATCATCACCTTTTTCTTCTGACCCTCGCTGTAGGTTTCTATTCTCGACAGGAACTCACGGCGGGAGAAGTCCAGCTTTGCAAGGATAGCGCGCATTAAGTCCGGGTCAACGCCGTGGATCTCAGCGTAGTCGTCAAGGCTGCCGGAGATGCCGGAGGCGTCCTGCTCCAGACGGGAGATAGTAAGCCCCGGGGCTTTGCAGATACTGCCTGCATAACTTATATCGGCAGAGCCGCCGATAATATTTAGCAGGGTGGATTTGCCGCAGCCGTTGTGACCGGACAGGCACAGCCGCTGGTCGCGGCGCAGCGAGAAGCTCACCGGCTTGCAGAGGGGTGTGCCGTCGTAGGTCGGGACTACCTTGTCGAGCGTGAGAATTACCTCGGATTTATGCGTTATTGCGGGAATTTTGAGGGTTTCGGCGGATTCGCGGTTTTTCAGCAGCTGGGACTTTTCCTCTACCGCGGCTTCGCGGCGGTTTTCGATGTCCCTTGCACGTTTCATCATCGCCTTGGATTTTGCGCCGATATAGGCGCGGCGGGTGAGGGATTTTTCGACCTTTGTCGGGTCGAAGCCTATTTTGGTGCTTTCCGCTTTGTCAGCCCAGTTTTTGCTGCGGCGGGCGGCGGCTTTCAGGTGGGTTATCTCGCTTTTGAGCTTCTCGTTCTGCTGTTCCTCAAAGTTCTGGCGGCGGTCGTAGTTCTCTTTCCATACCGAGTAATTGCCACGGACAAGCTGGATATCGGCGCGGTTTATGGACAGGGTGTGGTCGGTGCAGCGGTCGAGGATATCGCGGTCGTGGGACACGAGGATATAGCCGCTTTTGCGTTCGAGATATGCTGCCACCGCTTCACGGGCGGCGCTGTCAAGGCAATTGGTCGGCTCGTCTATCAGCAGGAACGCGTTGTCGTGCAGGAAAAGCAGGCAGAGCAGCAGGCGGGTCTGTTCCCCGCCGCTCAGGGTGCGGAACGGGCGGTACAGTACTTCGCAGTCGGTGCCGATGGTGGACAGCTCGCGCAGTATCTCCCACTGCTCCGCGGCGGGGCAGATAAGCTCGGCAAGCTCACTGCCGGTGAGTTCACGGTTTGGGACTTCAAACGGGAAATAGAGGAACTCCATGCCGGAGGATACCGCCCCGCTGCTGTCAAGCTCTCCGGTCAGCAGCCGCAGCAGGGTGGTCTTGCCCTTGCCGTTTCTGCCGATAAGTCCGGTCTTCCACGAGCTGTCAATGCTGAAAGACGCGCCCTCAAACACCGGGTCGCTGCTTCCGTCGTAGTAGTAGGTCAGGTCATTCACGCTTATTAATGGCATACACATACCCCTTTCATTGTGTCAGAAAATATCATTTAGCAAAATGTCACCTCTAATACTAACAACCGTTTGAACGAAGGAAAAGATTTGCAGAAAGACAGTGCCGATAT
>JBJFGA010000058.1:0-5121 GCA_051892275.1 Oscillospiraceae bacterium | reverse complement strand
CCAACTGCAAGGCGGTTTCATAATCATTAACCATCAAATTGGCATACTCGCCTACGATATGTATCTGCTGAATCTTTTGCTTGTAGTACTCGCTGAGCTGCCTGTAATCCTCGGTTTTATAGCTGATTTTGTTGTTCTGCTCCAGACGGGTTATCTGCATGGCATTGTACAGTACCAAAAAGCCGCCCTCTATGTCTATTGCGCCTGTCTTTGAGAGATATAGCAGAGCCGACTTTATGTCCTCAATATCGGGCTTTTCAAGGGAGCGCTCGCAGCAATACTCCAGCAGCTCAAGCTCCGAAAACTCCACAAGTATCTCGTCCTTTTCGGTGACTTTCTGCTCCTCGGCCTTTGAATAAAGCAGCTCAAGGATATTCTCCGCCGAAGAAATACGCTGTTCCGATTTATGCTTTATCCCGCCGATTTCGTCCGTCAGCACTATCTGCACATTCTCCCCCGAAATATGGGATTTCTGCATATAGCCCTTTATCATGAAGAAGTACAGCAAGGTCTTTATCGACTTTACGGAAACGGCGGTAATGCCCTCTTTCTGCGCCTGCTCGTTGAGGTCTTTGAGGTTATAAAACTCTGTCCCCTCGGTTACAGTCTCAAGCAGGAAACGCTCCAGCGCGGCAAAACGGCTGAGAACATTAGCGGATCTTCTCTGTGTGTCATTCCTGCGGATATAGGCGGTGAGGTCGTTTGCATTGGCAAGTATGCCGTTTTCGCGCATAACGCTTATACAATTGACTACCTCTTCCATGGGTATTCCGAGAATATCGGAGAGGTGGTCAACGCGGCTCTCGGCTTCGGTGTTTCCTGCGTCGGAGCGGCTTCTCTCGGAAATCATGCTGCGGATTATTCGTGCGGCATACTGCTTTTGCTTTTCGTCCAGCTTATCAAGCTGATTTATTTTTCCGGCGGCTTCGGTGTAACTCTTTGCATTTATGCTGGACGCGAATACACGGGGGACATTCTTCCCACGTTTCAGGTAGCCTGCGGTTTCAAGGGCGTTTATTGCGTTTGTTACACGGGTTTCGATTTCGTCCTGCTCGTCGTTCCAGCCCGCGATTCGCGCAAGCTCCAGTGCGGAGCGGTTGAAGGTCATGCGATAGCGGGAACACTCCTTGACAGCGCGCCATATCTGGTTTATCTCCTTGATGGACAGCTTGCTCTGATTGAGCATTATGAAATGCCCGTCCAAATCCTCGTCCTTGAACAACACATAGCATTCCGCCTGAAGTTCCTCGTCGCGCCCCGCTCTGCCCGCCTCCTGAACATAATCCTCAAGCGAGGGTGAGATGTCGAAATGCACCACAAGCCCCACGTCCGACTTGTCAACGCCCATGCCGAAAGCCGAGGTCGCAACGATAACATTGACCTCGCCGTTCATGAATTTCTCTTGATTCGCGACCTTTTCGCTCTTGTCCATTTTCCCGTTGAACGGGAGCGCCTTTATGCCGTCTGCGGAAAGCCTTGTCGCAAGAGAATAGGTTCTCTTAACCTTAGACACATAGACAATTGAGGGGCAGTTTTTTGCGGTCAGCAGATTTCTAAGCGTAAGGTATTTCTCATCGTCGTTTTCCTTGTGAAGCACCTCGTATCGCAGATTATGGCGCGCCGCTCCCGAAGCGAAAAGCTCCATTTCTATTCCAAGTTTACCCCGGAAATAGTCGCTGATATCGCAGATTACTTTCTGCTTTGCAGTGGCGGTAAAGCAGGACACGGGGATAGGATCATTGAGGTTTTTCTTCTCCTGCAATTCGCGGATAAAGTCGCCTATGTACAGATAGTCAACACGGAAATCCTGTCCCCATGCGGAGAAACAGTGCGCCTCGTCTATGACAAAACGGGTGATATGGCGGTTGAGCATGAGGTTTTCAATAGTCTTTGAACGGAGCGATTCCGGCGAGATGTACAGCAGTGAAGCCTGTCCGTTCTGAACGCGCTCGATTGCGCTGGCACGCTCAACCGGGTCAAGCAGACCGTTTATTGTCACCGCGTCGGCTATTCCTTTAGCCGCCAGATTGTCCACTTGGTCTTTCATCAGCGACTGGAGCGGAGATATTACAACGGTAAGTCCGCGGCAGGTGTCTCCCGACATCAGTGCAGGGAGCTGGAATGTAACCGACTTTCCGCCGCCCGTCGGGAATACGGCTATCAGCGATTTGTTGTCAACTGCCGTCTGTGCCGCTCGTTCCTGAAGCGGCTCGCCGTCGTATTTGCGGAAGCTGTCGTAGCCGAAATACTGCTTCAGCTTTGTGTGGATATTGTGCTCGCGCTTACAGAAGGCGCAGTTATTGCAGGGCGCTCCGCGCAGCGTTCGCATTACAAACTCAACAGCGGGGAAGTTGCGATGCACCCAATGCGGGATAATCGAATCCCTGTCGTCGGCGCTGATAAGGGCAAGGCAGTAGGCAAGCTCCACGGGGTAGCGGGAAATGAGTGCCGACAAATCCGCGCTGTCGCAGATACGCTCGGAAAAATACTCGCGAATAAGGATCTCGGCGTCTGCCGAACTGACATACTCCACATAATCAAAGAATCCGATATACTCTTGCTTTGTTCCGAGGAGAGCAAAGAATATTGCTTTCAGCCTTTCGTCAAGCGCATTGAACGCATCTACCTCGTCGAAAAACAGCTCCATACACAGAGCCGCGTCGTTAGCCGGGTCGTTTAGCTGCTCAGTCTGTATCTTATAGTCTTTCAGCAGGTGGTGGTACGGCTTTTTCGGGAAAAGCAGCGGTGAAACGGTAAGAGTATCAATCAAAATGTGTTCACCCAGAATAAGGTGACTTATGTACTTCATATCATGAGCGATAAGGTTGTGTCCGCAGATATATTTGCAGCCCGATACGAAAGCAGAAAACTCGTTATACGACGATGTGTGCAGCTTTCTACCATCGGGTTTTATCGCACCGAGATCGCATATTTCGCCATTGTGATTGATTTCGCTGTCTATGAATACTATCCCGTTCATTGTTTCACCGCCTGTTGTTTTGTGTCACTATTTACATTATATCATCATATACGCAAAAATGCAACAGATTTTTTAGGTAGGCGGTGCTCTGTCAAATTGCTGTTGGCACGGAAGTGGACGTTGACAAGTCTATTTCATTTAATCAAGCCTTAACCCATCTGCCGGTTAAGGCTTGATTTAATACCAAAAGCGTGATATAATAGAGAAAAAATTTGTCAGTCCATCAGGGGGTAAAATATGTGGAACAACTTATCCGAAGCATGGCAGTGTGCGTTTGAAGAAGCATGGGCTTCATTCAAAAGCGGCAGCATACCAATCGGGGCTGTTATAGCTGATGAAAACGGTCACATCATTCTGCGAGAACATAATCGCTCAAACGAACCCGACACTGTGAACAGAAACATCTCCCACGCTGAGGCAAATGCTTTACGCAGGCTTGACACTTCGCAGTATAATCCCAAAACGCTTGTGCTTTATGCTACAATGGAGCCTTGCCCTATGTGTATGGGAACAGCAGTAATGTCAAACATAAAGCACCTCAGATATGCTGCGAGAGATCTGTACTGTGGCTGTGTTCATCTTAAAGACAGCGACCCGTATCTGATGGGGCAGCGCCTTGATTATTCCTTTGCAGATGATGAAATGGAATTTGTACAGCTCACAATTCAGAGCTATCATGAATTCAGATACGTCAGTCAGGGCGCGAGCGGCGTTGTGCTTAACCGATTTCGTGAAACAAACGAACGTGCGGTTATACTTGCGGAAAGGCTGTTCAGAGAGCAGAAACTTGACGCCTTTTCCCGTGAGCAGAAACCCTTCTCGGAAGTATACGATTATATACTCTCACATACTCCTTGACCGATAAGAAAAATTCGCTCACACGCTTATTTGCCGACTTAATCCACAAAACTGAAATGGAAAGGTCATAATTATGAATGCTGTAACAAAAAAATGGCTGCCGGATAGCATTATTCAAGCAATGACGGAAAAAGCTCTCGGACATACCCCGAGCACATTTTCTGCTACTCCGCTGTCAGGCGGATTCTGCAGTGCGGTTTATCTTATAAATGCTGACGGAGAAAAGCTCGTGCTTAAAGTGGCGTCCGATGATTCCGTGAAAGTAATGCGTCATGAAAGAGCATACATACCTACGGAAGTGCAAATGCTGAAATTATTGAATGAATCTGCCGATATTCCTATGCCAAAGCTGTTATTCTATGATGACAGCCGAACGGTTTGTACTGTGCCGTATTTCTTTATGAGCTTTATTGAAGGCTCACCCCTTTCCGATAATAAGGACATAACTGACGAGCAAGGTCTGGCAGTGCAGGAAGAAATGGGCAGGATAACAAGAAGCATCTGCAATATATCCGCGGAAAAATTCGGTATCCCCGGTATTCCCGAAAGCGAATGTGACCGCAACAGCGAATTTGTATATTTGCTGATTGACTGGCTTCTGCTTGATTTTGAAGAAGAGAGCAGGGAAGACCTCCCTGGAATAACACCCAATGATCTGCGCAAGCTTATAAAAAGGTTTTCCGGAGTTCTTGACACAGCGGCTGTGCCAAAATATATCCACACAGACACATGGTCCGGAAATGTCATGATAAAGGACGGAAAACTGACCGGACTTGTCGATTTTGCAGCGGTGCTTTACGGTGATCCGATCATGAGCCATGATTTTCATGAATTCGGTGATGCGCCATATTCCGCTTTTCTCCGTGGATACGGCATTTCCGAATTATCAGCGGATGAGAAGATCCGTAATCAGATATATCGTGTTTGGCATCGCCTGGGTATGGTCGTTGAAAGAGTTTACCGCAAATACAGCGATCCCGGTATGTATGAATGGGTGATCGCAGAGTTTATAAAGGAAGTCAGGACGTTGGAAACAATGAGAATTGATGAAGCCAATTAAGCTGACTTTTCTTGCTCTCAAAAACCTCGCAGATGACAAATTGATCGTCATATGCCCCTCTCTAGTGTGGATTTCGCAACACGCTAACCCGAGCAAACGGCACTGCTAAGCCATTTTCAGGGTGGGCAACAGTTTAGCGAAAAAGTTGAAACTTTCTTCGTGAGCAGTTAAGGTAGTTATGGGAATAACTCTTGATTTCTTCGGTTTTCTGTCAATCAGAAAT
>JBJFGA010000057.1:0-5122 GCA_051892275.1 Oscillospiraceae bacterium | reverse complement strand
ATGGATTTCGGCAAGGAGCGTCCCTGCCTTAATATGCACATCAAAAAGTGCATGGGAGTGTGCCGGGGGAAGATATCCTCCGAGGAGTACCGCAGGATAATTGACGAGGCGCTGGAGTACCTGAAAACCGGCAGCCAGAAGTCGGTGGAGCAGCTTACCGAGGAGATGGAGCAGGCAGCGGAAAACCTCGAATTTGAGAGAGCCGCAAAGCTGCGGGACAGGATTCAGGCTATTGCAAGGCTGAAAAACTCCCAGAAGATATTCGACTACAAGACCGAGGACTATGACATCATTGCGCTTGCGCAGAATGTCAGCCTTGCCAGCGTCGCGGCGGTGAAATACCGTGGCGGCAGGCTGGTGGATAAGGAGAATTTCTTCATCGGGGACGAATACGACCCCGGGGCTATGCGGCGGGATTTCCTGCTGAGCTATTACCCCGACCGGGAGGATATCCCAAAGGAAATATATATTGACGAGGAATTCGAGGACATGGAGCTGGTGACCCAGCTTCTGCGGGAGAAAGCCGGGCATGCGGTGAAATTTGTCGTGCCGCAGCGGGGGAACGGTCTGGCACAGATAGTTCTGGCGAAGAACAATGCCAGCGAGTATCTGGCGCTGAAAGTAGGGCGCACCGCAAAGGAAATTAACGCGCTGGAGGACTTAAAGGCGCTTCTGGGGCTGGAAAAGATACCGCTTATCATCGAATGCTACGATATGTCCAACTTCGGGGAGACCGGGCGGGTAGGCGGCATGATAGTCTACCGCAACGGCAGACCGTTCAAGCCGGGATACCGCAAGTTCAACATCAAGGACGTGG
Organism: Oscillospiraceae bacterium; assembly: GCA_051892275.1. Taxonomy (GTDB): domain Bacteria; phylum Bacillota; class Clostridia; order Oscillospirales; family Ruminococcaceae; genus CAG-115. The sequence goes on along the minus strand of JBJFGA010000057.1, from coordinate 4,305 downwards.
TGGGCATAAACGACTACGCCAGCATGCAGGAGGTACTGCGGCGGCGCATGCAGCGCTACCTTGACGGGGACGAGAGCTTCTCGCCGCTGCCCGACCTGATACTGCTGGACGGCGGTCAGGGACATGTCGCCGCGGTGGCGCAGGTATTCGATGAGATGGGGATAAACGTCCCGCTTTTCGGGCTGGTAAAGGACAGTAAGCACCGCACACGTGCTATTGCGAAAGAGGGCGGCGAGATATCCGTCAGCGCAAACAAAGCGCTGTTCAAGCTGCTGACGAATATGCAGGACGAGGTTCACCGCTACTCAATCACATTCCAGCGGGTGAAGCACAAACAAAAGACCTACGGGCTGGAACTAACCGAAGTCCCGGGTATAGGTGAAGCTAAGGCAAAGGCGCTGCTCAAAGCGTTCAAGACCAAGCAGGAGATGAAGAAAGCCACTCCCCAGCAATTGAGGGAAGCGGCTAAGATAAGCGAACAAAAGGCGCAGGAACTGCACCGGTTCATTCAGGAGCGGTTCTGAGCGCATAGCAGATAACAGGAGATACAGTATGAGAGTTATTACCGGAACGGCGAGGGGAAGAAAGCTCGTCACCGTTGAGGGCACGGAGGTAGTCCGCCCCACCACAGACGGCGTAAAAGAGGCTATTTTCAGCGCCATTCAGTTTGAGATAGAGGGCAGGACGGTGCTTGACCTGTTCGCGGGGAGCGGGCAGCTAGGCATTGAAGCACTCAGCCGGGGCGCAAGGGAAGCGTACTTCGTGGACAGCGCCGCGGTTTCGATAAAGGCGGTAAGGGAGAACCTCAAGTCCACCGGGCTGGAGGAGCATGCGCGGGTAGTGAATATGCCGTTTTCGGCGTTCCTCAAAAGCACCCGGGCGGTGTTCGATATAGCGATACTCGACCCGCCGTATAATTACAAGATAATACAGAAAGCGCTGCCGAATCTGGTTGAGAAGATGTCGGAAAACGGCGTTATTATATGCGAGCATGAAAAGGAATGTGTTCTGCCTAGGGAAATAGGACGGTTCGGGATAGTAAAACAGCTGCGCCACTCCCGCACGACCGTGACAATTTACCGTCCCAAGGAGGACGATTCCGACGAGGAGCAGCCCGGAGAGGAGATAACGGAATGAAAACAGCGATATATCCCGGCAGCTTCGACCCGGTGACTAACGGGCATCTGGACATAATCCAGCGTGCCTCGAAAATGTTCGACAAGCTGGTGGTGGTGGTACTTATAAATCCGCTGAAATCCTACAGCTTTACGATACCGGAGCGCTGCGAGTTTTTGCGCAAGGCTACCGCAGAAATACCAAATGTGGAGATAGCGAGCTTCGACGGGCTGCTTGCCGACTACTTCAACCAGCGGCAGGACGTGGACGTTATCGTAAAGGGGCTGCGGGCTACGTCGGATTTTGAGTACGAGTTCCAGATGGCGCATACAAATAAAGACCTCAATCCCCGGGCGGAAACGGTGTTCATTCCCGCCAGCCTGAAAACGACGTTCGTTTCCTCCAGCATGGTGAAGCAGGTGGCGATGTTCGGCGGGGACTTAAGCAAATATGTTCCGGCATGCATACACGAGCAGATACGCACCAAGCTCACCCACGATTTTGACGAAGCTAGGGCAATGGCAGAAGCCAAAGCCCATGAATAATACGAAAGGACGTTACAAAAATGGAATACAGTCTGTTAGACCTGATATCAATGCTAGACGAGGTGGTAAGAAAGGCGGCTCCGTTCCCGCTGGGCAAAAAGAGCCTTGTGGACGTGTCCGAGATAGACGAGATCGCTACCGAAATGCGGCTGGTGCTCCCCCGGGAGATACAGCAGGCGCAGAACATCGTTGCGGACAAGAACCGCATAATCGGCGACGCAAAGAAGGAAGCGGAAGAGATTATCCGCAAGGCGGAGCAGCAGCGCGCCGCGCTTATCGATGAAAACTCCATTTTACAGGAGGCACGCCGCCGCGCCACCGAGGAGATAAGCAACGCACAGCAGCGCTCCAATGTTATCCGCAACTACACGCAGGACTTCACCGACAAGATGCTTGCAAGGGTGGAGGAGCTTATGGTAAAGGACGTCAACGATATCCGTATCGCCCGCAAGACGCTGGCGAGCGGCGGCGACCTTCAGAAGCAGCAGCCTAAGCCGCAGCAGCCCCAGCAGGCTGCACCCCAGCAGAAGAAGTGAGCGGCAGTATGACATGCAGCCACAAGCTGCCGCACCATGGGCGGACGGTCAATGCCGATATCTTCCTGCCGGAGGGAAAGACGGCTTTTCCGGCGGTGATATTCAGCCACGGCTTCAACGGCAGCAGGACGGATTTTTATGCTGCTGGGGAGTGGTTCGCCGGACGGGGCATTGCGGCGGTGTGCTTTGATTTCTGCGGCGGCGGTCTGCGGGACGAGAGCGGATTCCCCACCACCGGAATGACTCTTGAAACCGAAAAGCAGGACTTACTCGCGGTGCATGAGTACATAAGCGCCCTTGACGGGGTAAGCAGGGTGTTCCTGTTCGGGTCAAGCATGGGTGGAATGGTGTCCGCGCTGGCGGCAGAGGAGCTTCGGGACAGGATAGCCGGGCTAATGCTGCAATTCCCAGCGCTTTGTATCCCGGACGACTGGCGGGGGAAGTTCCCAGCCGGCAGCGATATCCCGGAGGAAACCGAGCTGTGGGGCATGAGGCTCGGCAGGGAGTTTGTTGTCGGGGCATGCGGAATGGAGCTTTCGGACGCGATAGGCTCTTACAGCGGCAGGGTGCTGATAATGCACGGCTGCCGGGACGAAATCGTGCCGCTGAGGTACTCGCAATGGGCGGCGGAGAGGTATCAGAACGCGCGGCTGGAGCTGTTCCCGGAGGAGGGGCATGGCTTCTGCGACAGCGAAAACCGGCGAATGAACGATATGTGCCTTGATTTTGTGCAGAGTTGTCTGCTGAACGATTGACAAGCTGATGATTTTATAGTATAATATATAGTTGAAAATTTCTCTGAAAGGACATAAAAGAAATGGGCTATGATTTTACCGCCATTGAAAGCAAATGGCAGAAATACTGGGACGAGCACAGAACGTTCCATGCTGAAAACGACTACTCCAAGCCGAAATTCTACGCGCTGGTAGAATTCCCCTACCCCTCCGGGCAGGGACTTCACATCGGTCACCCCCGCCCCTACACCGCAATGGATATCGTGGCGAGAAAGCGCAGAATGCAGGGCTATAACGTGCTGTTCCCGATGGGCTGGGACGCGTTCGGTCTGCCTACCGAGAATTACGCGATAAAGAACAAGATACACCCCGCTATCGTTACAAAGAACAACGTTGAGCGGTTCAAGAGCCAGCTGAAGTCCCTCGGTCTGTCCTTCGACTGGGAGCGCGAGGTCAACACCACCGACCCCGACTACTTCAAGTGGACGCAGTGGATATTCCTCAAGCTGTTCAACGCGGGTCTTGCGTACAAGAAAGAGATGAATGTCAACTGGTGTACCTCCTGCAAGGTCGTACTTGCTAACGAGGAGGTCGTAAACGGTGTGTGCGAGCGCTGCGGCGGCGAGGTAGTCCACAAGGTGAAGAGCCAGTGGATGCTGAAGATCACCGAGTACGCGCAGAAGCTGCTGGACGACCTCGACAGCGTTGACTACTTCGAGAAGATAAAGACCGCACAGCGCAACTGGATAGGACGTTCCACCGGCGCTGAGGTTGACTTCACCACCACCGCCGGGGATATCCTCACTGTTTACACCACCCGCCCGGATACGCTGTTCGGCGCGACCTACATGGTTATTTCGCCGGAGCACCCGATGATAGAGAAGTGGGCGGACAAGCTGTCCAACATGGACGCTATCCGGGAGTATCAGGCTGCGGCTGCGAGAAAGTCCGACTTCGACCGCACCGAGATGAACAAGGACAAGACCGGCGTAAAGCTGGAGGGTGTCCGTGCCATAAACCCGGTAAACGGCAGGGAGATACCGATTTTCATTTCCGACTACGTTCTGATGACCTACGGCACCGGCGCTATCATGGCGGTTCCGGCGCACGACACCCGCGACTGGGAGTTCGCAAAGGTGTTCAACCTGCCGATAATCGAGGTCGTAAAGGGCGGCGAGGACGTTCAGAAAGAAGCGTTCACCGACTGCGCGACCGGGGTTATGGTAAATTCCGAGTTCCTTGACGGGCTTTCCGTTGAGGACGCAAAGGTAAAGATAAAGGAGTGGCTCACCGAAAACGGCAAGGGTCATGAGAAGGTAAACTACAAGCTGCGCGACTGGGTATTCTCCCGCCAGAGATACTGGGGCGAGCCTA
>JBJFGA010000056.1:0-5133 GCA_051892275.1 Oscillospiraceae bacterium | reverse complement strand
GTAACTTGTGGACTTCTGTCCGGAAACCGCTGCTCTTGCTGTAGCGTAGGCAGAGCCTTCGGTAACTACCTCAAGCAGCGCATTGTCCTCTCTTACAATACCAAGAACCGGGAGGTAAGCCTGCTCGGTCTTCTTCGGTGCGAGATCCTGGCTCTTCGCAAGGTCTCTGCCGTAGATTCTCTGGGTGTACTCGTTAGTCTTGGACTTTCCGTTGTTGAAGTTGATGACTGCACCAGAACCGTCCGGAGTAATGATATATCCTGTTTCGTCGGAATAAGCAGCGCCGAGATCCTGAAGCAGGTTCACATCAACGATAGAACGGGAGCTTTCGGATACGACCTCAGAGCTTGTTTCCACCTCGTAGATCTCGTCCACTGCGATGGAAGCCTCGATGTAGTCGTCCTTGATAGTAACGTAGTAGGGAATAGTGATACCCTCGTTCGGGAAGGTATATTCAGCCCTGAAACCGTTATCGACCATTGTAACCACCAGACCAGGTCTGATGTCGTCAGCGGTCTCAACGATAGCGTTTACGCTGTCCTTATAGGAACGCACCGTGGTCGAAGGCGACTCAGTGTCCTTTACCTTAACAGCGTTTATTACGAGAGAGGACTTCAGATCCTCTTTCTTTGAATTGTTTGCAACAGGGTCGTCGTCGGCATTATAGGGGTTGCTCCACCATATATGCTTGCCGTCCTTGGTGCGGAAAGCGAAGATACCGGACTGGGTATTCACAAACAGCTCGAAGTTCTCGTTGGAGGCTGCCAACTCACAGCTCGCGAGGACGTCCTCCTCCTTGATAGGCTCCTTTTCAGGCTTTGCATCCTCCTCTGCGGCATCGGAAACCTCTGCGGTTCCTGCCGCTTCGGTTTCAGCCCCGTCAGCTTCTGCCGTCATGCTTGTGTTATTCTCAGACCATGCAACGCTCTGGCTTGCCGAAAGCACCATGCCTGCGCAAAGCACCCCGACAAGTATTTTCTTGCGGATTTGTAGCATTTTTACACCACCATTTACTAAATTTCGCCGCCGTCCTGCCCCGCTGATGGGGCAGTGCGGTTCTACAATGCTTATCAGGAATTCAGCTTCTTGCGTTCTTTTGCGATCTGATGCTTTTCAAAAGCGGTATATGCTGCGATAACTATTGCAAAGACAGCAACGATAACGCCGATGAAGATGAATATCAGAGCAGTCGGCTCGAGGTTCGAGAATCTGTAAAGCAGCTCGGTGTAGATCGAATAAACGAAGATATAAACCTGCTGGAACAGCGAAACCAGAAGCACAAGCAGAATGAGGATTACAACCATTGCGAGAAGGGTTATAAGCATGAAAACTATGGTTTTGGGAATGGAATACTGATGGACCGTTTTCATGCCGGATATCAGCAGCACCGCTGACCACAATATCGTGACGTAGGACACGAATGTGATGAATGCGGATTCTGTCCTGAGCAGGCAGTTGCTGAGGATTATGTTGATGACCTGACCGATGATGAAGGGTACAAGAGCATAGGCGGTATTAACACAGATGTTCTTCATTGTACCTTCGCCGTCGAACAGGGTACACAGTGCCCAGTTACCTATTACCCAGGTGAAGAATATTACGATAGTACGGATAACGATAGGAACAATGTTGAATATCTTTACCGTGCTGTAGTTGTGGAGGAAGCCTGTCATAAGCTCGCTGCAGACGCTCACGATGAACAGTGCGGCAACGATGACCAGAGCCACCTTCATGTTGTATGCCTTCTTCCATCTGAGGTCTTCAAATCCCTCAAACGGGTGGCGCATTATGTAGAACGGCCATTTCCATGCAGGCATATCAAGATTAAATCGCATGGCTCAATCCTCCTTTCCCTTGTTCTGTTCCTTGAACAGACGCTCACGCTCGGCGTTGCGCTTTGCACGAACCCTGCCTCTCCATGCGGATAAGAGGTAAATGCCTGCCAGAAGAACAAGTATGATCACTGCGAACAGTGTGAAGTTATCTCTGATGAAGTTCATACGCCAGCTCTTGAATGCGTCGTTGTAACCGCTTCTGGAGTTGTAGTAGAAGTACTTCATTGCTGTGTCGTAGTCGCCCTCGTTAAGGTAAGCGTTACCAAGACCGATGTACGCGAACCAGTAATTGCTGTCGCGGCGGATTACTTCTTCCCACGGCACGCGGGCTTCCTCGTACTTACCCCTGTTGAACAGCGTCATTGCCTCGTGAACGATAGCGCCGAACTCGGTCTGCTTAAATACGGTAACGCTGCACTTACGTCCGTCGAGGACGTAAACCCTGTCGCCCTTGGACTCGACTGCGTTTACGATGTTGAAGGTACCCTTCTGCTGACCGATGCCGCCGAAGATAAACAGCAGGTTGCACTCGTCGTCATACTGGAACACACGTCCGGTCTTTAGGTCGAGAAGGTTAATCGTACCGTTATCATCAACGTCGATATCGGTGATCTGCGAGGAGTAGGTCTGACCTCTGTACCACTTGGTGAGCGCGTCACCGAAGGTGTAGTCAGAGTAGCCGAGGTTGGTGAAGATGTTCGTACCTGCGGAGTTCAGCTTCTTCAGGATATCTGTTTCTGCTGACTTTGACTCGGTTACGGTGTAGATGAAGTTATCGTTGTCGATATCGAAGTTGGAGATCTCGACAGGAACGCTTCTTCTCATTCTCTTTGCCTGCTCACGGCTGAATATCAGCTTCCAGAACGCGTTCAGAAGAACCTCGCCGGTCGCCTCAACTCGGTTTGCACCGAAGTAGCCGTTGAAGTCGCCTTCCTTGGAGAATACTACCGCGCCCTTGGTGATGGACTTGATGCAGACATATACGTTCTTCGCTGCGTCTACCAGAACCTTGCTGGGGTTGAAGGTGATGGAGGAGTCGTACATGTTTGACGGAGGTCTTGTGTAGATGGTCTTTACCTTGCCGACTGCGGTCTTGTACTGGTCGTCGTTGATCTCATCGACCTCGAACGCTACCACACGGTCGTTTGCGTTGTCCGCAACGTAGATAGTTTCGATACCGTCGTCAATATCAACGTCAACAAATACGCCTGTCGGACCGTTGAAGCTGGTGTTTGTCACCTTGTTGTAGTCCGCCTGGGACAGCGCACCGGTTTTAAGTTCGCTCTCCTTTAAGTCAAGCCAGTCCGACACGCCGGTGAGATCCAGCGACTCGATGGTACATCTAAGGTTGAAGTCACCGTCGGTGACTACGATACGACCCTTTGCGGTGTCAGTACCGTTTGTGGGTTTGTAAGAGGTATCTGCTATGAACAGATCCCCTTTATCAGAGAAAAACATATCGCTCGGCTCGGACAGGTTGCCCACTCCCATGTCCTGACCTGTGTAAACCTTATCTACTACATAGCCGTTCTGCGAAGGTACGGGGTCGCCCCACCAGTCGTAGTTGTATCCGGTGTAGGGCTCGTCTGCGTAGGCAACGCTTGTCATGAGCGTAGCCGCAGCCATAGCGACAGCCGTCACCCGCACTGCTATGCGCTTAATTGATGGCACTCAAAATCATCCTTTCGTAAATTATTCGGCAGCCCTTAATCCTTCAGACCGGAGTGCGCCATTGTTTCAACGACGTTACTCTGGAGGATAAGGAACAGTATCATAGGCGGCAGCATCAGCACGACTACCGTCGCTGAAGATACGCCCTGACGGGCAATACCTGCCGCTGCGATCTGCTGCATTACGATAGGAATAGGCTTTAACTGCTCACTGTACACGAACAGGTAACCGGTGATCTGCCAAGCGCCCTGGAATGCAAATATCATCAGGGTCAGCCATGCCGGCTTTACGTTCGGCATAACTATCTGCCAGCAGACTCTGAGGTGGCTCGCGCCGTCCAGCTTCGCTGCTTCTATCATACTCTCTGGTATCTGTCCCATGAACTGTTTCATAAGGAACAGACCCATAGGCGTTGCAATGTACGGAAGGGTTATTGCCCAGTATGTGTCGATCATGCCCATACCTGCCATAACGATATACTGTACGATATATGTTACGGAAGAGGTGAACAGCAGGGCGATCTCAATGGTCTTGTTCATCGCCTTGACGCCGGGAGCCTTTACCTTTGCCAGCACATAAGCTGCAGAGGAAGAAAGGAACAGCTGTGCTACTGTAACAACTACCGATACGAAAACGGAGTTGAACACGTATCTTGAGAAGGGAACGTCCAGAGAACCTGCTACTTTGAGCATATCAGAGTAGTTCTGTGTTGTCGGACGCTGAACGTACATCTTCGGCGGGAACACGAAAAGTTCCTCTGAAGGCTTGATAGACTGAATTACCGAAAGGTAGATCGGGAAGAGCATGAACAGACCGATAAGTACGAGCAGAATGAATATCGCAATATCGCCGCCGCGGGAGCCTCCCCACTTTTTTCTTTTCTTAATAATGCGCATCTTCCGTCCTCCTTAAGTATCCAGTATTCCGCTCATAGCCTTACGGATGACATTGTTTACAAGTATCATCACTATGAACAGCAGGAAGCATATCGCGCAGGCATAACCCATTTCGTAGCGGACTGAACCGTAGTCAAACGCGTGGGTCATGATGGTATGCGCTGCGTAGTCGGTTGACGGGAATGCAGTCAGGAAACGTCCGATATCACCAGCGGTGAAGGAAGATGTGATCTGCATAACCGCTGCGAACAGAAGCTGCGGACCCATTGCCGGAATGGTGATATAGAGCAGTTCCTGGAAACGGTTCTTGATCCCCTCGATAGCGCCTGCCTCATAACCGGACTTGTCGATGCCCTGGAAGCCTGCACGAAGTGAAAGGAAGCCTGCACCCAGTGACATCCACATTTGTACGATGATAACGCACATCAGGATATATCTGGCATCGGTGAGCCACTGCTGAGGACCGTTGATAAGACCAAGGCTCATCAGAACGGAGTTCAGGAAGCCGTAGGTATCGCCGGAGAAGATGAGCTGCCATGTTGCGTAGATGTTACCAGCAAGGGTCGGAGCGTAGAAGATGTAGGTGAACACCGTCTTGAGCGCGCCGGGCATCTCATTGATGAGCCATGCCAGCAGGAAGCACATGATATAGCTGACAGGACCTGTGATTATCGCGAATACAAGCGTATTCTGGATCGCAATAAGGAAAACGTCGTCCTGAAGGAACATGG
>JBJFGA010000055.1:0-5163 GCA_051892275.1 Oscillospiraceae bacterium | reverse complement strand
TTCATATTTCCTATTATACATCTTTTCTGAAAAAAAGTAAATGCTGTTGCCGTGGCAATATGCCGGTTTTTTCTTGACATATCATATCAAATTTGTTATAATTATTGTAAATAATGCCCGGGAGCAACCCCGGAACGAAAGGAGACAATTGCAATGGAAAAGAAAATTCCATACAAGACCTATCTCGATGAATCGGAAATGCCGAAACAATGGTATAACGTCAGGGCGGACATGAAGAACAAGCCCGCGCCTCTCCTCAATCCCGCGACGCTGAAGCCCATGACAGCCGAAGAGCTTGCTCCCGTGTTCTGCGATGAACTTGTTAAGCAGGAGCTTGACGATACGACGCCGTATTTCGATATTCCCGAGGAAATAATCGAGTTTTACAAGATGTACCGTCCCTCTCCGCTGGTAAGAGCTTACTGCCTTGAAAAGGCGCTGGGTACTCCCGCAAAGATCTACTATAAGTTCGAGGGAAACAACACCTCCGGCAGCCACAAGCTCAATTCGGCAATTGCCCAGGCATACTACGCAAAGAAACAGGGTCTGAAGGGCGTTACCACCGAAACCGGCGCGGGTCAGTGGGGCACAGCACTTTCCATGGCTTGTTCATATTTCGGGCTTGACTGTCGGGTGTACATGGTAAAGTGCTCCTATGAGCAGAAGCCTTTCAGACGTGAAGTAATGCGTACCTACGGCGCCGCCGTAACTCCTTCCCCCTCCGACACAACAGAGGTGGGCAGAAAAATACTCGCAGCCCACCCCGGGACCACCGGAAGCCTTGGCTGCGCTATCTCCGAAGCGGTCGAGGCTGCGACCACCACAGAGGGATACCGCTATGTTCTCGGTTCGGTGCTTTCGCAGGTACTTCTTCACCAGACCGTTATCGGACTTGAAGCAAAGACCGCATTCGATAAGATCGGCGAAAAGCCCGACATCATCATCGGCTGCGCCGGCGGCGGCTCCAACCTCGGCGGACTTATTTCCCCGTTTATGGGCGAAAAGCTCCGCGGCGAGGCAGATTACAGGATAATCGCGGTCGAGCCTGCGTCCTGCCCCAGCCTTACAAGAGGAAAGTACGCATACGATTTCTGCGATACAGGAATGGTCTGCCCCCTGGCAAAGATGTACACCCTTGGCAGCGGCTTCATTCCCTCCGCAAACCACGCCGGCGGACTGCGCTATCACGGCATGAGCTCCATTCTCTCCCAGCTTTACGACGACGGTCTTATGGAAGCGCGCTCTGTTGTACAGACAGACGTATTCGCTGCGGCGCAGCAGTTTGCAAGGGTCGAGGGAATTCTCCCCGCACCCGAGAGCAGCCATGCTATCAAGGCGGCTATTGACGAAGCCCTTAAATGCAAGGAGACCGGCGAGGAAAAGACCATTCTCTTCGGTCTTACGGGCACCGGTTATTTCGATATGTACGCATATCAGGCGTTTAACGACGGCACAATGGGCGATTACATTCCCACAGACGAAGAGCTTGCAAAGAGCCTTGCAGAGCTTCCCAGGGTTTGATAGAGAACGGGCTGTTTCGGCGTGAGCTGCGGCAGCCCTTTTTCACATGGCGATATACCGTAATTCATCTGAGAAAAGAGGAACGGGAATGAAGAGTAAGAGGATCTGTAAAATCATTTTCAGAGTATTACTGATACTACTAGCGATAATACTTCTGTTTACGTTAGTTACATACCTTATTCACTTAGTCAAAAGCAACCAGGAAATTGCTCTGTTAAAAGAGAAGGGATATTACGCTCCTGTTTCAGTAGGCGAGTATTCTCTGAACGTTGCAAAGTTCGGCAACGAAAACGGAAACCATACTATTGTCGGGATCGCAGGACTTGGTATGGGAGATTATTCGGTTTCGGCAAGGCAAATGACCGCCGCTCTGGAAGAAGATGATCTGGTCGTATTTGTTGACCGTGCAGGCTATGGTTTCAGCGATGACACCGACAATGAAATGACGTTGGAATACATAGTAGAGGATTATCGGAAAGCGCTGAAAAACGCAGGGATAGAAGCTCCGTATATTCTTATGCCCCATTCTATCGGCGGTGCGTATGCGACCTACTGGGCAAGCAATTATCCTGATGAGATCGAAGCGGTGGTGTTTGTTGACGGCTCTCAGCTTTCAGAAAATGCTTTTGATGATCAACCGGTGTATAAAGTCGGTACAGATGACAGAATAGCAGCCTTTCTAGCAAAAGCCGGATTCAGCAGATATGTTCTGCGCGATTATTTCTATCATTATCCCGACAATTTCTCTGATGAGGAACAGTATCTTGGTGATGCGCTTTCCCTTATGACGCTGGATTCTATTGCGCCGGTTTGTGAAGCAGGACTTCTGGCTGAGATCGGGCGGGGCGCATTTAACGGGATAATCACCAACGACATACCAAAACTGTATATCTGTGCAAGCTGGGGTATTCAGACAAAGGAAGACTTGATCGAGGTCAATAAATGGACTAACCGCCAGATCGAAATAAACGGTCTGGATCTGCCGCTGCGTTCTCTGGAATACAGTGATGACGACTTTATATCCATTTTTGACAACTATGAGAAAGCAAGGGCTGATATAATTTACCCGTATGCTGAAAAGATGGGCAATTGTGAGGTAGTATGTCTGGCAGGCGATCACATGGTTTATGAACAAAAGCCGGAAGAATGCGGCAAAATCATAAAGGACTTCATCAATGGACTTCCTGGTGAATAAAATACGGCTTTTGAGAAATCAGAACTGATGTTGTATAATAACTCTTGACGTAAATCCTCTGATGTTCCTTATCGCGCCCCTACCGCGTGCATTCCCTCGTCTGAACAGGAGGATTTGATCAATTCAACGGTTACACTTAAGGCTGAAGTTCTTTGATAAAAAGTCACACAACTTTTTTCTGTAATGATATTGACGAAGCATGATTGATTATGGTATAATTTATACATAAGCTGTATTCATCATGGAACAATGAGGTGGTAACTTGAAAGCGATCATTCATTTTGATGTTGCTGCAGTCATTCTGCTGTTAATCTTGCTTTATACGGTAATTTCCCGAAAAATGACCAAAGGCATTCCTGATAAGATCTTCATCTCGCTTATTCTGATCACTCTTGGCTCTGCTTCGGCGGATATTACAGCGATATTGCTCGACGGATATGCCGTTTCACCGGAAGGAACCGAGGCGCTTCTACCTGCGCTGTATTGGTCACATTCGATCTATCTTTTGTTACATAATTTCACAACGGTGCTGTATCTGCTGTTTATTGTCAGCCTGACTGACACCTGGCACAAGCTGAAAAAACACAGGGTACTCTGTTCCCTGTTCTGGCTGCCCATCACCGTTATAACTTTGATAATTGCCGTCAATCCGTTTACCAGTATTCTGTTTTATTTCGATGGCCTAGCTTATACCAGGGGCATGCTTTTCCCGTTAATGTACGCAGTAGCGGCAATATATGTTGTGACGGCGATATGCTATCTTGTCTGCCACAGGGAATTGTTTACAATGCGCAAAATGGCTTCTGTTGTAGCCATCGCTCCGCTGCTGGTAATAGCGATGATAGTTCAGTACTTCTTCCCATCGTCCCCGGTTGAGATGTACGCAAATGCATTAGGTCTGATGTTTGCGTCAATGACCGTCCAGACTGCGGAGGAAACGATCGACTCCTTTACCGGACTACGGAAATACAGCGCTTATGCGGACGATATGAAGAAGAATTTCGCAAACAGAAAACATGTCACCGTTATCCTGATAAACCCGATAAACTTCATTCACCTCCAATCGGATATGAGCTATGACGCTACCATAGAATTGCTTCAGGATATCGCAGAGAAGCTCAGAAAAGTGAACAGGGAGCTAAAGCTTCATGCGCAGCTTTGTTACCTTGACCGCGGTCGTTTCCGGGTGGTTCTCCACGGCTCTTACCGTGGAAAGGCAGAAGCAGCTGCAAGCCGGATAAACCACGATCTCAAGAAGAAGATCACCATCTGCGGACGGGACGCGGAGCTGCTTTGCAGTATCTGTGTTGTGGAATGCCCCGAGGAAATCGAAGACTTCAGGACTCTCATGTCCTTCGGTGCAGATTTCCATGAAAAGATACAATATACCGGACTTGTCATGCATGCCGAAGAAATATTCGGTCAGAAGCAGTTTATGCTGATGAGCAAGCTGGACGATATAATCGAAAAAGCTATTGAAAACCACAAGTTTCAGGTTTATTATCAGCCCATCTACTCGATCAATCAGAAGAAGTTCGTTTCGGCAGAAGCACTGCTTCGGCTGATCGACGATGAATACGGGTTTGTATCACCGGAATTGTTTATTCCTGCCGCCGAAAAAAGCGGTGCAATATACAAAATCGGCGACTATGTAACTGAGGAGGTCTGCCGTTTTATTGCAAGCGAGGAATACAAGACCCTCGGTCTGGATTATATTGAAATAAACCTTTCTGCTGCTCAATGCACGCAGGACGGGCTTGTAGAAAATGTTCTGGCTATGCTTAAGAAATACGGGGTTTCCCCCGACAGCATTAACCTGGAGATCACCGAAACTGCCGCAGCAGAATCACACTCGGCTATGGAGAAAAATATGCAAAAGCTGAGCGAATCAGGAATAAGCTTTTCTCTGGACGATTACGGAACAGGCTACTCAAACATCAAGCGCGTAGTATCGCTTCCGCTGAAAATAGTCAAGCTTGACAAAGCGTTTGTGGACGAGATGAACAACCCTAAAATGCAAATAGTGGTAAAAAACACTGTGAAAATGCTGAAAGACATGAAAATGGAAATCGTTGCCGAGGGTATTGAAACCCAGTCCATGGTGGAGCAGTTTGCTGCGCTAAGCTGCGATTTTATTCAGGGTTATTTTTTCTCAAAGCCTGTACCCGAGGACAAATTCGTGGAATTCATCAGGGCTAGTATGCAAATGGCTTGATTCTCCTTTTCGGCAGATTATTATGGTCTGAAAAAATGTGTATACTTTTCGCATAATGAAACAAATAAGAAACCTCTCGGAAAAATCGCATTCCTGCGAAGTTTCCGAGAGGTTTTTTCATCCTTTATACCACATGTCGAATTATCGGTCGTCCATGTTCCGTTGAGTATGTTCAGCATCTTATACTAATAACCGTTTGAACGAAGGAAAAGATTTGCAGAAAGACAGTGCC
>JBJFGA010000054.1:0-5179 GCA_051892275.1 Oscillospiraceae bacterium | reverse complement strand
CAAAAGCAAAAGCCGGTCTGAAAAATATAGGCAAAATGTGATATGTATTCCTGATAGGTACATGAGATAGGAATATAATGATATTGCACAGACCGCAAATTAATGAAAGGCAGGTAATATTTATGGAATCGAAAAACAAATTGACATTCCGCAAGGTCCTTGAGCGTTTCTCCTACGGCTGTGGTGATTTTGGATGTAATATTATCTACACAGCTATGTCTGCATTTCTCTTATTCTATTATACTGACTATGCCGGCATCAGTGCCGCAGCGGTCGGTACGATCATGCTGATCTCCCGTATTTTTGACGGTATCAGCGACATTGCTATGGGTTACATTGTTGACCACACTAAATCCCGCTTTGGCAAGGCAAGACCATGGCTGCTGCGAATGTGCATACCCTTTGCCATATCGGGAGTACTTCTGTTCTCCGTGCCAACATCGTGGACAACAGCAGCTAAACTTGTATATATCTTCATTACCTACAATCTTACTTCTACAGTCATCTACACGGCAATCAACGTTCCTTATTCCGCGCTTAATGCGCTGATGACGCAGGATGGCTACGAGCGCTCCGTACTGAGCATTTTCAGAAATCTTCTCGCAACCGCAGGCACGTTAATCATCAACACCTTCACTCTCCCGATGGTAGAAGCATTTGGCAACAACGCCTCTGCATGGACTAAGACCTTTGTATGCTTCGGACTGCTTGCAGTTGCTGCATTCCTCATTAATTTCTTCGGTACAAAGGAGCGTGTAAAGGCAGTTTCCGATGCTTCTTCAGAAAAAAAGGACAGCGGCGTTCCTTTCTTTAAAGGTCTTGCGGCGCTTTTCAAGAACAAGTATTGGATCATGATGACTGCCATGCTGGCACTGTTCTTTATGATGTTCTCCATAAACGGCGGTGCGACCGTATATTTTGCCCGTGAAATACTTGGCGACGCAAATCTGGTTGCTCCAATCAGCAGCACATTGAACATTGCGCAGATAATCAGTATGTTCCTTATTGCATTCTTTGTAAAGAAATTTGGCAAGAGAAATGTATTCAGTGCAGGACTAATTCTAAATATCATCGGTATGCTGCTCCTTGCATATTCGGGCGGCAATATGGCTCTTATCATTACTTCAAGCATAATTCGCGGTATAGGCGGTGCCTGCGGCGGTGCAACGATGTGGGCAATGGTTTCCGACACAATCGACTACGGCGAATGGAAAACAGGCTACCGCACAGAGGGTTTGACAAACAGCGCTTGCAGCTTCGGTTATAAGATAGGCAACGGCTTAGGCTCTGCAATGCTCGGTTGGATACTCACAGCCGGGAACTATATCGAGTCCACTGCAGACGCAGCAGTAGTACAGCCCGACTCCGCAATAGCAGCTATTCAAATGTGTTTCGTATGGATACCCGTTATCGTATATGCAGTAAGCTTTGTTATCATGATTTTCTACAAGCTTGATAAGGAATTCCCCGGTATAATCGCCGACCTTAAAGAAAGAGCAAAAACAGGTAATGCAGGCAAGGTGGAGGAAACAAAATGAAAGTGAAAGGTGTTAATCTCGGAAACTGGCTCGTGCTTGAAAAGTGGATGAATCCCACAATGTTTGAAGGAACAACAGCCGAGGATGAATACTGGCTGCCCCGTCAGTTGCCCCAAGAGGTTTATGAAGCAAGAATAAAGATACACAGAAGCGAATACATCACTGAGCGTGATTTCGTGACTATCGCTTCCTGGGGAATGGACGCTGTGCGTATTCCTGTACCCTACTTTGTTTTCGGTGACAGAGAGCCGTTTATCGGCTGTATTGACTGCCTTGATAAGGCATTTAACTGGGCAGAAAAATATGGATTAAAAATTCTGATCGATTTGCATACAGCACCCTTCGGTCAGAACGGTTCCGACAACGGCGGTATCTGCGGCGTTATCAGATGGGCACAGATGCCCGAGGAAGTGGAGTTTGTGCATATCGTTCTGGAACGTCTGGCAGAACGGTACGGCAAGCGAAAGGGTTTGTGGGGCATTGAAATGCTGAATGAACCTGCGCTTCCTAAAATATACGATACTATGGATTTTATCAAGCGTTATCCGCCAATGGATCCCGCAATGTCCGAAGGCTCGGCACCTATCTCTTATGAGTTTATACGGCAGTTTTATCTTGACGCATACGACCGTATGAGAAAATATATGCCCGAGGATAAATATATCGTAATACACGACGGTTTTGAGCTTACCATATGGAAAGACTTTATGCAGGACAAGGAACGCTACAAAAATGTCGTTCTGGATACTCATCAGTATCTGATGATGGCAGAGGCAAACGGCTGTGAGCAGTCAATTGAGGGATATACACGCTACATCTCTGAGCATTTTGCTAAGGAAATTGAGGAAATGCAGCAGTATTTCCCCGTTATATGCGGAGAGTGGTGTCTGTTCAACTCACTTGCCTGCGGCTGGGATACAAAGGGCGGTCAATCTGTACTTAACGGTTTGGACGGTACACCAGTAGAAACAGTATCTCTTGAAAAGAAAAAGGAAATATATAATGCTGTCGCAAAGGCGCAGCTGAATGCATGGGACAAGGGATCCGGTTACTTTTACTGGAGCTATAAGCTGCTGACCGATACAGTCAATACTCAGGGTTGGCTGGGCTGGGACAGCTGGGATCTGGGAAGGTGCATGGATTTTGGTTGGTTCCCGACGGAAAATAATTATAATAACAGGAGATAAGGAAAAGAACGGCAGCGAGGGAATCACCCCGCTGCTGTTCTATTTACTCACGATTTGGAATAACTATCTGCTCCATTATCTCATGTCCAACTATAGTATTTTTCATTATTTTTCTGCTATCTCTTTAAAAGTTTTTGTACGGGAGTTTTGAATTTAATCTAATTTCGCAGTAGCATCCACATTAGAGGATTTCCAATAAAGAATTATTCAACAAAAACGAATAAGCGGCTATATGAAAAAAGCGGCGCACAAAAAAGATAATTTTATGGTCTACTAAGGCAATATGATCAAACCATGTGAATAAACCTGATTGAAAACCAGTTCTCAGCGAACAAATGCTTGGGAAAATACATTGAAAAAAAGCCAGTGGTGTGATATAATTATATCCGAAATAATTCCCAAAAAGGAGAAAATCACATGAGCGGCAGACTATACGAAAGCATAAACAGCGGCTGGAGCTTTAGAAAAGATATTGATTTTCCTGCAATGCAGAAGAATATGATACAGCTTCCGAATACTGACGGCTGGGAACGCGTGGATATCCCGCATACATGGAACGCTTCGGACTGCACGGGCACAGACGCTGTTTCCAGGAAATGCGCCGAAGGGTATTTCCGTGGTACTGGATGTTATATTCGCCATATCGTTCTTCCGAAAGAGCGTTATTGGGGTAGGAGAGTATTTATTGAATTCGCGGGTGCGAATACCGTTGCCGCACTATTCGTGAACGGAATATTTGCCGGTTCGCATGAGGGCGGCTATTCAGCATTTCGGTTTGACATAGCGGAGCTTGTTGATATCGGTGCGGATAATACGCTTACCGTGTTTGTAAGCAACGAGCCATCTGAATACATACCTCCACTGTACGACTGCGGCGACTTCACGAAAATGGGCGGTATCCACCGCAGTGTAAGGCTTATCTCAACAGACGGGCTGCACATTGACCTTATGGACAGCGGCGCTTCGGGAGTGTATATCACCGCCGTTCCGAATGGTGGCAGCGCCTCGGTTCACACTCGCGTGCGGATAGCAAATGACGGCACGGAGGCTCGCACCGTTACGCTGCGAGTGGAGATACTTGGAGAAGAACTGCGTAAATATAGCGAAACAGAGCTTATAGTTTTGCCAGGAACAACCGAAATGGCTCTTGAAATGACTTTAACAGACCCGATTATATGGGACGGTGTACGCCAGCCTTTCTTATACACTATGAATGTTTTTTTGCTGTGCGGTGGAGAAGTAGTTGACGGCGTGACCGAGCATTTCGGCATACGCGAGTTCGGCTTTGACAGCGAAAAGGGATTTTTCCTGAACGGCAGGCATACACCGCTGCATGGTGTTAACTACCACCAAGACGCCGACTTCACAGGCTGGGCAATGAGCGGTATGCAGCGCCAACAGGACTATTCCATGATGCGCGACATGGGTTGCAATGCGGTCAGAATGGCGCACTATCAGCACGCAGACGAGGAGTATGCCCTGTGCGACAGGCTGGGGCTTTGTGTGTGGACGGAGATAGGCATTATCGGGAAACTGTGTTCGGGCGAAACCGAAGAACCAAAATTGTCCGCAGAGTTCCGCGAGAATGCAATCCAGCAGCTTCGTGAGCTGGTTTTACAGACCTATAACCACCCCTCGGTGATACTCTACGGAATGTCAAATGAGATATATCAGATGTCCGATGATATTTTTGATTTCTACAAAGAAATGTACGACTTTATCAAGCAAAACGGCGGCAACAGGGCGGCGACCTATGCCGATGCGCAGTTCTGGGGGAGATTTCCGCAGCTCCCCGCAGATGCAGTAGGCTATAACCGATATTTCGGCTGGTATAAGGAAGCAGGGTCTGTTGAGCAGTTCGGCGAGTGGTTTGACAAGGTGCATACCACAAGCATGAAACGTCCGCTGTGCATTTCGGAGTACGGCGGTGGCGGCGCAATTTCTCAGCACAAGGATAATGTTGACTGGCTGACAGACATCGACCCCTGCGGCGAACGGCACTATGAGAATTATCAGTCGGAACTGCACGAGCAGATTTGGGCGCAGATAGGACACCGCGACTACCTGTGGGGAAAGTTTGTGTGGTGTATGTTTGATTTCCCGTCCGCAGGGCGAAAAGAGGGCGACACGGTCGGAATTAACGACAAGGGCTTGTGTACCCGCAGCCGTATTCCAAAGGACGCATATTGGTTCTATCGCTCGGTATGGAACAGCGAAAAGACGTGCCATATTACTGACAAGCGTTTTGTAACACGTTCGGAGCTTGTTCCGATTGTAAAGGTTTACTCTAATGCGGAAACCGCTGAGCTGTTTCTGAACGGGAAGCCGCTCGGCGTGGGTACTCACCCCGACAGCAGGCTGGATACCGTTTTCGTTTGGAAGAATATCCGTCTGCAAAAGGGAAAAATGAGCTGTGCGTTCAAGCAATATTCGCTGACGGGAGCGCAGCCGAAG
>JBJFGA010000053.1:0-22265 GCA_051892275.1 Oscillospiraceae bacterium | reverse complement strand
CAAAGTCCTTTGAGCCTGACTATCTGGAGCATATCAGGTACTATTGTCTGGTTATGAGCGAGAAATATATCAGAAATCACTTCAATGAGATAAAATCCAATGCGAATATTATTGAAGCCCGCATTGATGACGAGTATTGTACAATAGAAAATGTGCTCAGGGACAATGCTTATGTTTTGGAGCAGTGTAAGGCTCACAATGCGGAATATATTCTGATAGATGATAAGTATGAGGTCGATATAGAGCTGTAAATCCACAACGAAAAAGCCTGAGAAGAACGATTTCCTCTCAGGCTTTGGTTATAGTGGTAGCTTTACTTGAATTGCTCTGCTATCTGCTGCTTGTTGTGCAGTCCAATGAGCACTTCCTTTGTCACGCCGTCCTTTATTACAACCAGCGTGGGAATGCTCTGGACAGAGAACGCGGAAGCAAGCTCCGGCTGCTCGTCGACATTCACCTTGCCGACCTTTACGCCGGGGTTCTGCTCGGCGAATTCGTCAACTATCGGCGACTGCATCATGCAGGGTGCGCACCATGAAGCCCAGAAGTCCAGCAGCACCGGCTTGTCGCTTTCAACAACCTCGCTCTTGAAGTTGTCCTTTGTTATTGTTAATACTGACATATTTGTTCCTCCGTTTCTGCGGCTGTATTTGGTTCAGCCTGTGGATATATTATACAACAGAATTCTCTGCTTGTCCAGTATATTCATAGTATTTCATGCAAATCCTTTTGTATGAGGCGGATTAGTGTTCTGTCAGAATTTGCACATATTCCTACCCGCAAAGCTTGTTTTTTTGTTGAAAAGCACTATTCTGGAAAGGAAATTGTCGGATTTGCAAAAAACGCTTGACTATCCCGGCGGTTTTGTAGTAAAATATAAACGTATAGGGTCGGGTAGTAGGCTCGGCTGATATTACAAACGAAACGGAGAGAATTAAAATGCAGAAGAGAATTGGCGTACTTACAAGCGGCGGCGACGCTCCCGGCATGAATGCCGCAGTGCGTGCGGTAACAAGAGCTGCTATCAAGAAGGGCTTTGAGGTGATCGGTATCCGCCGCGGTTACAACGGTCTGCTCAACAACGATATGATAAAGCTGACCGCAAGAGACGTTTCCGACATTATCCAGAGAGGCGGCACAGAGATATTCACCGCCCGCTGTCTTGAATTCAAGGAGTGGGAGTATGTCCTCAAGGCAAAGGATATATGCATTCAGAACAACATGGCTGGTATAGTTGTTATCGGCGGCGACGGCTCGTTCCGCGGCGCTGCTGACCTTTCCAAGGCTGGCATTCCCTGCGTTGGTCTGCCGGGAACCATCGACAACGATATCCAGTGCTCGGAATACACTATCGGTTACGACACCGCAATGAACACCGTTATGGAGCTGGTAGACAAGCTCCGCGACACCTCTCATTCTCATGAGCGCTGCGCTGTCGTTGAGGTAATGGGCAGACGTGCAGGTCACATCGCGCTGAACACCGGTATCGCATGCGGCGCTACCGCTGTCCTCGTACCTGAAGTTCCTTACGACCTTAACGAAGTTATCGAGAAGATCAAGGAAGGCAGAAAGACCGGCAAGGAGCAGTTCATCATTGTTGTTGCAGAGGGCGTCGGCGGCACTGAGGAGATTGCAAAGAAGATAAACGAAGCTACCGGTATCGAGTCCAGAGCGACAATTCTCGGTCATGTTCAGAGAGGCGGCAGCCCCACAGTACGCGACAGAGTCGTTGCAAGCGAAATGGGCTACTACGCTGTTGAGCTTCTTGAGAAGGGCATCGGCAACCGCGTTGTCGGCATGAAGGACGGCAAGGTTTACGACGTTGACATTCAGGAAGCGCTCAGCATGAAGAAGCCGTTTGACGAAAGACTTTACAAGATCGCAAACGAGATCAGCTTCTAAAATAAAACTACAACACAGAGTAGGAGAACGTGCGTTAAGTGCCGCATGGACGGAGAGTTGCCATGCGGACGAAAGCCCGAAAGGGCTGCGGTACGTTCTTCGCATCTCGCTGTACATAAATCGAATAAGAAGCCATGGGGCTTTATTCTGTTTGTATATGGCGAAGTTACGGAGGATAAAGACATGGCTTTTTTTCATAACTTCATTAACACTTTCAAGAAATCGGCGCAGGAACTTAAAAACGTGCGCTGTATCGTGACTATCGGTCTGCTGCTGGCTGCGGCGGTGGTTCTGGACGGGTTCGGTTCTATCCGTATCGGGGAGTTTATCAAGATAAACTTCACGTTCCTTCCGCTGTCACTGGTGGGGATACTGTTTGGACCTGTTCCGGGGCTGTTTGCCGGACTGCTGACCGATATCATCGGTTATCTCGTCAACCCTATCGGAACGTTCATTCCGGCACTGGTGCTCATCTCCGGGCTGGAGGGGCTTATTTACGGCATTGTGATGTACAACATAAATAGCGAGAAAACCGTAAAGACTATCATTAAAATAGTTGTGGCAAGACTTGTGGTATGCACGGTCTGCAACCTCACGCTTAACACGCTGGCACTGTACAGCGTGGGATATATCGCGGGCGAGAGCTTCGGCGCGCTGCTTCTGGCGAGAATTGCCACAAACATTATTACATTCTGCCTTGGTTCGTACATGATGATGGCGGTGCTCCTGCCGGTAAAGCAGCTGTACGACCGCAAGATACGGCATATCGGGCAGAAGGAAAGGCAGAGTTAACATGACAAAGCTCGGTTTTATCGGCGTCGGCAACATGGGCGGCGCTATCCTTAAGGGTATCGAGGGCAAGCTTGGAAATACGGCGGTTTTCGCCTATGACGCAAGCCCGGAAAAGCTGGAGAACCTCCGGCTGGTGGGAGCTACCGCCGCGGGCAGCGCTAAGGAGATAGCGGAAAAGTGCGACTATATCCTGCTGGCGGTCAAGCCGCAGCACCTGGGGGAAGTCCTCGCGGAGATAAAGGACAGTGTAAGACCGGAAAGTGTTTTCATCTCAATATGCGCGGGCATTTCCGCGGAGTTCATCAGGGAGCGCACTATTCCTGACGCAAAGGTAGTCCTTGTAATGCCGAACACCCCGATGATGCTGGGATTCGGCGCTTCTGCGATGTCCCACGACGACAAGGTCAGCGAGGAGGAGTTTGCGTTCGCCCGGAAGATAATAGGAAGCTGCGGTATCACCGAGGTCATCTCCACCGACAAGATGAAGGAGATAATCGCGATAAACGGCAGCTCCCCGGCGTTCATCTACCTGTACGCAAAGGGCTTTGTGGACTATGCGGATTCCGTTGGGATAGACAAGGACGCGGCGCTGCGGCTGTTTGCGCAGAGCCTTATCGGTTCGGCGAAGATGCTCACCGAGTCTGGAATGACCGTTGACGAGCTGATAAAGCAGGTATCCTCCCCCGGAGGAACTACCCTCGCCGGGCTTGACAAGCTGTACGAGGGCGACCTCACCGGGGACGTTATGAGAGCCTGCGAGGCTTGCACAAAGAGAGCTTATGAATTAGGGCAATAATATAATTTGGAATGCGGAATTGTAGGTGTCCCTCGCGGGTACTGATTTCAATTATTGTAGGGGAGGGGCTTGCCCCTCCCGAATTTCTTATAATTAGGAGGGCGGCATGATCCGTGTAGCGCAGATTCTCGGCAAAATGAACGGCGGCGGCGTGGAGCAGGTGGTGATGAACTACTACCGCGTCATAGACCGGGAAAAGGTTCAGTTTGATTTCTTCCTGTTCAAGGGGTCAAAGTACTGCCCGGCGGAGGAGATAAAGGCGCTGGGGGGCAGGCTGTTCGTGCTGCCGACATTCAGACACCCGATGAAGTATCTTAAAGTACTGCGGCGGCTTCTTGAGGAAAACGGCTATGATATTGTCCACTGCCACCTGAATACGCTGTCGTTCCTGCCGCTGATGGCGGCGAAGCAGGCGGGGGTAAAGACCCGTATACTGCACAATCACAGCACCTCCGGCGGGGCGAGGGAATGGCACAGAAATCTCGCAAAAGCGCTGCTGAAGCCGCTTGCGAAGAAGAATGCAACGGATTATTTCGCCTGCTCGGAGTATGCGGCGCGGTGGATATACGGCAGCAGGGCTGTCGTACCGCTGGATGAGCCGGAGCTTCCCGGCGTAAAGCGCGTGCGGCTGATGCCCAACGCTATCGACACAGAGAGGTTCAGCTTCAGCGAGAAAAATCGCCGTGAAATGCGCCGGGAACTGAAGATCCCCGGCAGTATGCAGGTGTTCGGGCATGTGGGCAGGTTCTGTCCGCAGAAGAACCAGAGCTTCCTTATCGACATTTTCAGGGAGATACACGCGCAGAGCAGAAACACCTGCCTTGTCATGGCAGGAACAGGCGAGGACATGGAACTGATAAAGGCGAAGGTGATTGCGGCGGGGCTGTCTGATTGCGTGGTGTTCGCCGGGCAGTTGAGCAGCACTGACCGGTTTTATAGCGCTGTTGACTGCTTCCTGCTTCCGTCAAATTACGAGGGTCTGCCGGTGGTGGGGATAGAAGCACAGACCGCCGGGCTTCCCTGTCTGTTTTCCGACCGGGTTACAGGCGAGGCAAAGATCACAGGCTCGGCGCAGTTCCTGCCGCTTGGCAATGCCGCAGACTGGGCGTGCGCGGCGCTGTGCTGCTCGGGTTCGCGCAACAAAAACGCCGCGGAGCAGATCACGGCTAAGGGGTACGATATTCACGGCGCGGCGGAAAAGCTATGCGATTTTTATCTAAGAAAAACCGAATTGTAACCAAATTTCTCTTGACAAGTTTACAATTGTGTGGTATACTTATCAAGGTACAATTGTAAGCTAAAGAACAGGAGAAAGTAAACAATGAAAGATGTAAACAATTCAGGCGTGGCTGTAAAGCCGAACAAATTCTTCACGGTAAGGAACATGGCGTTTATAGCGGTGATGGCGGCGCTGATATGCGTTGCTGCTCCGTTTGCTGTTCCTATGCCGGGGCTTGTGCCGATATCTCTGGCGACCTTTGCGGTATATCTCGCGGGCGGGATACTCGGCGGAAAAAAGGGCACTCTGGCGGTGCTTATCTATGTTCTGCTGGGCGCTGTGGGACTTCCGGTGTTCTCCGGCGGCGCGGGTGGCTTTGCGAAGCTGTTCGGCGTGACCGGGGGCTACATATTCGGGTATATTCCATGCGCGCTGCTTACCGGGCTGTTTGTTGACCTTTTCTTCAAGAGCGGCGTGATGAAGTCCGTTGCCGGAAAGAAGGGCTTCGGGAAGGTTCTGGGCTGGATAGGCGCGGTGTGGGCTGTTCCGGTGGGAATGATTCTCGGAACGCTGATATGCTATGTGTTCGGTACGGCGTGGTTCATGATAGCGACCGGCACTGCCTTAGAAGCTGCTATAGCGTCCTGCGTGATACCGTTCCTTGCCGGGGACGCTATCAAGATAGTGTGCGCTTCGGTTATAACCATTGCGCTTAGGGACAGGCTCTCTCGTATAATGGCGTGACAGTAATCGTATATAACATCAGACCCCCGGCGGCGTATAGCTTTCGGGGGTCAAATCTATACGTTGCACACCCGCCCCAGACCGGCGCGGGATGCGCCGTTTATACTATTTTCAATTCAATCTATAGACAAAGTCTATAGATTGAACCCACCGCCTTGCGGTGGGTGCGGCGAAGCCGCTGAAAAGCCGTTCAATACTAATATCGTCAAAACCTTTGGTTTTGACAGCCGCCGTTTCGGCGGCATCTTCTTATAGACTTTGTCTATAAGAAGATATGATATTAGTATTAATGTGCGGGAGGGGCAAGCCCCTCCCCTACGGGTGTTCCGAGATTTTGTATGGAATATTATCCCAAAGGAAACAGAGCCTTTTCATAATCCTTAACAAAATACCGGATATTTGTCCTGCCTTTCGTGATAACTGTATGCCCCTCCGCTTCCAGCCGGGATTTTTGTGCTTCAACACCGCCGGGGTATTTCGGGTTAAGCTCGCCGTTCGCCTTGAGGGTGCGCCACCACGGGGTTTCGTCAGCGGTTCGCTGGAAGCTCGCCCAAGCCGCTATCGACACGAAAATCCCGGCGGTTATCGGCTCGGTGAAATCCGCACCGCTGGTTTTCGCGAAATACGCGCGAATTTCGCCCACGGTGGTGAGCTTTCCGCAGGGAATGCGCTTCATCACCCGGTCGTATTCTATCGGCGGGGCGAAGTACATTCTGTCCCCGCCGTATTTCTCAATGCTGGCGGGGTCGGTTATCATCTGAATTTTCGGCATGTCCTTGCTGTCGTGGAGCATCGCGTTGAAGTCCTTGCTGCTTTCGTCTGCCATAATATCCACCTCCAACGCCATTATAGCATGAATTAATGTACAGTGCAATGAGGCGGTTTTATTTACAGCTCATTTTCCACCATGATTTTCACCTCGGACGAGGGGTTTTTAGCCGCTTCAAAAACGTGACGGGGGTACACCGGCTTGTCCGGCTGCTTATCCAAGTCCAGCCATACTAGACGGCAGTCGCCGTCGCAGTGGATAGCCTCATAGTCGATAAGCGAAAGGTCGAACGGCTTTATCAGGAACAAAAATTCCAGCTCGTGATAAACCATACCGTTTACGCGGAAGAACTTTTCTTCTATCGAATACAGCCGGTCTATCTCGGCGTTCACGCCAAGCTCCTCCCGTATCTCCCGTAGAACGGCGGCTTCTGTTGTTTCGCCGAATTTCACCCGTCCGCCGGTCACCCAATACCACGGGGAATGGCTGTCCGCTGTCATCAGCAGGCGCTTGCCGTCGGTTATCACCGCGCCCACCCGGAAGTTGAATTTCTTGTCCCCGGTGATGAATGAACAATCCATGCTTATCCCTCCTTTTGGTGAGGATAATTATAGCACACAATACCCGATATGTCAACAAAAAATCACCAAATATCACCCGGGTTATATGACTTTTTTGTCTATTTCGCAGAAACTTCCAAAGGGAACAAACGTTGCGCAACAGAAATGCAACAATATGTCCCTTATAGGTCTTGCTGGCGCGGATTGTCCATTGAAAAAAGCCGGGAACGACTGTATAATAATAAGTAGCCGGTGATTTCCGGCAGGAGGAACGCTGAAATGGCTAAAGACAAAAAAGACCCCTTAAAGCAGTCTTTATGGGGACGGTTCTTCCAGGTGCTTATTACATGGACGGTTTACTTCCTGTTCAGACCCAAGGTCGAGTGGGAGGACAAGGCTGTCAAAAAGCAGCTAAAGGGCAGGGCGGCGGTGTACGTATTCAACCATACACACCACTTTGACGGAGCGTTCACCGGGGCGGTGCTGGGGCGGTTCAAGCCCTATGTTCTGGTGAAAAAGGATTGGTATGAGAAAAAGGCGGTCGGGCGCATGATCAGCTGGTGCAGGTGCTTCCCGATAGACCTTAACGGCGCGGACGCCGGGTGGTATTCCACCGCAGAAAAAATCGTGAAAAACAACGGCTCGCTGATAATCTTCCCCGAGGGCGGAATCGCCAGAGAGGGTAAGATACAGAAGTTCAAGCCGGGAGCGGCGCTGGTTTGCGCTTCTACCGGGGCTTGCGTTGTTCCTATGGCGATATACGGCGGGTATCACATGGTGTTCGGCAGACGGCAGCGGCTTCTGATAGGTAAGCCTATCGAGAGCAATTGCCCGGAGAATATGCGCCATTCCCAGTACGCAAAGCAGCTTATGAAGCAGGCTGAGGAAGAAACCAAACGACTTTACGGCATTATGGAGCAGAAGTACGGCAACATCGGTACCTACACCGAGAGCTACGCGCCGGAATCACGCTCCGCAGAAACTATTGAATGAGAGGTATTTACTATGAACACAGAAATCGCTGAGAAGATCAAGAACATGCTGGTTGAGAACCTGAGAATCCCCGCAGACGAGCTGGAGTACACCAGCGAGCTGTTCGGTGATGACATCGGGCTGGATTCCATCGACTCCATCGAGATCATCGCAGGTATCGACAACCTGTTCGGCGTACAGATGACCGGCGCTGCTAGAGAGAACTTCCAGACCATCGAGACCCTCACCAAGTACGTTGAGGAACACATGGGAGAATAACTCATGGGAAACGAGAAAAGATGCGTTGTAACAGGTCTTGGTCTGATATGCGCGCTGGGCGATGACACCGAGAAGTGCTGGAGCGCCGCGGTTGGCGGAGTTACCGGTATCCGGGAGGTACAGTCGGTCAGCACCGAGGGCTGCTACGCAAACAAGGGCGCAGAGGTCGCGGTAAGCTCCGAGCAGCTTTCAGGCGAGGACTACGACCGCAGCTCGCTGCTGTGTATCAAGGCGGCGGGGGAGGCTCTGGCGGACGCGGGCTATACCGTCACCCCGGAGAACTCCGACCGAATCGGCGTTATCGTCGGCAACTGCGTTGGTGGTGCGGCGAGCATCGACAAGTACTACACTGATGAATTCAAGAACGGCGCTGCAAAGCCCTCTGATATACTCAAAATGCCGGCTTCCGCTATTGCGAACAACGTTGCACGGCACTTCGGGCTGAACGGCGCTACCGCGAATATCGTCAACGCCTGCGCTGCGGGTACTATGAGCCTTTCCTATGCCTGCGACCTTATCCGGGCGGGCAAGGCGGACGCATTCGTTGCGGGCGGCTCGGACAGCTTTTCTTCGCTGGCATTCGCGGGATTCCACGCGCTGCACGCGCTGGCGGCGGACGCTTGCTCGCCGTTCAACAACAGCAATGGTATAACGCTGGGCGAGGGCGCTGGTATACTCATAATCGAGAGCTACGACCACGCTGTCGCAAGAGGCGCGAAGATATACTGCGAGGTGCTGGGTTCAGGGGTAAGCTCTGACGCGCACCACATCACTGCGCCCCGTCCTGACGGGCAGGGTCAGATGAGCGCTATCACGCGGGCGGTGAAGAACTCCGGGCTGGAGTTCACCGACATTGACTACATCAATGCCCACGGAACCGGCACGGCGAAGAACGACGAAGCGGAATTCCTGTCGCTGCACACGCTGTTTGACGAGAACAAGCACCTGTCGGTAGGCTCCACCAAGTCCATGACCGGACACTGCTTAGGCGCGGCTGGCTCAATTGAAGCTGTGCTGACCGTAAAGGCGGTATGCGAGGACACTGTTCCCCCGACTATCGGCTACACCGAGGAGAACCTCGAAACCCTGAAGGATAAAGCCGGAGAGATAGACTTTGTACCCAACACAAAGAGAGAAAAGACCGTGAATTACGCGGTTTCCAACTCCTTTGCGTTCGGCGGAAACAACGCTAGTATCGTGTTCGCGAAGAAGCCCCACGATCTCCCGGACAACACCAACCGCGAGAAGATATACATAACCGGTATCGGTAAGGTATGCGGCAGTGCTGCTGACAATGCTGGGGACGGCAAGGGTATCCGTGCGAACATCACCTCCGAGGACTACAAGGAGCACGGCATAAAGATGGCGTTCTACCGCAAGCTCGACCGCTTCAGCCAGATTCAGCTGATAAGCGGCATGAGAGCGCTTGCGGACGGCAAAGTCACCATTGACGAAACCAACGAGAACGACATCGGCATAATCATCGGTACAGCTGACGGCCCTATGACCGAGATAGTCGGCTTCCAGAAAGCGGTAGTAGAGGGCGGCACTGCGAACGGCAGCGCGTTCTCCTTCCCGAACACGGTCTACAACGCTGCGGGCGGTTATTTCAGCATTTTTGCAGGAATAAAGGGCTACAACGTGACCGTGGCAAACAGCGTTCAGGCGGGAATACAGAGCATCTGCTACGCTGCGGACGTGCTTCACTCCGGCGGCGAGAGCATTATGGTGGCAAGCGGCACGGACGAGAACACCGACGTTGACGCTGAACTATACGGCAAGCTGGGTCTTCTTGCGGACAGCGCTCCCTATTCAATGGATAAGCCCGGATTCGTGCTGGGCGAGGGTTCGGTTTCCCTCATTATGGAAACAGCAGGCTCCGCTGAAAAGCGCGGCGTGGAGAAGTACGCCGAGGTTGCGGGCTGTGCTATGACCCACTGCGCGGTGGATTACGGTACGGTTTCAGGCTCTGAAAGCGCGCTGGTAAAGGCGATAGAGCAGGCCTGCGCAGAGGCTGGTATTTCACCTGCGGACATCGACGCGGTGAGCGGCTTCGGTGACGGTCACAAGGTCATTGACGGGCTGGAGATTTCCGCTTATGAAAAGGTACTGAAAAAGGACGTTCCGGTGTTCGCGGTAAGAGAGAACATCGGCGAAGCGAGAGCGGCTGCGGGTACAATGCAGGCGGCTTACGCTGCGGAGCTTCTCAGCGGTAAGCTGGGCGGTACTGCGGCGGCTTATGTCGGCGGCAAGAAGTGCGACGTGGACGTTTCCGGATACAAGTACATTCTGGCGGCGGCTTGGGGCGCTGGCGGGTCTTATTCCGCTGTGGTGCTGAAGAAAGCGTGATCAGTTGAATTCGGAATTCGGAATGCGGAATTCGGAATTAAGGAGTCCGCTTTGCGGACAGATTAGATAATAGATTTATCCGATACCTTATTTCCGGTTCAAAAGCACTGGATTCCGAATTGTTTTTAAGGAGGATAAATGGAAATGGTTGAACAGACCGCAAAGGTAGCGTTAGTTACCGGCGCTTCCCGGGGCATAGGCAAGGCTTGCGCCCTGCGGCTGGCGGAGTGCGGTTACGACATTGTGGTTAATTACAACTCAAACGAAGCGCTGGCGCAGGAGGTAGTTTCCACCATTGAAGCTATGGGCAGGAAAGCCGTCGCAATAAAAGCGAACACCGCCGACCTGAAAGAGGTGCAGGCGATGTTCCGGGAAGCGCACAAGATATTCGGGCGGCTGGACGTTCTGGTGAACAACGCAGGAGTTGTGGACGACGCATATCTGCTGATGATAAACGAGGATTCCCTGTCGAGAAGCCTTGACATCAACATCAAGGGGTATTTCCACTGCGCACAGCAGGCGGCTCTCAAAATGATGAGCAAGAAGCAGGGCTGCATCGTCAATGTTTCGTCTGTAAGCTCCATTCTTGCGGTGGACGGGCAGGGAGTATACAGCGCGACAAAGGGCGCGGTGAACTCCATGACAGCGACCCTCGCAAAGGAGCTTGCCCCCAGAGGGATAAGAGTGAACGCGGTAGCCCCTGGCTTCATAGAAACCGAAATGCTGGACGCTATCCCGGAGGACAAGAAAGCGGAGTACCTCAAAGCGATACCCATGAACCGTCTTGGCACGGCTAAGGAGGTCGCGGACGTAGTGGCGCAGCTTTGCTCCAACGCATTCTCTTATGTGACCGGACAGGTTATCGTGCTTGACGGAGGTCTTAGCTTATGATGAATCTGCTTGAAATAAACCAGCGCATTAAGCAGCGCCCGCCGTTCCAGATGATAGAGCGGGTGACGGAGCTTGAACCGGGGGTATCGGCAAAGGGAATAAAGTGCGTTTCGGTGAACGAGCCGTACTTCACCGGGCATTTCCCGGATTCTCCCATAATGCCGGGAGTGCTGCTCATTGAGAGCGCCGCGCAGCTGTGCAGTCTGGTTATCGCGCCGGACGGTGCCGCCGAAGACCCGAACAAGCTGTATGTGCTGTTAAAGGTCAAGGACTTCAAGTTCCTGAAGCCGGTGATCCCCGGGGACAGGCTTGAAATCGAGGTAAAGGTAACTATGGCTTCTGCGGCGGCGTATGAGTTCTCCGCAGTGATATCGGTGGACGGCGCTGTCCGGGCAAAGGGCAGTATGCTGTTCACGTCAATGGACAAGAACGCTGTTTATGGCTGAGATATTTTTTGACTACACCGCCTGCATAGTTTCCGGCGGGTCGGAGCTAAAAAACCGGATAGAGGACGCTGCGGCGGAATATTCGCCCCTTTGCGGGGAGTACTTCGCGTATCTGTACGGCAAGAACGGCAGAAACGGCGAAGCGTTTATCGAAAGTGCCTGCGGATTCCTGCTGCTGGACATTCTGCTGAAAAAGAACGGCGTTGACCGCTTGGAGGTCGCTGTTGCGCGGAATTCCGACGGCAGACCCTGCGTTATCAACCGCAACGATATAGATTTCAGCATATCCCATTCCGAGGGCGCGGCGTTCTGCTGCGTAGCAATAGGCGAGAACGCGAGGGTTGGCGCGGACATACAGCGGGTGCGTACCTACAGCCGGGAATATATGGAGCAGCTTGCCCGGACGTTTATGAGCAAGTCGCAGCTGGAGAGCTTTCTTGTAAGCTCCGAGCGGGAGAAGTACTTCTACACTGCGTGGACTGACCGGGAGGCGGCATACAAGCGCTGTGGCAGCTATCACGGCGTCACAGAGGAATTTGATGGAGCACCGGCGCAGGGTGAATTCAGAAACGGGATAATCACCGCCTGCGGGAGCAGGTATTATTACAGCATAAGTCTGCCGGAGCGGACGGAATCAGGAGAATAAATGAGAGTATTAGTATTGAACGGAAGTCCGAAATCGGAGCGCAGCAATACCCTGAACATCACAAAGGCGTTCCTTAAAGGCTTCCCCGAGGACACCGAGGTCGAACAGGTCAACCTCTACAAAAAGGACATCAAGCCCTGCTGCGGCTGCTTTTCCTGCTGGAGCAAGACCCCGGGTCAGTGCGTATTCAAGGACGATATGCAGGACATTTACGAGAAGATAAGGGCAGCAGACATCGTAATTGAGAGCTTCCCGCTGTACTTCTTCGGAATGCCCTCACAGATGAAAGCAATGACAGACCGCTGTCTGCCGTTCATGCTGCCGTATAAGGGCAATCTTGTGGAGGACAAGAACGCGAGCTTCCACGAGCTGCGGGACGAATCCATGCACGAAAAGCGGCTGGTAGTCATCACCACCTGCGGCTATGTGGACGAAAAGCCCATGTACCCCGCGCTGCTGAAGCAGCTTGACCTTATCGCGGGAGAGGGCGGCTACACCGCTATCCTCTGCCCGGAGGGAGAGCTTTTCATCGCGGAAAAGGCGAAGCGCCAGCGTGAGGGCTACCTCGCGGAGATAACCAAGGCGGGTGCGGAGTTCGCGCAGAACCGTTGCCTTTGTGAGGAAACCAAGAAGCGTATCGCGAAGCCGATACTTTCCCCTAAGGGCTTTGAAACTATCACGCTTGCACACTGGGAAATGAATAAGTGATTTGGGATAAATAATTACAGGCGCTGCTTTTTTACAGCGCCTGTAATGGTTTTTTAGTATAAATCGTAATTTATAGGTATATCTGCATAGTAATTTGAGGCAGAAAATTCAAGAATTCGGAATGCGGAATGCGGAATTCGGAATTATGGTGCCGCCTTCGGCGGTAATTTAAAAAGCGGGCGGCTTGATATGTGATATTGTTTCAGGTCACATGTAAATTAAAACAATTGCGCCTTTTAGCTTGCATCAAATTTCAAATTCGTCCGGCGAAGCCGGACACATTCAATTCCGCATTCCGCATTCCGAATTCCGAATTAGTAATTGAGAACAACATTTAAATTATGCGATTAACGTATAAATTACGATTTCAATTACAGCACCTGTGTTTTATTTGTTAGAAATAACCGCTTTTGCAAGCCGCCCGAAATCCTCCAGCGTAAGCTCCTCTGCTCGTGCGGTGGGCTTTATCCCGCAGTCCTCCATCAGCGCGGAAAGCTCCGCTTTGGACAGGTGCAGCTCCCCGGAAAGCGGGTTCGCCACCTGCTTTCTCCGCTGGGAAAATGCAGAGCGTATTATGCGGAACAGCAGCCTTTCCTCCTCGGCGGGAATGTCGGCTGCGGGCTTTACGTCCAGCCGGATAACGGCGCTGTCCACGTTCGGCGAGGGCATGAAGCTCCCCCTGCCGACCTTGAACAGCAGCTTCGGCTCGCTGTAATAGGACACCGCGCAGGAGATAGCGCCGCAGTCACGGGTGCCGGGCTTCGCGCATATCCTGTCGGCGGCTTCTTTCTGCACCATCACCGTCATTGCGGAGATAGGCAGGCGGCTTTCCAGCACCCGCATTATCACCGGGGAGGTGATGTAGTAGGGCAGATTCGCGCAGACCACGGTGTCCCTTCCCCCGGCTTTCTCGGCGAGAAGCGCCGAGAGGTCGGTTTCCATTACGTCCGCGAATACTATCTCAACGTTGCCGTAGTCCGCAAGGGTTTCTTCCAGTATCGGCTTCAGGGAGGTGTCTATCTCCACCGCAATGACCTTGTCACAGCGCTCCGCAAGCTCCTTGGTGAGTACCCCCACCCCGGTGCCTATTTCCAGTGCGCACACGCCGGGTCTTGCGCCGCCCATTTCTGCGATTTTCGGGCAAATTGCCGGGTTTACGAGGAAGTTCTGACCCAGCGACTTTGTGAAAGAAAACCCGTGCCGCTCGAACAGTTCCTTTATTACACCGATGTTTGTAAGCTCCATCAATAGCCCTCGCTGCCGATAAGACTCTCGTCGTTTTCCACCCAGTCGCTGACGTTCATTTCACGGAATTCCGACGGCGATGTACGGACTATCACACGCTCGATGCCGGAGTTGATTATGAGTCGTTTACACATGGAGCATGGCTCGACGTCGCCGAAAAGCGCTCCGGTCTTTGCGTCAAGGCAGGCGAGATACAGCGTACCGCCTATCATGTCGTTTCGGGAAGCGCTGATTATGCAGTTGGCTTCCGCATGGACGGAGCGGCACAGCTCGTACCGCTGCCCCTTGGGGACGTTCAGCCGGTCGCGCATACATTCGCCGCGGTCGGAGCAGTTCACCCGCCCTCTGGGAGCGCCGTTGTATCCGGTGGCGATTATCTGGTCGTTTTTCACGATTATCGCGCCGAAGTTCCGCCGCAGGCATGTGCCTCTTTCCGCAACCGTCTGGGAGATGTCAAGATAGTAGTTCGTCTTGTCGCGTCTTTCCATGATGACCGCCTTTCAGCCTGATTACCGATGGTTCTTTCTGGTCTGCTTTGCGATGAAGTCCTTGTCCTGCTGTGGCTTGGGTACGAGAGGAACATAACCCGGGCGCTTCTGGGGCTGTGCTTCCGGGGCAGCTACCTTGCCGTCGAATGCGTCGATAAAGGTCTGGGCGATGGTCCTCTGCTGTGCGAGGGTGCTGGTGGAGTCGCAGTAGCTTATAACCTGCTCGAATTCAGCGCGGGATTCGTCTTTTCTGCCGAGGTTCGCGTACAGTTCACCAAGAACACAGCGGTATTTTGTCGCGGTGTCGGGATCGTTCTCTTCCTTTTCGATGGCTGATTTCAGCATCTTGATCGCGGTATCATAGCTGCCGAGGTCGATATATCGCAGCGCAGCTTCAAAATCCATATTCATAGTTTTCACCTTTCATGATTGTAATTTTCAGGGTGGCGGTTTATCGACAGCCTGTTCTCTGCAAAAAGCAGAGTTCTCTTTATATTGTATCATAAAACCCGCGTTTTGTCAAAACCTTTTTGTATTTTTCCTGATGTGAGCGTAAAATACTTATTCGTTAATAAGAAAACATATTTTACCAACCAATTTTGACAGGAGTTTCTTTCACTATATGGTAATATATATTTACCATTCAGCGGCAATATTCGTTCTGCATCTCCTGCGTGAGTTCTCATGCAATGGTGCAGTTCAGCCGTTGAATGGGGAACGTATATGAGGATCGGGGGTGAAATGCTCCGAAAAAGAAGGGGGAAGTTCAAAATGGCGGAAAAAACGGCTGTCCGGCGGCTTGGCTTATCAATGAAAAGCCGGGCGGCGGATGATCCCAGAACAAACATCGTATCCTGTGCGCTGTTCGCGGCGGCGGGATTGCTGCTGGAGCTGGGGGGCGGTTCGGGCGCGGTGAGTTCATCGGCGCTGGCTGCGGCTGTCTTTGGCTGTCGGGAGCCGGGGACAGGCGCTGGCGGGTCGGCGCAGAGAACAGCTGCGTGGGACTATGGCGCGGCGGGCTGGTGCGTATGCGCCGGGGGTATAACCGGTGCGCTGCTCCACGGATTTTCGGCAGGTCTGTTGGGGATAGGTGGTATCGCGATAGCGCTTGCCGGGCGGCTGATACCACGGGTGAAACACTTGTGGTTACGGTGCGCGGTGCAGGGACTTATCGCTGCAGCTGCCTCGTTTTTCCCGGCGTGCGCGGAGTTCACAAAACCGACCGAGCTTCTTTCCGGCATTATCGCGGCTGTGACCGCCGGGATATTCACGGTGTGCGTTATGCTGCTGCTTGACCGCGCTTACGTCCGTGGACTGGACTTCGCGGATAACGGCGACTGTGCGCTGGCTGCGGCGGCGATAGGGATAGCGTTCCTCACGCTGGGCAGGCTGGACTATCCCCCCTGTAACATCGGCAGGCTGCTGGCGGGGCTGCTCATGCTTCTGGCTTCGGACAGGCGCGGTGCGGAGTTCTGCACGTTACCGGGTATTGCGGCGGTGGCGGGGCTGTGCGCTTCCGGCAGCGCAGACATTACCAGCGCTGGTGTAGTATGCCTTGCGGCGACGCTAAGCTGCGCCCTCGCGCGGTTCGGGAAAATCACAAAAGCGGTGGGCTTTGTGTTCTTCGGCTGCGTGGGTATACTTGTATGGGGGATAATGGACGGCTCATGGCAGGTGTTCGCGGAACTTGCGGCGGCAGGGGCGGCGTATGCGCTGATACCTGCCCGGCTGGTTGCGGCAAAGGACTCCGAACGCCCGGACAACACCGCAACGCTTGTGATAAAGGAGCGCATGGGCTTTGCGGCGGGAGCAGTCGCCGGGGTGAACAGCAGCCTTGAAGCCACCGCCGACACGCTGGAACGGCGCTATTCCGAGAGCCTGCCTCAGGTGGCGGACAAGGCAGCGGAAAAGTGCTGCCGAAGCTGCCCCAACAACATGGTGTGCTGGGGGCAGAAGTACGAGCTTTTCCACGCGGAGTTCAACCGTCTGGTGAAGCAGCTTCGCAGCGGGGGAGAGATTACTGAGCGGTCAATGTCGCCTAACGCGGCGGCGGAGTGCGTTGACCGCGCCGGGGTGATACGGGCGGTTCGCAAGGCTTATGAGCAGTATCTTCAGGCTTCCGGTGAACAGCAGCATATAAGGGAGCTTCGCCGGATATACAGCGCGCAGCTGACTTCCCTTAGCGAGATATTGTCCGACCTGGGAAGTTCCTTCGGGAAGCTGCGCACCGGAAGCAGGCGCCCCGCCGAGCGCCGAGCCGAAAAGGTGCTCAGAGAATGCGGGCTGACTGACCCGGCGGCGTTCGTCACCTTCACAAAGGGCGGCAGAATGCGGCTGGAGGCATACGGCGGCGGGGAGCTGAAATCGGAGCGGGAGTACCTCGGGGAGCTGCTTATACGGGCGCTCGGGCGGGAGCTTGACCTGCCGGAGGTGAGCGTCAGCGGCGGCAGAGTGCGGGTCACGGCGTCGGAGCGGGCAATGCTTTCGGCGGAGATAGGCGCGTGTCAGCTCAACCGGGGAAAGAACCGGGTGTGCGGCGACTGCCTCGACAGCTTCACCGACCCATCGGGGGCTTTGTACATAGTGCTGTCGGACGGAATGGGTACCGGCAGCCGGGCGAGGATAGATTCTGCACTGGCATGCAGCATGGCGGTGAAGCTGATAAAGAGCGGTATACCGCTCAGCGCGGCGCTTGAAGCGGTGAATACATCGCTGATGGTGAAGTCGGCGGACGAGAGCTTCGCCACGCTGGATATATGCAGGATAGACCTCAACACCGGAGAGTGCGTCATTTACAAGGCAGGAGCCGCCACGACATATATCAGGAGCGGCGAACGGCTGATAAGGGCGGCGCTGTCCTCGCAGCCGATAGGCTCCGGCGGGCGGGTGACTGTTCCGGCGCAGAAGTTCAGCGTGACCGCCGGAGATTCGCTGATAATGACCACCGACGGCGCTATGCTGGACGAGGAGTGGCTGTCGCGGGAGCTGTCCAGGGAGAACGTTGCCCAGACGAAGCCGGTATCCCTTGCGGGAACCGCTGCGCAGGAGCTTGCGGAGCGCATCGCAAGGGCGGCGCGCGGTGCGGAAAACGGAAGGGAGGACGATATCAGCATAATCGTTGTGAATATCGGGAGGTGATCTGCGTATACTGCGGCGGGGTCGGACTGGCTTCGCCGCAGTTTTTGGGTAACAGTTGTGTGATATTTACCTGTTTCTGAAAAAACGTTTACATAATTTTTAGAAATTGTTGTTAAAATGCCTAAAACAGAGCGGTGGAAAATAGCTAAAAACATGAAATATCAACAAAACTATTGAAAAAAATTTGACGATGTGGTACAATAAGTACAAGGAAAAACGCGCCTTTATTGGTTTTTTTGTATATTTTAATTTCAGAAGAAAATGACAGGAGGTCTATTACTACATGGCTATAATTGTACCGGAAAAATACACGGTTCCGTTGTATCTTTTCCACCAGGGCGAAAATTCCCATGCCTACGAGTTCTTCGGTTCCCACCGGGACAACCGTGACGGCAAAGTCGGCGTGGTGTTCAGAGTATGGGCGCCCAATGCCCGGAATGTCAGCGTTGTCGGTGACTTCAACCACTGGGACAGGACCAGAAACCCCATGACCAAGATAAGCGATGGCGGTATCTGGGAGCTGTTCATCGCGGGCATAAAGCTGTTCGATAACTACAAGTACAGCGTGGAAAGCCAGGACGGGCTTATAAAGCTGAAGGCCGACCCCTACGGCTATCACATGGAGCTTCGTCCCAATACCGCGACCAAGTTCTACGACCTGGACGGCTTCCGCTGGACTGATGGAAAGTATATGGACGAGCTTCGCCATAAGAACATTTACGACAGTTCCGCGAATATATACGAGGTGAACGCAGGCTCCTGGAAAAAGGACGGCGAGAACTACCTGAGCTACCACCAGCTTGCGGAGGAACTTATCCCTTACGTCAAGGAGATGGGCTACACCCACATAGAGCTTATGCCGATAGGGGAGTACCCATACGACGGAAGCTGGGGCTACCAGCAGATAGGCTACTTTGCGCCGACATCGCGTTTCGGCACGCCGCATGACTTCATGTGGTTCGTGGACAAATGCCATGCTGCCGGGATAGGCGTTATCATGGACTGGGTTCCCGCTCACTTCCCGAAGGACGCTGCCGGTCTGTATGAATTCGACGGCACAAGCTGTTATGAGTACTCCGACCCGCTGAAGCGGGAGCACAAGAACTGGGGAACTCACGTTTTCGACTGGGGCAAGCCGGAGGTTCAGAGCTTCCTTGTTTCCAATGCAAATTACTGGATAGAGAAGTATCACATCGACGGGCTTCGTGTTGACGCCGTGGCTTCAATGCTTTATCTTGACTACGACCGTCAGGGCGGCGAGTGGCGTCCCAACAGCAAGGGCGGACACGAGAACCTTGAAGCTGTCGCGTTCTTACAGAAGCTGAACGCTGCATTATTCAAGGAACACCCGAATATCATGATGATAGCCGAGGAATCCACTGCATGGCCGATGGTCACAAAGCCGGCGGATATCGGCGGTCTGGGCTTCAATTTCAAGTGGAACATGGGCTGGATGAACGACATGCTGCGTTATATGTCCATGGACCCGCTGGGCAGACCCTACAACCAGAATCTGGTGACATTCTCCTTCTACTATGCGTTCTCGGAGAACTTCATTCTGCCGATATCGCATGACGAGGTGGTTTACGGAAAGTGCTCCATGCTGGACAAGATGGGCGGACCGAGAGAGTATCGCTTCAATTCAATGCGTACATTCCTCGGCTACATGATGGCTCACCCCGGCAAGAAGCTGATGTTCATGGGACAGGAATTCGCGCAGTACAAGGAGTGGAACTTCCAGACCCAGCTCGACTGGGAGGTCATGGAGTTCGAGCCGCACAGAAAGCTGCACGAATACGTTAAGGACCTGAATAAATTCTACAAGGACAACGCTCCGCTGTGGGAGTGCGACACAAGCTGGGAGGGCTTCCACTGGATATCCAGCGAGGACAATGCGAACTCGGTCATCGCGTTCCGGCGTATCGCAAAGAACAAGGACGAGATAGTCTGCGTATGCAATTTCCAGCCGGTACGTCACGAGATCTACGATATAGGCGCGCCCTATTACGCGGACTATGTTGAGGTGTTCAACTCCGATGACGAGAAGTACGGCGGCGCAGGTATCACCAACGGCACAGTCACCGCAAAGGAAGAACCGATGCACGGCGAGCAGTACCGTATAACGCTTGATCTCCCGCCGATGTCGGTGATGTTCTTTGAGATAAAGAACAAGCGCACACCGCCGTCACAGCTTGCCGAAGAAGACGCGGCGAAGCCGGCAGAGGAGAAACCTGCTGAGGCAGGATCTGCCGCAGCGGATGAGAAGCCTGCTAAGGCAGAGGCTCCCGCACAGGTGAAGAAGCCCGCGGCTGCCGCAAAGCCGGACGAAAAGCCGGAAGTCACCAAAAAAGCTGATACCGCCGATAAAGGCGATAATTCTAAGAAAATCACGGCTGAAAAGGTCGGGACAGGAGGAAATATATGAATCACATTAAAAAAGAGTGCGTTGCCATGCTGCTTGCCGGCGGACAGGGAAGCCGTCTTTATGCGCTGACGCAGGATATGGCGAAGCCCGCTGTTCCCTACGGCGGCAAGTACAGGATAATCGACTTCCCGCTGTCGAACTGCGTAAATTCCGGTATCGACACCGTGGGCGTACTCACACAGTATCAGCCGCTGGTGCTGAACGAATACATAGGCAACGGTCAGCCGTGGGGTCTTGACAGAGCGCACGGCGGCGTACATGTACTTCCGCCTTATGAAACCGCTGCGGGCAAGGCGTGGTATTCCGGCACGGCTAACGCTATCTATCAGAATATCGGTTTTATCGACAGGTACAGCCCGGAGTATGTCGTAATACTCTCCGGCGACCACATCTACAAGATGGACTACTCAAAGATGGTGGACTTCCACAAGCAGAACGAAGCTGACGCGACTATCGCGGTGCTGGAAGTTCCGTGGGAGGAAGCGCCCCGCTTTGGTATCATGAGCGCAAACCCTGACGGCACTATCTACGAATTCGCGGAGAAGCCCAAGGAGCCTAAGTCCAACCTTGCTTCCATGGGTATCTATGTATTCACATGGTCGAAGCTGCGCAAGTACCTCATCGACAACGAGAACGACGAGGGCGCTACCAAGGACTTCGGCAAGAACATAATCCCCGCTATGCTGGACAACAAGGAGAAGATGGTTGCATACCACTTCGACGGCTACTGGAAGGACGTAGGCACTATC
Organism: Oscillospiraceae bacterium; assembly: GCA_051892275.1. Classification (GTDB taxonomy): domain Bacteria; phylum Bacillota; class Clostridia; order Oscillospirales; family Ruminococcaceae; genus CAG-115. The sequence continues at coordinate 1,147 of JBJFGA010000053.1, read as the reverse complement.
GACTCCCTGTGGGAAGCGAACATGGACGTGCTCGACCCGAAGGTTCCGCTCGACCTGCTGGACGACAGCTGGAAGATCTACTCCAGAAATCCTGTAATGCCGCCGCATTATGCAGGTCCCAACAGCCAGATTCAGAACTCCATGGTAGCAGAGGGCTGCGAGATAAACGGCATGGTGGACTTCGCAGTGCTGTTTGCGGGTGTTGTTATTGAAGAGGGCGCTATCGTCCGCGACAGTATCATCATGCCGAACACCGTCATCAAGAAGGGCGCTGTTATAGAGTATTCCATCGTCGGCGAGAACTGCGTTATCGGCGAGGGCGCACATATCGGAGAACGTCCGGAGCTTATCGAGGATAAGTCCAGCTGGGGCGTTGCGGTAATCGGACATAATGTAAATGTTTCCGACAAGGCAGTAGCGCCGCCCAAGGCTATGATCTCTAAGGATATATGATAGGAAAGGAAGTTATTTGATATGGCAAGTATGGGTAATGTTTTAGGACTTATTTTTGCTAATATGCATGAAGAAAACCTTCCCGAGCTGACAAAGGCGAGAGCCATGGCGAGCGTTCCGTTCGGTGCGAGATATCGTCTGGTGGACTTTCCGCTGTCCAGCATGGTGAATTCGGGAATGACGCAGGTCGGAATAATCACACAGGCTAAGTACTACTCCCTGATGGATCACCTCGGAATGGGAAGTGAGTGGGATCTTGCGAGAAAGACAGGCGGTCTGCATATCCTCCCGCCCTACGGCAGAGGCGACAATGGTCTGTACAGAGGCCGTCTTGAGGCGCTTTCCGGCGCTGCGGAGTTCATTCACGAGTCCGGCGCTGAATACGTCATCATGGCTGACAGCAACGTTGTTGCAAACATCGACTTCAAGCCGATAATCGAGTTCCACGAGAAGAAGGGCGCAGACATCACCTGCGTATATGGCAAGGGCGTTTACGACAGCGAGAGAGCTTCCAAGTTTACCGTGCTGTGCGTTGACGATAACGACGCGGTTTACGACGTTCTTTCAAGACCCGCTATCAGCGGCGAGATGAACGCGGCGCTTAACATCTATGTTGCCAAGCGCTCCTTCCTCGAGAACATAATCCGCGAGTCCGAGTGCCGCAGCCTGTACAGCTTTGAAACGGATATCCTCC
>JBJFGA010000052.1:0-5211 GCA_051892275.1 Oscillospiraceae bacterium | reverse complement strand
CTGGTAATTTAAATTGATTATTCCTTGCAACATAATAACCACGCCGTTAGTCTACCTACGGCAAATTGCATGGGAGTAAAGGCGGAATCGCCGGCGGGAGTACCCGCCTAAATTACGATTTATCTCTTCATCTCCGGGTGTATCTTGTAGAACTCTCGCTTGTCCTCGTACATTCGCGCTTCGGCGATCTTCATGAGGTAATCCACGTTTTTTGCGTTATCGCTCCACGCTGCGCCCACTGAAGCCATGGTGAACTCCATGCGCTGAAGCTCGGTGTGGAACTTCTCGGCGTTCGTCATGAACTCGTCCCGGTCTGTGTCCTCGAGGAGCACAACGAACTCGTCGCCGCTTATGCGATAGCAGTTCTCTGTGCCGAACGCGGAGCTTATCATCTCGGCGAAGCCGGTGATGAGCTGGTCGCCGCACTCGTGACCCATGGTGTCGTTGGTGTACTTCAGACCATTCACGTCAGCGAAAAGCACCGCAAGACGACGCATGTTTCCCTGCTCGAAGCTGCGGCAGAAGTTGTTGTAGCAGAAGCGGCTGCGTACACCGGTCAGGGTGTCGTAGTTGCAGTAATATTCCAGCGCCTTCTGGCGGTGAAGCTCGTCAACATAGTCGTCGTGAATGTCGCGGATATAGAGTATCACCACCTGATCGTCCTCGGTGTACTCAACGCTGGGCAGCAGCTCCATGTACACCCACCGGAACTCGCCGTTATACCGCCTGCGGTAGCGGAAACGCAGGCACTCCTTGCTCTCCCGGAAGCGCCTTTTCAGCCGCTCAACGTTGGTAAATTCGGTGTAGCTGCGTATGTCCTCGCCGTAAATGTTGCCTATCGCGGCGGAATTACGCAGCCACTCGGAAAAGCGGTCGGAGTAGCCCTGCCCCGCCGAAAAGTCGCCGGGCTGAGCCTTCACCACTTCAAAACGGTCGGTGGTGAGATCCACCCTGAGTATCTTGTGAAAGCACTGTGACAGCATTCGCATAGCGTCCTCAACGGTGCAGGCTGCCTGTTCGGAGCCTTTCCAGGTTATCGCCGCGCGAGGGTTGTCCACGGAGAAGTCCCGCGCGGGGATTATCTCCAGTTTTATCCATGTACTTGACCTGCCGGACATGGTGTGCCGGAAATTCACCGTCACATGCTTTTTCTTCGTCAGAACCTCGTTGAGGACATACTCCCGGGAAGTGCTGTTGAGGTAGTTCTCGGTGTCCTCCGGGTCGATAAGCCCGCTTTCTGCGATAGTGCGGAAATAGTCGTATATGCTGTCACACGCAAGACTGCGCTGTTCCTCTTCCGTGGGAAGGTTCTTAAGAAACTCGTATTCCCCTGTCAGAAGATCTACCCACGCTATCTTAAAGTAATCATTCCAGATCACATCTTGTACGGTTCTAATATCAGTCATTGCCGCGCCTCCTGTTCTCTCTTCTTTCAGCAGTGATCTGCCGAAGCTGCGGTATCCGGAAAACATTGCATAACATTCACACAATGTCCCCTTAAATATATATCGGCGGTTCTTAACAAAAATTTAACGCTCTCTGACAAATATTTCTGTTTTTTCCCGCCGGGTGGTATTTTTGTATATTAAGGACATCAGCTGTCATTTTCAGCTCATTATCCATCGCCCCGTGGTTTTCGAGCGACATAACATTATATGCCAAATACCAGATTTGATGACAGATTATTTTGCAAAGCTGCACTCTATCAGACCGGGCTTGATTTTGCCCGGAATATATGGTATACTATTAACTAAAGGTCACCTCTAAACTAATAAAAAATTTTTTCAGAAAACGCAACCCATACGAAAAAAATGTTGTATATATAGATAGGGTGGCAGATAACGCCGCCTTAGGGAAGGGGAACATTATGGACGATGAACGTATCGTTGACCTTTTCTTTCAGCGTGACGAACGCGCGATAACCGAAACCTCCGCGAAATACGGCGGGCTGTGCACAAAGATAGCCCACGGCATTCTCGGCAACCCGCAGGACAGCGAGGAGATCGTGAACCAGTCCTATCTGCGGCTGTGGAACGCAGTTCCGCCCACAAGACCAGACCCGTTCCCGCCGTTTCTCGCGAAGATCGTCAGAAATCTCGCGCTGAACAAGCTGAAGGCTGACAACACCCAGAAGCGCCGTGCCAGTGAATTCACGGTGTCGCTGGACGAGCTGGACGAGTGTATCCCCGACAAAAAGAGCGCACCGAGCGACGCACTACATATCCGCGACTGCCTGAACACTTTTCTCAAAGGGCAGAAGCGGGAGGCAAGGAGCATTTTTGTGCTTAGGTACTTCTACTGCGAGAGCATAGAGGATATCGCACAAAAGACCGGTTTCTCGGAAAGCAAGGTCAAATCCACCCTGTTCCGTATGCGCGGCAGACTGAAGGACTATCTTGAAAGCGAGGGGATATCTGTATAAAGCACGAAGCGCTGACAGAAGCGATATCAATGCTGGACGACGAGCTTGTCGCCGAAGCACAACAGCCGTTCCGCAAGCGTGGTCATGCGCCGGTGATAAGGCTGTGCGCTGCAGCTGCGGCATGTGCGGCGGCGGTGTTCGGGCTTCTGCTGATTCCAAAAGGAGGCGCGGATATCCTCGTCATGGGGTCAGACCCCGCGGCGGGTCCGGTGGCGGTGGATACCCGGCAGGACAGCGGCAATGAAAACGAGGTCAGCATTATCCGCGCTTACGCGCTGGAGCCGACCGATATCCCGGTAAGCATTGCGGCGTCCGGCAGAACGGTGATAACCGTGTCCGCCGGAGAGCTGTACATCACCGATGATGGGGAACGTGTTCCCGCTTCCTCACCGCTGAAACTGAACGGAAACGCGTCGCTTATATGGAGCGTTCCGCTTTGGGACGGCACCAACGAATTCGAGCTGACCATGCAGTCCGGAGGCAGCAGCCGGATACTGCGGCTCTCCTGCGACCAGACCACGCAGGAATGGACGATAGCGGAAAGCTCCGCACAATAACGCACAATAACCAAAAGACATCTATGAAGGATAACGAAAATGAAAAAGTTTACAGCAATTATGGCAGCGGCACTTTTGGTGCTTTCCCTTTCAGCATGCAGCAATACTCCCGTCGAAAGCGCCGGCACCCAGACAAGCGAAGCAGCTTCCGCAGAGCAGACAGTGACCGCGGAGCAGGACAACTCCAAGACCGAGGACGCTGAACCCGCAGAGAGCGCTCCCGAGACCACCGCGCCGGAATCTGACGCGCCCGTTTCCACCGAGCAGGAGACCTCAAAGCCGGAGACCGCCGAGCCTGAAGAAAGCGTTCCCGAAACCAGCACACCGGAGACCACCCCCGCGACTACACCGGAGACTACACCGGAGACTAAGCCGGAAACCAAGCCGGAGACCAAGCCGGAGACCAAGCCGGAAACCAAGCCGGAGACCAAACCGGAGACCAAGCCGGAAACTACCCCTGAGACCACCACAACTGTTCCGGAAGAGGAAAAACCGGAGGTCATCGAGGACGGCATATCTGACCCGGCAACCCTGCTGAACACCGCATGGGCGCTGTTCGGCGAAGACGAGAAGTTCGCGGTGACCGGCGGTGATTTCAGCAGCGGAGAGCTGATTCAGGAGGCGGCTTCGTTCAGCATTGAGGATCCGGATATCCTTGATTCCGTGACCGGGTTCCCTGCGGCGGAGATAGGCAGCATAGACAGCGCGGCGACCCTCATGCACATGATGAACCAGAACACCTTTACTGCCGGCGCTTTCCACGTTGTGGACGGCGTTGACATGGCAGCCCTCGGCGAGGCTGTGCGCGCGAATATCCAGAACCGCATGTGGTGCTGCGGCTTCCCGGACAAGCTGATCGTTGTGAATGTCGGCGACTACCTTGTCTGCGCATACGGAAAGAATCAGCAGATAGACGCATTCACCGCTCACCTCGTTGAAGCATACCCCGGCGCGGTCGTAGCTGTTGACGAGCAGATACTGTGATGAAGAGCACACGATACATCGCTGCGGCACTGTCCGCGCTGCTTCTGGCGGGCTGCGCGGCTTCGCCGGACTCCGGCAGCAGCAACGAAAGCACCACCTCCGCCGCTGACACGACCCAGCCCATTTTCACCGCCGAGCCTGAAATCACCGAGCCGTCTCCCGGTGAAGAATACACCCCCGGCGACCGTGACGTGGACGGTGTCTATGTCGTGGACGGTTACGCCGCGAAGCTGGACTATCCGCTGAACGAAAAATCCATCACCTACGCCGCTATGCGGTTTGAGTACGTCTACGAGCAGTACATCAGGGACAGCGGCGGAAAGGTCTATGTCAGCGTTATCCCGGACAAGGGGTATTTTCTCGCCGAACAAAACGGATATCCGGCGCTGGATTACGCAGCACTGACCGAACAGCTCACCAGCGAGATGGACTTTGCGGAATACATCGACATATTCCCGCTGTTGGAACTGGCGGACTATTACCACACCGACACCCACTGGCGGCAGGAATGCATCACCGATGTTGCCGCGCATATCGCCGGGGAAATGGGCGTGACCCTCTCCGCAGAATACGACCAGACAGAATTTGACAAGCCGTTTTACGGTGTACACTGCCGTCAGACGGATATCACGCTCGAGCCGGACGCGCTGATATACCTCGAAAGCGGCTTTATGTCCGACTGCACAGTGTACGACGCCGAAAGCGACGCCTACACCGAAATCTATAACCTGCCGCTCGCCGAAGAAGACGACCCCTACGACATATTCCTGTCCGGGGCGAAGTCGCTTATGACGATAGAGAACCCCGCCGCCACCACCGAAAAGGAGCTTATCATTTTCCGCGACTCCTTCACGAGCAGCCTTGCGCCGCTCTTGGCTGAAGGCTACGCGAAGATAACGCTGGTGGATATACGTTACCTGTCGCCTATGCTGCTGGGGAGATTCGTGGATTTCCACGGTCAGGACGTGCTGTTCCTGTACAGCACACTGGTGCTGAACAACAGCGTGACGATAAAATAAACCAGGGGGTACCATTATGGTATCCCCTCAGGCTGTCGTAAAAGTTGAAGTATCATTTTTGATGGCTTGTTGCCATCAAAAATGTTGGGGGAAAACTCTTGTTTCAACGACAAACGTTCCGTTTGTCCCCCGACCCAAACCCCTTTAGCGCTATTGACGCGTATTACTGCGCTGTCGCGCAGAGTGGTGGGGCGCTGCCCCACACCCCGCTTCCTTTTGTGTCAAAAGG
>JBJFGA010000051.1:0-22309 GCA_051892275.1 Oscillospiraceae bacterium | reverse complement strand
AAATCTCCGAAAGCGGAGGGGGAAATGATATGGCATTATTTGACACTAACGCGTTCCGCGTGCTTGAACAGGGTATGTCAGTTCTCTGGCAGAAGCAGCAGATAATAGCGCAGAATATATCAAACGCAGATACGCCGGATTACAACTGCAAGTACCTCGATTTCGCCGGGATACTGCGGGAGAAGCTGCGGGACAACGGCTCTGTCGATACCGAGCTGAACCTCGTTCAGCGGCTGTACATAGACCGCAGCACCAACGACCAGGCGGACGGCAACAACGTGGACAACGACACCCAGCAGGCAGAGCTTGCCAGGACGCAGATACAGTACGACGCGCTGATCAACTCCATGAACAGCAACTTCTCAAGAATGAGAACTGCTCTGACGACAAAGTGACGGAGGTCTTCACATGGCATTTTTAAGCTCACTCAATATCCCTCTTTCCGGAATGACCGCGGAGAGGTTCAGGCTTGATATTATCGCGCAGAACATCGCTAATGCCGACAATGTAGCGACCACCCCGGAGGAAGCGTACAAGCGGCAGATGGTTGTTTTCGGCGAGGACAAGACCTTTAAGAAAATACTCTGGACTAAGCTTGGCACCGGCGAGACCCATTTCCAGAAGTACATAAAGCTGCGCGGCGTTGAGGCAAAGGAAGTCGTTGATGACCCCACACCCGCCGAGCCGGTATACGACCCCACTCACCCGCTTGCGGACGAGTTGGGCTATGTTTACGAGTCCAACGTGGACGTTGCCACAGAGGAGCTGGATTCCATTGAGGCGGAGAACATGTATTCCGCAAATCTCGCGGTGTTTGAGGTGGTAAAGTCCATGGCGACTAAGGCACTCAACATCGGCAAGGGCTGATAACTGAAAGGATAGATACAAATGATAGAATTTGTTCCGATAGATAACATGGGCGAGCTTCAGCGCATGGAACGTATGTCCCGCATGGCGCGTATGGGCGAGGAATCGACCCAGCGTGCGGTGAATGTTGAGGACGCGTCTTTCATCGACATATTCCGCGGAATGGTGGACAACGTTGTCGAGACCAACGAGCAGGTAGACCGGGACGCGATAGACCTCATGCTCGGCAATATCGACGATATCGCGCAGGTCCAGGCGAACATCACCAAGGCGGAGGTCGCTGTGGAGCTGCTGGTCACCGTCAAGAACGAAGTGCTCAGCGCTTACAATTCGATAATCAATATGCAGATATAACTGCGCACTGTCGGGGACAGTAAAAAATCGGAGGTCGTCTTTATAAATGAACGAAAGGCTGAAATCTGTTGTAACGACCGTCAGGACGAAATGGACTGATTCGTCTAAAATGGCGAAGATACTCATAATCTCCATTCCGGTGGTAGTCGTTGCAATTATTATAGTACTGTGTATCATTCTCAATACCGGGAAGGGTAATGTGGCGCTGTTTTCCGGGCTGTCAAGCTCAGAGGCGGGCGAGATAGCCGCAGCTATCCAGGAACTTGGAGTTTCCGAGGTCACAGTAAACTCAAACGGTGACGTGCTAGTCCCGGCAGAACAGGAGAATACGCTGCGAATGCAGATGTGGGTGCAGGGCTATCCCAAGTCCACAACCAACTATGATATATGGAACAACGGCGTTGACCTGTGGAGCACCGACCTGGATAAGCGCGAGGTGAAGCGTCAGCAGCTGGAAACAAGGCTGGGGGCGACGATAGCTTCCTTTGACGGTGTTCAGGCTGCAACGGTGAACATCAACCTGCCGGAAACATCTAATTATGTCATCTCCACCGAAAAGGGCGAGAGCAGCTGCGCGGTGTTCCTCCAGCTAAGAGAGGGCAAGGAGCTGACCAATGAAGAGGTACGCGCTATCTACCGCGGAGTTACCACCAGCGTGGACGGGCTTACAAACGAGAATGTTTCGGTGCTTGACAGCAAGATGAATTCCTATGAATGGGTTGACCCGGCGCTTGACGATTTGGACACCGACGAGGATAAGTCCGGTGTGGACATCGCAAGAAAGCGGCTGGAGTTCGAGCAGGAGTTCGTTCAGGTCCTGAAGGACGGTCTGGGCGATATGCTCTCTAAAATCTACGGCGAGGACGGATATGCGTTCAACGTTGCGGCGCGGCTGGACTACGACGCGAAGGACATCGAGTCCATACAGTATGAGCCGGCGGAGGGAACGGACGCAGGCGTTAAGGATCACGAGCTGGAGATAGCCGAGGGCGGCGTACTTGATGACCCGGAGGGTATCGTGGGAGTTACCGCAAACGGCGATGTTTCCCCGGATTATCCTACATATACCGGTCTTGAGGACGGTCAGAGCTTCTATTATAATAAGAAAGAGATACAGTACGATGTTTCCAACATAAAGGAGACCATCAAGAAGGACGGCTACGACATCGAGTCGCTCAGCGTGGGACTTGTGGTCAACCAGACAAATATGACCGAGGCTGAACGCGAGGCGCTCCAGGGCATAGTTGCAAACGCTGCGGGAACTACCGTTGATCTCGTGTCGGTGTATAATCTTCCGTTCGCGCTTGGCGCAGGCGGCTCCGGCGGCAGCGGAGACGGTTCTTCGCCGGTCATTGTCACACCTCCTGTGGATACGTTCCGCAACACGCTGCTGTATGTCGTTGTCGGTCTTGGAATCGTGCTGATACTGCTGTTGGTGATGACGCTTATGATGAGCCGTTCCAGAAAGAAGAAGATAAGACGCCGCCAGGAGGCTGCTTTTGCGGCTGCGGCGCAAAGTGGTGCTGTCCAGGCAGGCGGCGCTACATCACAGGAACCGGAATCCCCGGAGGAAGTGGATTTCAACATTGCGAGCCTTACAGAGGAAGCAGCGAAGGAATCCAGAGAGACCATACTCAAGCGGGAGATCAGCGAGTTCTCAAAGACAAATCCCGAGATCGTGGCTCAAATCATCAAGAACATGATGAGGGACAACTGATCATCCTGACATATTTCGTGCTGGCGGCGCAGGCTGTTTGCAGGCGCTGTCCCAGCCCGGCGAGGGGGAATTGACATGGCAGATAAATCATTAGAAGATCTTTCCGCCAACCAGAAGGTCGCACTTGTGCTTGCGGCTATGGGCGCGGATAATGCTTCGGAGGTGTACAAGCACCTTTCTGATGACGAAATAGAAACCATCTCCACCGAAGTTGCAAAGCTGGAGTACCAGCCCATTGACGTGGTAGAGGGCGTGCTTAACGAATTCTACGAGCTTTGCCTGACCCAGAAGGTAGTTACCGAGGGCGGTGTGGACTACGCGAGGCAGATACTTGAAAAGGCTTTCGGGTCGGAGGCAGCTAACAATCTGCTGGCGAGGATAACCAAGCAGCTCAAGACCAAGTCCTTCGACTTCGTGCGCAAGGCGGACTACAAGAACCTGCTCGCGATAGTTCAGAACGAACATCCACAGACCATCGCGCTGATACTGTCATACGCGAGAATAGACCAGGCGGCGGCGATACTGGCAGAGCTTCCCAAGGAGAAGCGGGTAGAGGTCGTGGAGCGTATCGCTAGAATGGACAGGGCTGCCCCGGAGGTCGTGAAGTCGCTGGAGGCAACGCTGGAGAAGAAGTTCGCAAACCTTGTCAACATCGACAGCATGGAGGTCGGCGGTATCACTTACGTTGCAGAGGTAATGAACAACGTTGACCGTGCGACCGAGAAATACATATTCGACGAGCTGTCCGCGAGAGACCAGAAGCTGGCGGACCAGATCAAGCAGAAGATGTTCGTATTCGAGGACATCGTCAACCTGGACTCCATGGCTATTCAGGAGTTCACAAAGCAGGTGGATCCGAAGGATCTCGCGGTTGCCATCAAGGGTTCTACGCAGGAGGTTGCGGAGTGCATTTTCGCGAACATTTCCTCCCGTGCAAGAGAGAGCCTGCAGGCGGATATCGAGTATCTGCACAATGTTCGTATGCGTGACGTTGAGGCTGCACAGCAGAACATCGTTGCAACGATACGCCGTCTGGAGCAGGAGCAGATCATCACCATCTCCCACGGTGGCGGCGGCGACGAGGTCATCGCCTGATGTCCGCGCGGCATGAAATTGTCCGGCGGTCAGCATGAGAAAATCAGCTTGACGGAGGGGTATATTTGTCAGTTTTAAAGCGGAACTCCGTTTGTTTCGGCGGCGGCGTGGACATCTCAAATGCCATAGAGCCGCACAGGAAGCCTGTATCGGCAGCGGGGGCTTCTGAAGCGCAGGAGAATGCGCAGGGAGCAAGACCCGATCCGGAGCAGGAGCTTCATGAAAGAAAACAGCTTCTTGAACAGCGTCTGGCGGAGCTGGACGAGCGGGAGCGCAGTCTGGAACAGCAGAAGCAGGAGCTGGACGCGCTCAAAGCGCGTTATGTCGAGCAGGGTAAGGCGGTCATCGCCGAAGCCCAGCGCCGTGCGGAGGCTATTATCACAGCGGCGAACGACAATGCGAGCCAGATAATCTCTGACGCGGAAACCAACCGCGACAGCGTTTACATCAAGGCGAAGGCGGACGGCTTCGCACAGGGGCAGAAAGACGGTACGGACGCTTGTCTTGCCGCCGGACGTGATATCCTGGACGAAGCAAGGGCTTACGCCGACAAGATAAACTCCGAAAAAGAGCTGCTTTTCGCGGATTACGAAAAGGACATCTACGATACTGTGATGCAGATCGCTAAAAAGGTCACGCTGGACAGCATAACGTCAAAGGACAGTGCGGCGATAAAGCGGCTCATCAAAAAGGCTGCGAAGGAATTCCGCAACAGCGACAGGATAAAGATAACCCTGAAGGACAACGGCGCCAACGAGGAGCTTGTTGCCGACTATGAGTATCTGAAGGAACTGTGCGGCGGAATACAGTACGTTGACGTGGAGCTTCTTCCCGAAGCGGAGGAGGGGACGGTCATCGTGGACAACGGCAGCGAGATAGTGGACGCGGGTATCCAGACGCAGCTGCGCATGATACAGGAGCTGGGGGACGGCAAGTTCAAGCTGCCCACAAGGAAAAAGAAGAAAACAATCAAGCCTGCGGAGGACGCGGACGAGGAAGAATAAAGCCAATAGCGGAGGTCAGTCATGGCATTGGATCTCGGAGCATTCTGCGATGATATAACAAAATATGACACCTTCCGCTACATGGGCAAGATCGAGAAGATAGTCGGCATGACGATAGAAGCAAGCGGCCCTGCCTGCAATATCGGCGATGTGTGCCGCATCTACTCGAAGGATATGAAAAGCTTTATCCGGGCGGAGGTAGTGGGCTTTAACAAGAGCAACATTCTGCTGATGCCCTACACCGAGATAGAGGGCATAGGCCCGGGCAGTATCGTGGACAGCACCGGGGACAAGCTTACCGTCAAGGCGGGGGCGGGTCTTATCGGTCGAATAGTGGACGCTGCGGGAATGCCGCTGGACGGCGGTCCAGACCCCGGCTGCACCGATTCCATTTCGATTACCGGAACTCCCTCAAACCCGTTCAACAGACCCCCGATAAAGGAACAGATAGAGCTTGGAGTCAAGGCGATAGATGGTATCCTGACCATGGGTAAGGGTCAGCGTATGGGTATATTCGCAGGCTCGGGCGTTGGTAAGTCCACCCTGATGGGAATGATAGCCCGGAAGGTCAAGGCGGACATCAACGTTATCGCGCTGGTGGGCGAGCGTGGACGTGAGGTCCGGGAGTTCATCGAGCGGGACTTAGGTCCGGAGGGCATGGCAAGGTCGGTGCTGGTGGTTGCAACATCAGACCAGCCGGCGATGATGAGAAGCAAGTGTCCGCTGACTGCGACTGCGATAGCGGAGTACTTCATGAAGCAGGGCAAGGACGTGCTGCTGATGATGGACAGTCTGACGCGATACGCAATGGCGCTGCGCGAGGTGGGACTTTCCACCGGAGAGCCGCCGATAGCGAGAGGCTATACCCCGTCGATATACAGCAACATGCCGAAGCTGCTGGAGCGCGCCGGGAACTTCCCGGAGGGTTCGATTACAGGCATTTACACCGTGCTCGTTGAGGGCGATGACACCAACGAGCCGATAGCAGATACTGTCCGCGGTATCATCGACGGACACATCATTCTTTCAAGAAAGATCGCGGCGCAGAACCACTACCCCGCGATAGACATACTCCCCAGCGTCAGCCGACTTATGTCGGAGATAGACAAGCCGGAGCATAAGGAAGCGGCGGGAAAGCTTAGAAATCTGCTTTCGCTGTACAACAACAACGCCGACCTTATCTCCATAGGCGCTTACAAGCACGGAACAAATCCCGCGCTTGACGAGGCGATACGCAAGATAGACAGGATAAACCAGTTCCTTATGCAGCGCGTGGAGGAATCCTACACGCTGGAGGAAACGGTGCAGCTGCTTATTGCGGCGGTGGGCGACGAGAAGTGAGTTCAACGAGGTGACAGGCTTTGAAGAAATTTCAGTTCACTTTGCAGAAGCTGATGGACTTCCGGGAGCAGGAGCTTGACCGTCAGAAGAACACCCTAAGCGTGTTGCAGGCTGACCTTCAGCGCATATATGAGGAGAAGGAAGAGCTTAGCCGCAAGGTCGTGGAGTTGAGCGGTGAGCTTCAGGAGATATGCCGAACCGGCGCACAGGCGTTCGAGATATCCGTCAGGAAGCGGTATATCGTGACGCTTCAGCAGGAGATACACGCCCGGGAGATAAGCGCCGTCCAGAAGCAGGAAGAGATTAACAAGCAGCTCGGCGTGGTGGTAGAAGCCACAAAGGACGTCCGCACGCTGGAAAAGCTGGAGGAGAAGCAGCTGGAGGACTACAAGGCGGCGGTGGTCAAGGAAAACGAGCAGTTTATCGAGGAGTTCGTTTCCGGTCAGTCGATAAGAAACGCGCAGAGCGTCCAGTAATTAAGCATATCCGGGCAGAAGCCCTGATATAGATATTATATTATAAGGAGGTGAGAGAATGGCAGTAAGCATGAGCGCAGGCGGTTCGGGTTATATGCGCAGCGATTTCATGATATCCGACGCGGCTATCCCGCTTAGGGTGGAGGAATCGATGGAAAAGTCTGACGCGGGGCAGTTTTCAAAGGTGCTTAGCGGTATCGGCGAGGCTAAACAGGCGGTAAGCGAGGCTGTGACCGCAGAAAATAGCAGCGCTCCCGTTAACGTACCTAAGGAGATACCGCAGGACTTCCATCAGCTGGCAGAAGCCGTGGCGAACGGTGAGATAAAGCTGGAGGATATCCCGGAGGAGCTGCTTACGCAGGGAATGCTGAAGGAACTGACGAAGCTGCTCGGTAAGGCTGAAACGCCGGAGACGAATGAAGATATTCCGGACGGCAGCAATGACCCGGCGGCGCAGGAGCTTATGGCAGAGCTTGCGGCAATGTTCAACGTTCAGCAGCCCACAGTAGTGGCTGACGACAAGACAGACGAGCTATCTGCGCTGACAGTTCAGCCGGTGACAGAAACGGTGCAGCCCGTTGAAGTCCGGAAGGAAATTGAGCCGGTGGCAGAGGGTCTGGTGCAGAAAACCCAGTTCGGTCAGCAGACAGCAGACGAAGCAGATGATGTTCTGTTCGCACAGGAAGTTCCGCAGAATACTGTGGAGCCGGAAACGCCGGTCGAGGTAGCCGAGATCGGTACAGCAGATGAGTTGGCTGAAGTGGCGGTTCACGCAGAGCCGGTGGTGAACACCGATACTTCTGCAAAGGAGAAGCCGGAGCAGAATGTACAGCCGGTACGCGCAGAGGAAGCGACCCAGAGCGCGGCAGTCCGGCAGATAACACCGCAGCAAAGCGGCAGCGCGGATAAGCAGGACGAAGCGTCCGCAGACGGCAGGCAGCAGAGCGATGTTCCTGTACGCAGTGTATCGCAGGGCGAAGCCAGACCGGAGGAGAGCTTTGAGGTTTCAGAGGAGCTTAGCAAGGCACAGGTCAGCGTGACGCGGAAAGAACCGGAAGCAGCTGAAGCACCGAAGGCAGCAGTACAAGCACCGAAGTCAGCAGTACAAGCGCCGGAGAGATCCGCGAAGGAGCCGGAAGAAGTACAGACAGAACAGCCGGAGCAGAGCATTTTCCCGCAGCAGCACGCACAGCGGAGCAGAGTGGTTTCCAAGTCTGATGAGTTCCAGATGATAAAGAACTCGGCAGACTCAAAGCAGCCGGTCGAAAATGCGGCGCAGAACCTGGTACAGCCGCAGACAGTCAACGCCGAAAGACCGGTGATGATACCGAGGACTGACGGCAGCAGCGTCACTGTGAAGCCGTCTGACGTAGCGCAGCAGGTCGCAGAAAAGCTGACCGAGAGCACAGAAAACCTCAACGGCGACGTGGAGTACAGCGTTACCCTTAATCCCGAGGAGCTGGGCAGGATAACAGTGAGAATGACCAAGACCGCGGACGGCACAGTTTCAGTGTCCATAGCGGCGGAGAATTCAAGAACGCTGAAGATCATCGAGGACAACGGCACAGCGATTCAGGACACCCTGAAGCAGAACGGCGTTCAGCTGGAAAGCTGGCAGATAGTCAGCGAGTCCAGGCAGGAGACCCACGCAGAGGATTATCAGGGCAGCAGCAGGAACCCCTATCGCGAAAGCGAAAACGAACAGCAGGAGCAGCAGCCGGACGGCGAGAGCTTCGCAGAGATCATTGCTTCAATGTAAGGCAGGAAAGGAGAGAATATGGCAGACGAATTGTTGGTCCCGCTTTCTTCATCGGAGCAGATACAGTCCAACTATCAGAAGTACAAGGACAAGTTCAAAGACTCTACCGAGGCACTTGTGAATTCTGATACGTTCCTGACCCTGCTGGTCGCTGAAATGACTAATCAGGACCCGATGGAGCCTACCTCTAACACAGAGTTCGTGACCCAGATGGCGCAGTTCACATCGCTGACCTACAACAAGGACGCGGCGCAGTATTCAAAGTCCAATTACGCTTCCAGCCTTGTGGGGAAGATGGTAACAGCATCAAAGATGGACGGTTCAACGCTGGTGACAAAGACAGGCGTGGTCGAGTCAGTGATGAAAAGCGGCGACAACTACACGGTCAAGATCGACGGCGTGAGCTTCGATATCTCGAAGATAACCTCTATCGCGACAGATACCAGCAGCACCGTGAGCGATCCCATCAGCGGTAATTCGCTGGGAAGCCTTATCGCAAGCGCTTCAATGATGATAGGCATGAGCGCAACGGTAAATCCTGCGGTTGAAGGCGGTTCGGCGCTTGATTCAGGCGTTATTCAGTCGGTACAGGTGAAGAACGGCACTGTGCAGGTCATCATCAACGACACCGCGTACAACCTTGAGGACATCGTCGAGGTCGCATATCCCACAGTGGAAATCGGCGGCGAGGACGACACCTCGGTCGGCGGAGTTACTGACGAAGCAACTGACGAGCTGGACGAACTCATGGACATAATCGACAAGATCAACGAGAGCGAACAGGACAGACTTGATGAAGAAGCCGAGGAGTACTACGATGAGGAACTCGCGGACGATTACTTCGACGAGGACATCGAGGATCTGGAGGATTTCATTTAACAGAAGCATGGAGGCTTTACAATGCTGATAAGCGAGTATCTAGCGCTCCGCAATCAAATCAGCGTTACCACAGGAAACACACAGATGCAGCCCAATGTCACGGCAAAGGACGCAGTACAGGAAGGCTCATTTGCACAGGCATTACAGGAAAAGCTGCAGGAAAAAGGCGGCGTGGAATTCTCGAAGCACGCGATACAGCGGCTTGAGGAGCGCAGCATAGACCTTAACGAGAACGGCACGCTTGAACGCCTTAACAAGGGCGTGGAGCTGGCGGCGGGCAAGGGCAGCAGTGAGACCCTGGTTCTTGTGGGAAGAAACGCTTTTGTTGTGAGCGTAAAAAACAACAAGGTGATAACCACCCTTTCAGACAACGAGCTGCAGGGCAACGTATTCACAAACATCGATTCGACCGTTATAGTATGAACGGACCTTTATGGAATTCATGCCCCGGCTGCGACTGAGACGGGGCGGCGGTCAGATCAGATATTATTTTCTGGAGGTCAATCAAAATGGTAAAATCCCTTTACACCGGTGTATCCGGTATGAAGACCCATCAGCAGAAGATGGACGTAATAGGCAACAATATCGCTAACGTAAACACCACTGGCTACAAGACCAATGTTGTTACATTCGCGGATATATACTATCAGACCAAGAAAACACCGTCGGCGGCAACTCCTTCCCTCGGCGGCACCAATCCTACCCAGGTAGGCTACGGCGTTAAGATGAACACCACAACGCCGAACATGACACAGTCCGGCTTCACATTCTCTGACAGCATCTACGACATGGCGCTTGACGGCGAGGGCTTCTTCCAGCTTATGGACGCGTCTGGCAACATTCTTTACACCAGAGCGGGTGTATTCAACGTTGACGAAGAGGGCAACCTCGTTAATGCTTCCGGTTACAGAGTTCTCGGCGTTTCCGGCGAATTCGACGGACAGGCGGCTGGCAGCTCTCCCATCAAGATCACTATCCCCGCGACGGACGACCACTGCTCCAGCGCGACCAAGACCATCAATGGCTGCGATGTCACCATCTCGGTTTCCGACCCATCGGACAACACCGATATGTCTGTTACCTTCACCGACGCTGAGTACCCCTTTGCGACCTACTCCGCAGGCGTGCTGAACCTGTACTTTGACAAGGATCAGCAGTTCGACTCCGCACAGATGTTCGAGGACGAGATCGCAAAGTGCCTTCAGGCGGGCGGTGTTACCCTACCGGACGATGTTTCCATCAAGTTCACGTTCGATAATCTTCCTGCTTCTACCACTTCTGAGGTGGCAAAGGCAAACGTGGACAGCTGGACGCATACCCTCGAACAGGCAAGCGTTGAGAGCCGTGTGGACGTTTCCACAGGCGGCACCGGTTCAAGCTGGGCTACCATCGCCTTTGCGACCAGCAACGCGAACTCCGCAAATGCGTACAACAGCGCCACTATTGCAGTATCCAGCGGCACTGACACAACTGCGGAATATGTTGCAGCTTCCAATACATGGAACATCACCATTGCGGAAAACACCCGTCAGTCTGACCTCACTCAGGCGATAAAGAACGCTATTACCACTGCAAAGGCGGCAGACACCACCGGCGATCTTGCCGGACTGAACCTCTCAGTTACAAAGTTCGAGATACCCGCGGGTACTGTGGCGACCGCTGCAGGCTCTTGGGGTTCATTGAAGCTCGTCAACACTGACCCTATGGTGTCCAATATCAATGCCACAGCAAGCCAGCCCGGCGAGTACGCAAACAACTACAAGATCGTATTCAAGTATGTTTCCAACTACGAGTCGCCCACTGCGCAGTGGGACGAGAATACCCTAACTATCGGTATCACGAACAAGTCCTATGCAGGCACTGACTCGACTGCCCGCGATGCTGCGTTCCTTGCTGAGATAAATGCTGCGGTGGCTGCGGCTGCCGGAGGCAATGCCCAGAAGATATTCACCTTTGACGCCGGCAGCTTCACTGGTCTTGCAGACCTCAACCCTGGTCAGAGAAAGGCGCTGTTTGAGGACAATCCTTCACTTTCCTTCGGCGGCGGCGTAGACAGCTTCTACACAACTGTGGCTAAGTCGCTGTCCACATTCAACCTCACTGACGGACGAGTTGGTTCCGAGCAGAGCTACAAGGATCTCGAGGACGTTACCATCAACTCCGATGGTACCATCATCGGTAAGCATGCCGTTTTCGGTTATATGAACCTCGGACGTATCGACATCGCGACCTTCGATAATCCCAACGGTCTTTCCGCTGTCGGCGGCACGATGTTTGCTGAAACGGTTGCTTCCGGTCAGGCAAAGATCGCTGTCGCAGGCAGCGACGGCGCAGCAGAGGTCATTTCCGGCGCACTGGAGATGTCCAACGTTGACCTTGCTCAGGAGTTCACCGACATGATCACCACCCAGAGAGGTTATCAGGCTAACTCCAGAGTTATCACCACATCAGATACAATGCTTGAGGAGCTTCTCTCCCTCAAGAGATAATTGACACAGCACGGTTTTCCTCCCCTGTCCGCGTGACCCGGGGCGGGGGAGGGATATCGGGTGAGGTTATGATATGATTTTTCTTACAAAGCTGGACGGTAAGGAGTTCCTGCTGAATGAGCAGATGATCGAATCCGTCGCTGAAACTCCGGACACGGTGATAATTATGTCAAACGGGCATAACTACATCGTGCGGGAAAGCATGAAGGAGCTTCAGAACAAGATCCTCGAATACAACAGGCGGCGCAGACGCTTCGGCAGACAGTGCGCAGAGTCTTCAGATAAATGATTTCAGGCAGGGAGCTGCTATTTCAATAAAAAAAGCGAGGGATCCTTTTGAATTTATCTATTATTATCGGTTGGGTAATGTGCTTCGGCATGATCGTCTTCGGTATATTCCAGGGTGGTGAGATCCTGTGGTTCTTCGACCCGCCGTCACTGCTTATCACCATCGGCGGTACGTTCGGCTGCCTTATCGCGTCCTATCCTATGAGCTATCTGGCGGGTATTCCCAAGAAGTTCAAGATGATCTTCACCCCCAAGAAGTACAAGCCCGACAAGTACATAGACGAGATCGTTGAGTACGCAAAGATCGCAAGAGGTCGCGGTCTGCTTGCGCTGGAAGAAAGCGCCAACAACTGCAAGGATCAGTTCATGAAGTCCGCCCTCATGCTTATCGTTGACGCAAACGACACCGCCAAGGTAAGAGGAATGCTGGACGACGCTATCTCCTTCATGTGCGAGCGCCATGAGAATGGACGTTCCTTCTTTGAAAAGGGCGTTGCGGTATTCCCGGCATTCGGTATGCTGGGTACGCTGGTTGGTCTGGTAAACATGCTTAACACCATGAGCACCAACCCCGACGGTCTGGCAGGCGGTATGGCGACCGCGCTTATCACAACGTTCTACGGCTCGCTGTTTGCGAACGTTCTGTTCAACCCTATGGCAAGCTCGCTGAAGAATGCCCATGAGGACGAGCTTCTGTGTATGCAGATCATCGAGGAGGGCGTTCTCGCTATCGCTGACGGTTCCAACCCGCGATATATCCAGGAGAAGCTGGAATTCATGCTCCCGGCAAGCCAGAAGCGCTCCGGTAAGTCCGGCGAATAACGGTTTCAGAAATTCTTTTACAGAAAATTTACTTTTTCAGTGAAAAAAATCCGAAAAGTATTTGCATTTTCAGCCGTTTTATGCTAGAATAGTATAATGGATAGATAAAGTGTTCATTCCGGGGAATATTTCTCGAATGTGCACTATTGTCAATAAAAGGCAGAGGAGGGTTACCATTGGCGAAGTTATCTAAAAAGCCCCAGGAGGATCACAGCAACGACTGGCTTTCTACATACAGTGACATGGTAACGCTGCTGCTGACCTTCTTCGTAATGCTGTACGCGTCATCGACCACCGATGAGCAGAAGTGGCAGTACATATATCAGGCGTTCCAGTCCCACGGAAAGTATTTCAACGAGTATGTTGATTCGCCTAACCCCACCCCGGACGAGGGTGACGGAACTATCAGCGAAGAACCGGAAACCAACGGCGGTTCGGGAAATCTTCCGCAGAGCTTTGACCAGCTTTATCAGTACATTTCGCAGTACGTTTCTGAAAACAATCTGGAATCGTCTGTTTCGGTGGAGCAGGGCGCTGCCCATCTGAATATCCGGTTCGACAACAATGTGTTCTTCGAGCCGAACAGTGCAGTTCTCACCCAGGAGGGAAAGGACCTGCTCAATGGTATTGCCCCTGGTATCACCGCAGTCAAAAATGCTATCCGGACATGCACTATCAGCGGTCATACCGCAAAGGCTATCTCCGAGGTCAACGACTGGGATCTTTCCTCTGACCGTGCAGCCAGCGTCGTGAAGTACATGGATTTCACGAAGGTACTGGATACGGAGCAGTTCCGCACCAAGGGCTGCGGCTACGCTGAGCCTGTCGCCGACAACAACACGGAGGAAGGACGTTCCCAGAACCGCCGCGTTGAGATGGTGCTGCTGAAGAACGACGCAGACTTCACCGATCCCGAGGTCTGGAAGGATATCCTTAAATACGACTATGGAATCGATCTCGACAACATTGACCCTGATGCGGCTAAACCCGAAGTGGAGAAGTTGCCGAACGATTACGCCCAGTCGGTCATCGATCGTCTTGAGGAGAAATATCCTGATCACAGCAGCAGTTCCGGCGGATTTACGCTCGGTCCTGCTATCCCGGGAGATTATGACTCGTTTATGGTTTCAGCGGAGGCGGAGGATAGTACCGCGGGATAATGCGCGCTGATTTTTTGAAAGCAATGGGGGGATACAGATGGCTGACGTCCTGACGCAGGCGCAGATAGATGAAATGCTCAAAAACGTCGCTGCCGGCGCAGTTCCGGAGGTGTCGCAGAAAGAGGAAGATAAGGTCAAGGAGTACGACTTCCGTGCTCCGAAGAAGTTCACGAAGGAACAGATCAAGGTACTTGACGGTATCTTTGAGAACTACGCAAGACTGCTTTCCTCCTATTTCACCGGGCTTCTCCGACTGTACTGCCGGGTATCGCTTGTCAATATAGAAGAACAGAGATACAGCGAATTCAACAACGCCCTGCCGGACTATGTCCTGATGGGCATGGTGGACATGGGCATAAAGAACGAGGAAGTCAGTGAGACCACCGTTATCGTACAGATCTCCAACACGATAACCTTTACGATGATAGACCGCCTGCTGGGCGGACGGGGCGAATTCCGGGACGTAAACCGGGATTTCACCGAGATAGAGATCACCATAATGAATGATGTGATGAACTCCATGGCGTCGCTTCTTTATGAGCCGTGGGTCAGCCATATCGACCTCGAGCCGAAGCTCATCGGGATCGAGACCAACTCCAGGGTGGTGCAGACCATTGGTCACGAGGATACAGTCATCATCGTGGCGCTGGAGGTGGAGATAAACGGCTCCAAATCCATTATTTCTGTATGTATACCGGCGATCAACCTGGACGAGATAATGAACAAGTTCATTTCCCGCTACAATGTTTCCAGAAGAAAGCTCGACGCTAACCGCGAGGCAGAACGCCGGGATACAATAATGTCAGGCATCAGCGATACGAACCTCACGATAACCGCGGTGCTCGGCCAGATAAACCTCGACCTTTACGAGGTCCTCACGCTTCAGGTGAACGATGTTATCCCGCTTGGGAAAAGCATCACCAGCAATGTGGACGTCAGGGTCGGTAACAAGTTGTGGTGCAGCGGCAAGCTTGGTACTTACAACAACAAGAAGGCAATTATGATAGATAATTTTATTGAGAATTGAGGTATAATGTCCAATGGCTAATGAAACAAATGTTGAATTCAGCTCTTATGAGATAGACGCCGTAGGCGAGATATTGAACATAAGCATGGGTTCAGCTGCTACCGCCGTTTCAGAGCTGCTCAATGCCAAGGTGTGGATCACCACCCCGCAGGTAAACGTTGTAAAGGCCGGGGAACTCAACTATGACCGGTTGGAGCCTGCTATCTGTGTAAAGATCGTTTATGTTTCCGGCATCGAAGGTCAGAACATGATGGTTCTGAAGCAGGACGACGTTCAGCTTATTCTCAACCAGCTCATGGGAAATCCGCTGGTAGTTTCACCGGATTTTGAGTTCGATGAAATGAACATCAGCGCCGTTTCCGAGGTCATGAACCAGATGATGGGAGCTTCCGCGACCGCGCTGTCTGACCTGCTGGGTATCTCGGTGGACATCTCCACTCCGACGCCCTACCTTATTGAGCAGACAAACTTCTGCGACCTGGCAGAGCTTGACCCGGAGCAGACGATCGTTGCCGTTACCTTCAACCTGACGGTGGACGGAGTCATGAACAGCGAGTTCATGTCCGTTATGTCGGTGGAACTGGCAAAGTCGCTTTCCGGCAAGATGATCGAGAAGTTCCACGCGGACGATACACCGGACTCCGGGCCAGAAGCTCCGGCTGCGCCGGCAGCCCAGCCTGCCCCCGCGCCGCAGCCCGTTCCGGCGGCTCAGCCCGTTCAGCCAGCGCAGCAGCCTGCCATGGCGCAGCCGGCTCCCGCGGCTGGCGCGTATCCTTATCCGCCACAGGGTCAGCCCGTACAGGCACCCTATCCCGGGTACGGATATCCCAATCAGTATGCGGCTTACGGAGCTTATCCGCCCCCCATTCCTCCGGTCAATATCCAGAACGCGCAGCTGCATCAGTTCGACGCGATGGATTTCGGACTTCCTACCGACCAGCAGGATAACCTGAAGCTGCTGATGGGGGTTCCGCTCGAGATCTCAGTGGAGATAGGCACCGCAAAGCGGAAGGTCAAGGATATACTGGAATTCACACAGGGAACTATCATCGAGCTGGAACGTCAGGCGGGCGCGCCGGTCGACGTTGTGGTCAATGGAAACCTCATTGCAAGAGGCGACGTTGTGGTTATTGATGATAACTTCGCAGTGAGGATCACTGAAATCGTCAAGTCCAATTTTATGGACAGTCTTGGCAAGGAATAAATACCAATTAATAATATTTTCAAGGAGATTATTGAGTAATGGACAAGAAGATCTTACTGGTTGACGACGCAGCTTTCATGAGAATGCTCATTAAGGACACCCTGACGAAGAACGGCTACACCAATATCCTTGAGGCAGCCGACGGCGCTATCGCATGTGATGTTTACGCAGCAGAGAAGCCCGACCTGGTCATCATGGACATCACCATGCCCAACAAGACCGGTATCGAGGCGCTGAAGGACATCAAGGGTTCCGACCCGATGGCTAAGGTCGTTATGTGCTCGGCAATGGGGCAGGAAGCAATGGTCGTTGAAGCTATCAAGCTGGGCGCACTGGACTTCATCGTAAAGCCCTTCAAGCCGGACAGAATTTTACAGACTGTCAAGAAGGTACTTGGCTGATAACTGCCGTTTGGCGCAGTAATATCCGGGCAAGTAAGAGAAAACGCAGCACGAAGCTGTGAAGTGTACCGTGTTTTCGGCAGGAAGCCGGGAAGAATGCGGGCGCAGTACATAGCAGGTTTTGCGGTAGCATTGGGCTGCGGTGCCGGTTTTGCCGGCGATGTTCAAGCATTGGCAGCAAGGAGCTTTTCTATTGCAGTTTTTTCGCCGCACTGTTCAGCCTGCCGGTCTGACTAGTGCGGTTTTTTGCGGTATTGGAGGTACGGCAGTGGAATATTTTCAGATGATAATGGCGCTGCTGGGCGTTCTGGCGCTGGTTTTCCTGCTTTTCTGGGTGATGAAGAAGCTCAACAAGCGGGTAACGTTAAGCGACAGCCGCAATATGAAAATACTGGAGCGTATCAACCTCGGCACGGACAAGATGCTGCTGCTTGTCAGTATCTGCGGCAAGTGCATGGTCCTGGGCGTCACCAGCGGCAGGGTGGAGAAGGTCCACGAGCTGGAGGAAACCGAGGAGCAGCTTCTTGAGAAGATGCAGAAGCAGGACGGCGAAAATCCGACCTTCAAGGAAAGCTTCAAGACAGTGCTGAAAAACATGATGAACAAGAAATGATCCCGGCAAGGAGGAACTGCGGCGTGACTAAGTTTCAGCTGACACAAGAGAATAAACGGCTGGTGCTGAAATTTGCGGTATCGCTGCTGGTTTCGGTGCTTCTGGCAGTGGTATTGTGCAATCTGTCGGCTTATGCCGAGCAGAACACGGCGGTCACTGCGGAGGGTTCAGACCTTCAGCCCGGGGACTACCTGGACACCGACCCGCTGTATGTTGACGAGGACGCCGGGTCGTCGGTGATACAGGAGCTTATCGGCGTGGACGCTTCGCAGCCGTTGGAAGTGATCATACTTCTGACGCTTATCGCGCTGGCACCATCGCTTCTGATAATGATGACCTGCTTCACGAGGATAATCATTGTGTTCAGCTTCCTCAGAAGCGCAATGCAGACGCAGAACACTCCGCCGAACCTGGTCATGACGGGAATGGCGCTGTGCCTGACGATATTCATTATGGCACCGGTGTTTGCAGAGATCAACGAGGTGGCTTATCAGCCCTATGTCAGCGAGGAGATCAACACCGAGGAAGCGATCGAGGCAGCTTGTGTTCCGCTGAAAAAGTTCATGCTGAAGCAGACCTCCAACGACGATCTGCAATTCTTCCTTGACCTGTCCAAGACCGAGGAACCGGATGGCGGCTTCACGCAGGAGTACATAGAAAACGACCTAAGTCTGACGGTGATAGTGCCGTCGTTTATGATAAGCGAGCTTAAACGCGCGTTCCAGATGGGATTTCTGATATTCCTGCCGTTCCTTGTAATCGACCTTGTGGTGTCAAGTACGCTGATGTCGATGGGTATGATGATGCTTCCGCCGTCAATGATCTCGATGCCGTTCAAGATACTGGTATTCGTACTGGCGGACGGCTGGAACCTGCTGATAGGCTCGGTGGTATCAAGCTATAACTTGTAGCGGCGCTGCGGGAGGTGAGATGAATGACGCAGGACGATATAATGGAAATATTTCAGGCGGCGATAATTCTGGCGTTCAAGCTGGCTGTGCCGGTGCTGCTTATCGCGATGATAGTCGGTCTGGTGGTAGCAATACTCCAGGCGGCGACGCAGGTGCACGAGCAGACGCTCTCCTTTGCACCAAAGGCGGTGGCTGTCGGTCTGGCGCTGTTCGTTCTCGCACCGTGGATGACCTCTGAATGCATCGATTTTGTCAACATGATATTCGAGAAGATGGCTTCTCTGCCGATAACATAGCGGTATGTCAGAGATTTGGGAGATCATTCAGGGCAACTTTGTGGTTGTTCTGATGGTGCTGGCAAGGGTAAGCGGTATATTCACGTTTAATCCGATTTTTTCCAGAAACGGAGTCCCGAACATGGTAAAGGTGGGGTTGTCCCTCATGCTTGCGGTGGTTATGGCTGCGGCGGGGGATTTCAGCTACTCTATGCCGCAGGGACTGCTTCCGTTTTTGTTTGATATAGGAAAGGAACTGCTTGTCGGCGCGGTGCTTGGATTTTATGTCAACATTTTGTTACAGGTGTTCAGTGCCGCCGGTGAACTCGCGGATTTCCAGATCGGTCTGTCGATGGCGAAGGGCTACGACCCCACCTTTGGTACGTCCAGCCTTATCACCAAGTATTACAGCTACTGGTTCATGATCTACTTCTTCGCGGTGGGAGGACATCTCTCCTACATAGAGCTGTTCGCGACCTCCTACGAGGGTATCCCGATGGGCTTCGGAAATTTCAACATAAGCGTGCTGTACATTCTGGTGAAGTACTTTGAAACGGTGCTGACGCTGGGTGTTAAGCTTGCCATGCCGATAGTCGCCGCAGAGCTGGTGACGGAATTCTGCATTGGCGTGCTGATGAAGGCTGTTCCGTCTATCCACGTCTTTGTGATGAACGTTCAGATAAAGATGCTGGTGGGATTTGTCGTGCTGGCAGGAAGCTGCTCAATGATTTCCGGGTTTATTGACGACCTGATGGACCTGCTGTTCACCAACCTGAACGGGCTGATAGGGCAGATGGTGCTTCCACTCTAACATTCTGGCGCTGAAAGGGCGGTTACTATGGCAGGAGAAGAAAAAACCGAAAAAGCCACCCCGAAAAAGCGCCGGGATCAGCGCAAGGAAGGAAACGTCCTTCAGAGCAAGGAGATAGTAACGGCGGTGTCGGTGCTGGGTATTTTCTCGGCAATGCGGCTGCTGTTGGGGTTTATCGCCGAGAACCTGCTTGATTTTTATCAGCAGTCCTTTGAGCAGCTTGGCTCGACAGATGTCAGCGTTGATACAATAATTTCTATCTTTGTGGACGTCATCACGGTGATAGTCATTACCGTGCTCCCGATACTCCTTATCGCGATGGTTCTGGGAATAATCCCCACTATCGCGCAGACAAAGGGGCTTTTCACCATGAAGGCGCTCCAGCCGAAATTCTCGCGGCTGAACCCGCTTTCTGGTATAAAGAAGTTGTTTTCGCTTCAATCGGTAGTCTCCATTTTAAAGGGACTTATCGAGGTAATTATTATCGGCGTCGTGATCTACAACGAGATAAGCGCGCGGCTTCCGCAGTTCATCGCGCTGACGAACGCCGGGATAATGCAGGGCATGACCTATGCGGCGCTCACCATCTACGACATGGTTATGCTGATATGCATAATGCTGGTGTTTGTGGCTGCGGCGGACTTTCTGTTCCAATGGTGGCAGTTTGAGAAGAAGCTCAAAATGTCCAAGCAGGAGGTCAAGGAGGAGTTCAAGCAGATGGAGGGCGACCCCCAGATAAAGAGCAAGATAAAGCAGCGGCAGCAGCAGATGGCGACCCAGCGTATGATGCACGACGTTCCCACAGCGGACGTGGTAGTCAGAAACCCGACCCACTATGCCGTGGCGCTGAAATACGACCAGGACAAGAACAACGCACCGCAGGTGGTGGCAAAGGGCAAGGATCTCCTCGCGCTGCGGATAGTCGCCGTTGCCGAGGAAAACGACGTAATGACGATAGAAGACCCGCCGCTGGCACGTTCGCTGTACAGCATGGTGGACATCGGCAGGGAAATTCCCGCCGAGCTTTACAACGCAGTCGCCGAGGTGCTGACGGTAGTCTACCGGGAAAAGCACAAGACGCTGCGGGCTTAAAATACGACAATTCACGACACAATTTGTATAATTATATAGAAATATAACAGAAAGGAGATGGGCAGATATAGTACGCAAGATACTTAGCAATTCGTTTGTTCTGTTTGTTATATTTATTGTAATTGCTATCATTATCCCGCTGCCAAGCTGGCTGCTGGATTTTCTGATACTGCTCAACATCTCCCTTAGCCTTATTATCCTTGTAATGACTATGTTCATCAGGGAGGCGCTGGAGTTCTCCGTGTTCCCTACGGTGCTGCTGCTGACCACCGTTCTGCGACTGTCGCTGAATGTTTCTACAACGAGAGGTATCCTGTCAAGCGGCTATGCCGGCGAGGTAATTTCGGCGTTCGGTCAGTTCGTAATGGGCGGCGACGCTATCGTCGGCTTTCTGATATTCATTATCATAGTTTTGGTGAACTTCATCGTTATCACCAAGGGCTCGGAGCGTGTATCCGAGGTTGCGGCGCGCTTTACGCTGGACGCTATGCCCGGTAAGCAGATGGCTATCGACGCCGATCTCAACGCCGGCATCATCAACGAGGAAGAGGCAAAGCGGCGCAGAAGCAACATTCAGCGCGAGGCGGACTTCTACGGCTCCATGGACGGTGCTACGAAGTTCGTAAAGGGCGACGCGATCATGTCCATCGTCACCACTCTGGTGAACCTTATTGGCGGCGTTATCATAGGAATGGTGCGCGGCGGCGGTGATTTCGGCATGATACTGAACACCTATTCGCTGGCAACGGTGGGCGATGGTCTTTGCTCCCAGATACCTGCGCTGCTCATCTCCGTTGCGACAGGTATGATAGTGACCCGCGCGGCAAGCGAGGACAGCCTTGTGAACGACATCAAGAGTCAGTTCACAGCGCAGCCCTTCGTGCTGATGATCGCCGGTATCGTCATGATCGTCATGATGGTGATACCGGGATTTCCGACGGCGGTGTGCCTTGTACTTGGTGTGCTGCTGATCGTGGGTGCAATACTGCTTAACCGCAACAAGAAGAAAATGGCGGAGCTGGAGCTTGCACAGCGGGCGAAGGCTGAAGCCAAGGAAATGGAAAAGATACCCACGGACAACGACTTCTATCGCGACATCGACAATGTGTTCAAGCTGTTGAACGTCGAGCCGATAGAGATGGAGTTCGGTTACAGCCTGCTGCGGCTGGTGGACGAGAAGTCCGGCGGCAACTTCATCGAGCGCGTTGTTATCTTCCGAAAGCAGTTTGCGTTGGATATGGGTATGGTTATCCCGTCCGTGCGAATGACGGACAACCCGGAGATAAATCCGAACCAGTACATAATCAAGATAAAGGGTGAGGAAGTCGCCCGTGGCGAGATACTCGTAGACCACTACCTTGCGCTGGACAGCGGCGACGTCACCCAGCAGATAGAGGGCATCGACACGGTGGAGCCTGCATTCGGGCTTCCGGCGAAGTGGATAAGCGAGGACAAGAAGATCATGGCAGACGTTGCCGGCTATACGCTTATCGACCCGGTTTCGGTAATGATAACCCACTGGTCGGAGATAATGAAGAAGTACGCATTCGAGCTTCTTTCCCGTCAGGACGTCAACACCATGCTGGACAACGTCAAGAAGACCAATCCTATCGTGGTGGACGATATTATTCCGAAGGTTATATCTGTGGGATATTTGCAGAAAATACTCGCAAATCTGCTTAAAGAGGGTATACCGATACGCGACCTTGAAACTATTCTGGAAA
>JBJFGA010000050.1:0-22321 GCA_051892275.1 Oscillospiraceae bacterium | reverse complement strand
TATCCTACTTGACCCCTCTTCCGTTTCACCTCAATAGTAAATGCTGTTGCCGTGGCCGGAACACTTAGGGTACTTGACAATTCTCTGATTATGGGGTATAATATAATATATGTGTCCCCGGGAAATGCTTCCTTATTTTCGCCGGGGCGGCATCAGACAGGTAGATTTTTCCGGTGGAAGCCGGCGGCAATGAATAATTGCGCCCCATTGGTCAAATATAGAAACAGGTAATAATTTGCAGTTAATATATACCGGCTGAACAGCCAGAGATCCTGCGCGTAAACGCAGGAATACAGCTGACCTGCCTCCGCGCGGCTCCATTTGCCGCCCGGAGGAGGGTCTGTTCCGCATTGCCATCATACTCAACCGACCGCAGGATCCCCGCGCCGCCATGCCGGATCCCGCAGTCACCGCAGTCTGGGGCGGCTCATCTAGCCGCATTCTTGCTGCCAGTACTTATTTATGTGCGGACGCTGATTTGTTTCATTAGTATAACGGGGGATCTCTGTGCCCCGTGCCGCCGGGTATGCCTGCACACTGCATTACAGAGAAAGGACAAGAATATATGGGATTATTGACAAACAACAAGCTCCTTACAGAAACAGAAAGCATCACCCCGAAGCGCGGTCAGTCCGCACAGCAGGAAACGCCCCGAGAGAACCACAGCGAGAAGAAGTACCGCGCCCGCTTCACTCCGGTAAAGAAAACCGAGCAGAAGCCCGTGAGAAGTACACAGGAGCGCCAAAAGCGCGAGATAAAGGATTACAACGACAGCCGCCCCGTTCAGCGCACTGCGCCGAAGAAGCCGAGGGAGATACGCTCTGCGCCGGTTAAGTTCACCGCGCTGGGCGGACTTAACGAGATCGGCAAGAACCTCTATGTTTACGAGTGCTGCAACGATATGTTCATCGTGGACTGCGGTCTGGCGTTCCCTGACGAGGAAATGCCCGGCGTTGACCTCGTTGTGCCGGATTTCACCTACCTTGAAAAGAACCGCGAACGTTTCCGCGGCATAGTTATCACCCACGGTCATGAGGATCACATCGGCGCACTGCCATACCTGCTGAAGAAGGTCAACGTGCCTATTTACGGCACGCGTCTGACCCTCGGTCTGGTGGAGGGCAAGCTGAAGGAGCACGGTCTGCTGTCGCAGGCTTCGCTGAACGTGGTCGAACCGCGGCAGAACGTCCGCATGGGCTGCATGTCGGTTGAGTTTATCCGGGTGAACCACTCCATTCCCGACGCCTGCGCACTGGCTATCCACACCCCGGCGGGAGTTATCGTCCACACCGGCGACTTCAAGGTGGACTACACCCCGATAGAGGGCGGCATAATCGACCTCGCGCGGTTCGGTGAGCTGGGTAACCGCGGCGTGCTTGCGCTGCTGTCCGAGAGCACCAACGCAGAGCGCCCGGGCTACACCAAGTCCGAGCGTGCAGTCGGCGAGAGCTTCAGGAACCTGTTCAACTCCGCCGAGGGCAAGCGTATCATAATCGCGACCTTCTCCAGCAATATCCACAGAATTCAGCAGATAATAGACCAGGCGATAGTCCACGACAGAAAGGTCGCGGTTTCCGGCAGAAGCATGCAGAATGTTATCTCAAAGGCGGTTGAGCTGAACTACATCAAGGTGCCGGACAATATCCTCATCGACATTGAGGACGTTAACAAGCTGTCGCCGGAGAAGGTGGTCATCTGCACCACCGGCAGCCAGGGTGAGCCGCTGTCGGCGCTGTCCAGAATGTCCAGCGGCGACCACCGGCAGGTGACCATCACCCCGAATGACTTCATCGTTATCTCCGCCAACCCGATACCCGGCAACGAGAAGCTGGTGACCAAGGTGGTAAACGAGCTGATGAAGCAGGGCGCAGAGGTGATCTACGAGTCCATGTACGAGGTGCACGTTTCCGGTCACGCATGTCAGGACGAGCTGAAAATGATGATATCCCTCACCAAGCCGAAGTTCTTTATACCGATACACGGTGAGTACAAGCACCTCAAGAAGCACAGCAAGCTCGCAATGAGCATGGGCATTCCCGAGGAGAACATATTCATATCCGACCTCGGACAGGTCATTGAAACCGACGGCGTTGAGATGAAGTTCACGGGGACAGTACCCAGCGGCAAGGTCATGGTGGACGGCTACGGCGTGGGCGACGTGGGAAGCGTCGTGCTGCGCGACAGAAAGCACCTCGCGGAGGACGGCGTAATGATAATCGTTGCCACTATCGACCGCGAGAGCGGCTGCGTTCTTGCCGGACCGGATATCGTGTCCAGAGGCTTTGTGTACGTCCGGGAGAGCGAGGAGCTTATCGACGAGGCAAAGCAGCTGATGAAGCAGGTCATGGACAACTGCCGCGAGCGCAATATCCGCGAGTGGGGCAACATCAAGTCCGCAATGCGTGACGCGCTGAGCGACTACATTTATTCAAAGACCAAGCGCAGCCCGATGATCCTTCCGATAATCATGGAGGTTCAGGGCAAGGCGAATTATTGATGCCTTAATTCCGCTTCATACGGGTCAACACCCGCAGTGAACGATTTCAGGAGGGGCTATTCTTGAAAAACATGTACAGAAGCAATATCCTGCTGGCGGCGGTTTCCGCGCTGGTAATATGCCTGCTGGTGCTGGACATTGCTTTGTTCAGAAGCGACACAAGGCTGTTCTGGCTGACCTTCCCGCTGCTGCTGGTGGTGGGCGGTATTGCCGTTGGAAAGCTGATACAGATACGCCTGAACGAGTATGCTTATTACGACCGTCTGGACGGCTCGATAGACCACGCCAACCACATGGCACTGGTGAGTTTCCCGCAGCCGGTCGCGCTGGTCACCGACGACCGCAGGATAACATGGTGCAACGACGCGTTCGTGACCACTTTCTTCCGCCCGACGGACGACGAGAGCAGCATTGACCGCATCACCATCGAGCCGTTCTCAATGCTTGTCGGCGAGGGCCGCGAGATACAGAAGAACGGCAGATGGTACAAGGTGACCGTCCGCGACACGGTTTACCAGCCGGACGAAAAGGGCGGCAAGCGCCCACTGCTCGACCATGAAGCGGTAAATTCCGCGAACAAGGTGAATATCCTGTTTTTCAGTGACATCACCGCGATGAAGTCATTGCAGGAAGAATACCGCATGTCAAGACCGGTGGTCATCATCATTTCGGTGGATAACTACGACGATTCCATTGGTTCAGTCCGCGAAAGCGATAAGAATCTTGTGGGCGTGCTTATCGACCAGCTTCTGGAAAAGTATTTCTCCGAGATGAACGCAGTGCTGCGCAATATATACAACGATAAATTCATGGTCGTTGTCGAGGACAGATTTGTGCAGAAGATGGCTGACGAGCGCGTGAAGCTGCTTGAAGAAGCACGCCGTATCGCGGTCAACGACCGCACCAACGTCACACTTTCGATAGGCGTGGGCAGAAATGCCGCGAACCTGTCTGAAAGCGAGAGCTACGCGTGGCAGGCGCTGGAAAAGGCGATAGGCAGAGGCGGCGACCAGGCTGTTATCCGCAGGGAATCCGGCTATGACTACTACGGCGCCGAGACCCAGCGCACCGAGCGCAACGGCAGCAGCGTAAGAACGCGAATCACCGCCGACCGTATAAAGGTGCTGATGAATTCCGCCGACGCGGTGTACATAATGGGACACAGCTACGGCGACTTCGACAGCGTTGGCGCGGCGATAGGGCTTGCGGCGGCGATAAGGCGCATGGGCAAGACCGCGTTTGCCTGCATAAGCCGGGAGCTGGACAGGAACGGCAACGTAAAGAACCTTTCGGAGCAGCTTCTGGCGCGGTTTTCCGATTACGACCCGCCTATCATCATGGAGCCGAAAGTGGCGGCAATACGCTTCACCGAAAGCTCGCTGCTGTTCATTGTGGACACCCACATTGAGAAAAAGCTGGACTGCCACGAGCTTTATCAGGCGGCAGACCCCAGCCGCATGGTGGTGATAGACCATCACCGCAAGGCGGATAACGAAATTCAGGCGGTAATAAGCTGGGTAGACCCCAACGCTTCTTCAACGTCTGAAATGGTGACAGACCTGCTCCAGTACTTTGGCGACGCGGGCAATATCCTGCCGCTGGAAGCCGAGGCTCTGCTTGCAGGTATCACGCTGGACACCAAGGATTTCGTCATGCGTACCGGCGAGGCTACCTTTGAGGCCGCGGCGCGGCTCAGGAAGCTCGGCGCGGATACTATCCTGGTAAAGAAGCTGTTCGCTACCTCAATGAAGACCCGCAAGCGCCGTTCGGACGTGGTTTCGGCGGCGGAGGTGTACCGCTCCTTCGCGATATCCGTGGTGGAGGAGTCCTTCGAGGATATCCGGGTGGTCTGCTCACAGGCGGCGGACGAAATGCTCAATATCAGCGGCGTGGACGCGTCAGTCACCGTCTACCCGATAGAGAACGGCTGGAGTTACAGTGCGCGATCCCTCGGCAAGGTGAATGTTCAGGTGCTGATGGAGAATATTGGCAACAAAAAGGACGATGGCGGCGGACACCTCACAATGGCGGGTGCGCAGCTGTACAACATAACTAAGGACGAGGCAGTGCAGAAGCTGAAGGACGCAATCGACAGCTACTACGACAACATGCCGAAGGAATGATACAGGAGGAACTGACATGAAAGTTATCTTATTACAGGACGTCAAGGGCACAGGCAAGAAGGGCGAGATCCACGAGGTAAAGGACGGATACGGCGTGAACTTCCTTATTAAAAAGGGGCTAGCGCAGGAAGCCAACGCGAAGAACCTCAACCTGCTCCAGGGGCAGAAGGACTCCGCGCAGCACAAGATCGACGTTGACATTGCGAATGCGAAGGAGATCGCAGCGAAGCTCCAGGACAAGAAGATAAAGGTAACTGCTAAGGCTGGGCAGAACGGCAGACTGTTCGGAACAGTAACCGCCAAGGAAGTTTCCGCGGCAATCAAGCAGGAACTGGGCTGCGAGGTTGACAAGAAGAAGATCGTGCTGAACCTCAAGATAGAAGGCTTCGGCGATTACGCGGCAGAAGCCAAGCTGTACGCAGGCGTTTCCGCAAAGTTCACGGTTACAGTAGTCGAGGGCTGAGATGGCTGAGTACGATCTGTCCGGGATAAATATCCCGTATAATCTGGACGCGGAGCAATCTGTGCTGGGCGCGGTGCTGATGGACGGAGACGCTATGGCGGAGCTTGCCACCACATTGCAGCCGGACTATTTCTACGTCAGCCTGAACCGTGAGGTTTACGGCGTAATGCTGAATATGTTCCTCGCCGGGGACAAGATCGATGTTGTCACCGTGCTGGAAGCGGTAATGCGGCAGGGAGTTTTCGAGACGCCCGAGCAGGCGAAGGAGTACCTCACCCGCATAATGACCGCTGTTCCTAGCATTTCGTCGGTGGGGAAGTACGCCACGATAGTCGCGGACAAGTACATGACCCGCAGCCTTATATTCGCTGCGAAGGAGATAATCGACTCCGCGAACGAAGGCACCGAGGACGCGAACACCCTCATAGACTTCGCCGAGCAGAAGATCTTCGACATCAGAAGCGGTGCGGAGATAAAGGGGCTGACACACATCAGCGGTATCGTCCTCGACCGGGTGAACGCCCTGAACCAGCTGTACAAGCAGGCCAGAGAGGGCGGCGGTGCTACCATAACCGGTCTTTCCACCCTGTACAGGGAGCTGGATAAGCGGATATACGGTCTTAACCGCTCCGACCTTATCATTCTGGCGGCAAGACCCGGTATGGGTAAGACCTCGTTCGCAATGAACATTGCAACGAATGTCGGCAAGAAGTACAACGATACGGCGATAGCGGTTTTCAGCCTGGAAATGTCCAAGGAGCAGATCGTCAGCCGTATGATAAGCAGCGAGGCTTCGCTGACCTCTGACAGCATGAAGACCGGTGATATCCCGCCGGAAAAGTGGAAGGACATCGGCAGGGCGGCGGAGGTGCTTTCGCGGCTCAACATCTACATCGACGACACTCCTGGTATCACCGTTGCGGCGATAAAATCAAAGCTTCGCCGCATGAAGAACCTCGGGCTGGTGGTGATTGACTACCTTCAGCTGATGTCGTCCACCAAGAACTACAACGGCAACAGAGTTGTGGAAATATCTGACATAACCCGTAACCTGAAGATAATGGCGAAGGAGCTGAACGTTCCGGTAATAACCCTGTCGCAGCTGGCGAGAGGTCCGGAGCAGCGTCCGGACAAGCGCCCTATGCTCTCCGACCTGCGTGAGTCCGGCTCTATCGAGCAGGACGCGGATATCGTAATGTTCCTTTACCGCAACGCCTATTACGACAAAACCGACCCCAACGTGAACTCCTGTGAATGTATCGTGGCGAAGAACCGTCACGGCGAAACAGGCACAGTGCCGCTCGGCTGGGACGGCGAATTCACACGATTCACCAACGCGGAATTCACGCGGCAGGAGCAGTAAAATCTACCGAGGATCTATATGGGCTTTCTTGAGAACGTTCGTTCGGCGGTTGCCGATTACAAAATGCTGGAAAAAGGAGACGCTGTGGTTGCTGCGCTTTCGGGCGGTGCGGACAGCGTTTCGCTTCTGTTTGCCCTTAAAGAGCTTTCACAGGAACTGGGTATAACCGTTTCAGCGTGTCATATCAACCACCATCTCCGAGGTGTGGAAAGCGACAGCGACATGCGCTTTTGCGAGGAGCTTTGCCGCAGGCTTGAGATACCTCTTGCCGTGCGTGAAGCGGACGTTATGTCGCTGCAGCAGAAGCATGAGAGCCTTGAGGAATGCGCCCGCCGGGTGAGGTACGATTTTTTTGCGGAGGTGTCCGCAGGGAAGAAGCTAGCCACCGCCCACACCGTGAACGACAGCACCGAAACCACGCTGCTGAACCTCATGCGCGGCACCGGGCTTAAAGGGCTGTGCGGGATACCGCCGGTGCGGGGGAACATCGTCCGTCCGCTAATTTACTGCACCCGCGCGGAGGTGGAGGATTACTGCCGCAGCAGCGGGATGACGTGGGTGACGGACAAGACCAACCTCTCCACCGACTACACCCGCAACAAGGTACGCCACATTATCCTGCCGGAAATGCTGAAAATAAACGGCTCGCTGTATGCCGCTTCAGCCCGTATGCAGAAAAGCCTGCGTGAGGACAGTGATTTTCTTGAGGACATGGCGGCGCAGGCGCTCCGTGGCGCGGAAGTGCCAGGCGGTCACAGCGCGGCAAAGCTGGCGGCGCTCCCGAAGCCGGTGCAAAGCAGGGCGATAAAGCTTATTTTCGCTGCCGGGGGTATCGAGCCGAGCGCGCTGCGTATAAGCACCGCAGCCGAAATACTGGCGGCGGGACGGGGCAAGTTCAATCCCTGCCGCGGAAGGTTCTTTGTGGTAAAGCGCGGAGTGGCTTTTGTCGAGCAGGCGGAGCAGCATTACCGCAAGCATGAAAAGGATAAACTGCTCCCTTAAAGGCGCAGATATGTACATTCATCATTTTCAAATAAAATTTTCAGAAAATAATCACTAAAATAGTTTGCATTTTGATTAAAAGTGTGCTATAATATTGTTTGTCTGAATTATAAATAGACATATAAGCAGCTAATGTTGTAGAACCAAGCGTATATTCAAGCGATCATGAGCCTATAATATACATGGAAATTACTTCCGGAAAGGCGGTATTAATGAATTCCAAATTTAAAGGTATAATTATTTATCTGGTAATTATTTTCCTGCTTATTTTCGGACTTGTGTCCGTACTTAACATGGCAAGCTCTTCCTCTCGCCAGACGGTTACTTATTCCGACGTTATCGCGGAGTTTGACTCGCTGAACGTGTCCGGCTACACGCTTGACCTGGGAAGCGGCTCGCTCTCCTACTCGCTGAAGGGTGAGGACATCACAAAACAGACCCACACCTACTCCGTGCCGAATGTCAACATTTTTATCAACGACATCAACACCGGCTACGACAAGCAGGGACACATCGCGAACTACCGTCAGCGGTACAACGAAGCCAACCCTAACTCACCGCTGAAGGAGGACTATATCCCGATCTCGGACAACACCTTCCTTACCACCGTGCTGCCTTACCTGCTTCTGGTGGGCGTGATGATCGTGTTCACGGTCATCGTAATGCGCCAGAGCACCGGCGGCGGGAAGATGTCCAACTTCTCCCGGGCGAACGTCCGCCAGCAGACCGGCAAGAAGGTCACCTTCAACGATGTTGCCGGCGCTGACGAGGAAAAGCAGGAGCTGGAGGAGATCGTTGACTTCCTGAAGAACCCCGGAAAATACCGCGACATCGGCGCGCGTATCCCGAAGGGCGTGCTGCTGGTTGGACCTCCCGGAACAGGTAAGACCCTGCTTGCGAAGGCAGTTGCAGGAGAAGCGGGCGCACCGTTCTTCTCAATAAGCGGTTCTGACTTCGTTGAGATGTTCGTCGGCGTGGGCGCGTCCCGTGTCCGCGACCTGTTCGAGCAGGCTAAGAAGAAGACCCCGTCCATCATCTTCATCGATGAGATAGACGCAGTAGGACGCCAGAGAGGCGCTGGTCTTGGCGGCGGTCATGACGAACGCGAGC
The DNA here is from genome assembly GCA_051892275.1 of Oscillospiraceae bacterium. Taxonomy (GTDB): domain Bacteria; phylum Bacillota; class Clostridia; order Oscillospirales; family Ruminococcaceae; genus CAG-115. The sequence continues at coordinate 13,763 of JBJFGA010000050.1, read as the reverse complement.
AGACGCTGAACCAGCTTCTTGTTGAAATGGACGGCTTCACCGAGAATGATTCTATTATAGTAATGGCGGCTACCAACCGCCGCGATATCCTCGACCCGGCGCTGCTCCGTCCCGGACGTTTCGACCGCCAGATCGTCGTGAACTACCCCGACATTAAGGGACGTGAAGAGATACTGAAGGTACACACAAGAAATAAGAACATCGGTCCTGATGTTGACCTCAAAACCATTGCGGCGACCACCGCAGGTTTCACCGGCGCCGACCTTGAGAACCTCGTGAACGAAGCGGCTCTGCTTGCGGCAAGGGCAAACCGCCGCGCCATCACCAAGAAGGATATCGAGGAAGCTACCATCAAGGTGGTCGCAGGTCCGGAGAAGAAGTCCAAGGTAGTCACTCCGGAGGAGAAGAAGCTCACCGCTTACCACGAAGCGGGTCACGCGATAACCACCTATTTCTGCAAGTCGCAGGACAAGGTCCATCAGGTGTCCATCGTGCCGAGAGGTATGGCTGGCGGTTTCACAATGCATGTTCCGGAGAAGGATCGTTCATTCGTGAGCAAGACCTACATGGAGGAAGAAATTATCGTGCTGCTGGGCGGCAGAGTGGCTGAAAAGCTCATTCTGGACGATATTTCCACCGGCGCTTCCAACGATATTGAGCGCGCGACCTCTGTTGCACGCAACATGGTCACCCGCTACGGCTTCTCCGAGAAGCTGGGGCCCATTCTTTACGGCAACGAGAACCAGGAAGTGTTCCTCGGAAGGGATTATTCACAGGGGCGCAACTACTCCGAGAACGTAGCCGCTGAAATAGACGGCGAGATACGCGAGCTTATCGAAACCGGCTACGAAAAGGCGAAGGAGATACTCACGGTTCACGGCGACCTGCTGGAGCGCTGCGCACAGTACCTCATACGCAACGAGAAAATCGAGGGCAATGACTTCTACCGCCTGATGGCTGACGAGATAGACCTTGACGGCAACGAGAAGAAGCCGCCGGAGGAGTTCACCATTGAAAAACCGGAAGAAGCTTCCGACAATGACGGTGAAAACACCACAGAAGAGTAATAATTTCAGAAGCCGTCCCGCTTTCGGGCGGCTTTTGGTTTGGAGGGATACAATGGAGCTTGAATTCAGGGACGAAGCGCCAACTCTGGAGGAGTACAAGGAAATGCGGCGGCTGGTGAACTTCATGCCGCTGTCCGACAGGATATGCAACAACGTGCTGAACAACGCATTCCACATCACCACGGTGCGTGACAATGGAAGGTGCGTTGGCATGATACGCGTGCTGTCCGAGGGCGGCTACGCAAACTTCATCACCGACGTTATCGTGATACCGGATTACCAGCACCAGGGCATCGGTAAGCAGATGATGCGCCGTACTATGGACTACCTCTACTCCACGCTGGAGGAGGGCGAGAAGATAGTTGTCTACCTGATGTCTGCGAAGGAGCGCGAGCCGTTCTATCGGCAGTTCGGCTTCCGGGACAGACCGAACGAGCTTCTTGGCGCAGGCATGAGCCAGTGGCTGGAGAAGTGATACACATAACGTTAGGTTTTTGTGTAGATGTTGTGAAAATTCTGTGTAGTTCTTGTTTGTTATTGACATAAGACAATAAATGTGATACAATAAAGTTGTACATATTAACGATGACAATTCTCGTTTGTACAGCATGGTAATTCATCAACTGGTTTATAATTCTGAAAAGAAAAGAGGTAATTTTTATGCAGAGAGTATGTCCTAAGTGCAACACATTAGTTACCGGCGATGGTTCGTTCTGTCCTTCCTGCGGAGAGCCGCTGCCCTCCGCAGTGGAGCTGAAGAAGGAGCCGGCTGCTTCGGTGCAGTTCACCGCGCCACAGAACGGCGCTGACGGATCGTATCAGTACACACAGGGCAATTCAAACCAGAGCACCGGAACAGGTGGCCCCCAGCCGAACACCGTTCCGAACTACGGCACACCCGTAAACTCCCAGTTCACCAACGCTAACATTGTGAACAACACCGAAATGACCCTCGGTCAGTGGGTGGGCACCGTTATACTTACCACATGGTTCGGTCTTGTCAGCCTTATCCTGTGTATCGTCTGGGGTGTGAGCGACAGCACACCTATGGCAAAGAAGCGCTACTGCCAGGCAATGATCATAATTCAGTGCATAGGGATCGCGGTTTCCATCGTTTCCATGATAGTAATGTTCACGGTATTTGCGTCGCTGATACCCGAGATAGCCAAGGCTATAGAGGAATCCTCATCTTCGGGCAGCATGCATTTTTACTATTGATGAACGTTTCTGGCTCGCTCGGCGGTATCATCGCGGTGACCGGGCATTACGGCTCTGGCAAGACGAACCTCGCGGTAAATCTCGCGGTGGACTTCGCGAAGGCTGGGGAAAAGGTGACGATAATAGACCTCGACATCGTGAACCCCTACTTCCGTTCCGCAGACTTCCCGGAGCTTTTCAGCAGGCTTGGGATAAAGCTTGTCGCGCCGAAGTACGCAAACACGAACCTCGACATACCCTCCCTCGGCTTTGATATGGCGGCGGTCGCGAACGGCTGCGACAGGCTTATTATCGACGTCGGCGGGGACGAAACCGGGGCGGTGGCGCTGGGTCAGTATTCTGCTGTGCTCAACAACCTCGGCTGTTCGCTCTATTATGTCGTGAACCGTTACCGCTACCTCACCCGAACCCCGGAGGAAGCCGCAGAACTGCTGCGGGATATCGAGCAGGTTTCCCGCATAAAGGCAAGGGGCATAATCAACTGCTCCAATCTCGGAACAGAAACCACCGCCGCTGACGTCACGGCAACGGCGGGATACGCTCTGGACTGCGGAAAAGCCGCCGGACTGCCGGTGGTGATGACCGCGGCGGAGCGCTCCCTCGGTGTAGAGGGGGCATACCCGGTGGACGTTTATATACGTCCTTTCTGGGAGGAATAGCATATCCGGAACCGCGCAGCATTCCCCGACTTCTGACCAGTATGCTGCTAGCTGATAGCCAGAAAAATGCTGCACCGCCGTGAGAACCGGCGGTTTTCGGATTTAGGAAAAGGGAAAGGGAAAACTATGGCAAAAATGAATGTGGACTTTGAGGTGTGCAAGGGCTGTGGACTCTGTACGACCGCGTGTCCTAAGAAGATCGTTGAAATATCGCATGAACGGCTGAATTCCAAGGGCTACTACACTGCGGAATGTATCGACCAGGACGCTTGTATCGCCTGTGCAATGTGCGCGATGATGTGCCCCGACTGCGCGATAACCATTCTTCCCGACGGAGGTGAAAAGTGATGGAAAGAAGCCTCATGAAAGGAAACGAAGCATTAGCCGAGGCAGCTATCCGCGCCGGCTGTAAGTGCTTTTTCGGCTACCCGATAACCCCTCAGACGGAGATCTCCGCCTACATGGCAAAGCGTATGCCGAAGGTCGGGGGAGTGTTCCTGCAGGCGGAGAGCGAGATAGCAGCTATAAACATGGTGTACGGCTGCGCAAGCACCGGCGTCCGCTGCATGACCTCAAGTTCATCGCCGGGAATTTCACTCAAGAGCGAGGGCGTGAGCTACATGGCGGGTGCTGACCTGCCATGCGTTATCGTCAACGTAATGCGCGGCGGTCCGGGTCTTGGCGGCATACAGCCGTCCCAGAGCGACTACTGGCAGGCTACAAAGGCGCTGGGTCACGGCGACTTTCAGATACTAGTTTTCGCGCCGTCCTCGGTTCAGGAGATGGCGGACTACATGGGGAAGGCGTTCGACCTTTCCGATAAGTACAGAATGCCTGCGATGATACTCGCGGACGGACTTCTCGGGCAGATGATGGAGCCTGTCACCTTTGGCAGCGAAGAGATAAAATCCCCCGACCCTGCGATGAAGCCATGGGCGACCAATGGTCACGGCAATAAGCGCAGCCACAACATAGTGAACTCGTTGTACTTACAGGCGGAGGAGCTTGAAAACCTCGTTATACAGCGCTTCAAGCGGTACGAGGCGGTGAAGTCCGAGCTGCACGAAGCAGAGGCTTACCGCACCGAGGACGCGGAGATAGTTGTAACGGCTTACGGTTCAGTCGCAAGGCTGGCAAAGGCGGCGGTCGACCTCGCACGTGACGCGGGGATAAAGGCGGGACTTGTCCGCCCGATAACCCTATGGCCGTTCCCGGTGCAGGAGGTAAAGGACGCTTGCAGGAACGCAAAGCGCGTTCTCTGCGTGGAGATGTCTATGGGGCAGATGATAGAGGACGTAAAGCTTGCGCTGGAATGCCGCATGCCGGTGGATTTCTTCGGCAGGACAGGCGGCGTGATACCAAAGCCCTCGGAGATACTTGAACAGATAAAGCTGCTTAACGAAAAGGGGGCGGAGTGAAATGCCGGAATTCAGAAAACCACATGCACTGACGGACGTTCCGTTCCATTACTGCCCCGGCTGCACCCACGGGATAGTGCACCGGCTGGTAGCCGAGGTCATTGATGAGATGGGAATAGAGGGCGACACTATCGGCGTATGTCCGGTGGGCTGCTCGGTAATGGCATATGATTACTTCGCCTGCGACATGATAGAGGCGGCGCACGGCCGCGCTCCGGCGGTTGCTACCGGCGTAAAGCGCGGCAATCCCGACAAGTTCGTGTTCACCTATCAGGGGGACGGCGACCTTGCTGCGATAGGCACTGCGGAGACAGTTCACGCGGCGACCCGCGGCGAGAACATCACGGTGATATTCATAAACAACACGACCTACGGCATGACCGGCGGACAGATGGCGCCCACAACGCTGCCGGGGCAGGTCACACAGACCACCCCCTACGGCAGGAACACAGAGGTGGAGGGCTTCCCGGTGAGGGTGTGCGAGATGCTGTCAACGCTGTCCGGCGTGGCGCTGGCGGAGCGCGTCACCGTCACCGACCCGGCGAATATCCGAAAGGCAAAGGCGGCTATCCGCAAGGGCTTCGAGTTCCAGAAGAACAAACAGGGCTTTTCGATAATAGAAGTACTTTCCACCTGTCCTACAAACTGGGGAATGTCCCCGGTGGAAGCAATAAACTGGCTTAAAGAGAATATGGTGCCGTATTATCCGTTGGGCGTATTCAAGGAGGGAGCAATAAGATGACAACAGAAACAATTCTTGCGGGCTTCGGGGGACAGGGTATATTGTTCGCCGGAAAGCTGCTGGCATACCTCGGGCTCAATCAGGACAAGCAGGTTTCATGGCTGCCGTCCTACGGTCCGGAAATGCGCGGAGGTACGGCGAATTGCAGCGTATGCCTCAGCGACCACCCGATAGGCTCACCCTACGTCACCGACCCGGACGTGCTTATCGCCATGAATTCCCCCAGCTTCGACAAGTTCATAAATACCGTCAAGCCTGGTGGAATCGCGATAATCGACAGCACTCTGGTCACAAAGGAGTGCACCCGCAGCGACATCAGAAGCTTCCGCATTCCCTCGACAGAGCTTGCAGCCAAGAACGGGATTCCCGGAATGGCGAACATCATTCTGGTGGGAAAACTGTTGAAAGAAACCGGTATCTCTATGATAGATACGGTGCGCCCGGCGCTGGAGAAGCTCATTCCTGCGAAAAAGGCGAACCTCATCGAAGCCAACATGAAGGCTCTGGCTCTCGGAATGTCGCTGTGATTTATTACGGAATTTTGTATTATTCAGGCAGGTTCTCCGTAGGGGAGGGGCTTGCCCCTCCCGGATAATTGTGATTGGCTCGGGAGGGGCAAGCCCCTCCCCTACTAGTGTTTTGCATAATTTCATTGAGGCTTAGAATTTTATGGAAAAAAAGCGGGTGTTTTCACCGGTGGCATTGGTCTGGCTGGCGGCTTCGGCGGGAATGTGCCTGTGGTTTGTCCTCCCGGGGTTCTTTAACGCCGGGACTTTCCTGGGGGTAACTCTGTGCGTCCTGGCGGCGGGGTGCGTGCTGTTTCGGTTTATGCTTGCGGGACTTATCAGGCACCTCTGGCGGCGAATTCCCGGGCGGGCCGCGCTGTGTGCACTGGCGGCGGTTATTGCTGGATTTGTGGGGTACTGCGGGATTAACCTCGTGAAGATGGCGCAGTACACTGACAAACCGCTGGACGAGGTGAAATGCGTGATGATACTGGGCTGTCAGGTACACGGAACAGAACCCGGCAACGAAATGATAAACCGCCTCAGCACCGCTCTTCCGCTAATCGAAGCGAACCCCGGCGTCCCGGTGGTAGTCACCGGCGGTCAGGGCAGGGGTGAGGACATCACCGAAGCGGACTGCATGAAGCAATGGCTGCTGGCGCAGGGTGTGGAGAAGGAACGTATCTACACCGAATGCAGCTCTCACTCCACCGCCACGAACTTCGCAAACTCTGCGCCCATATTGCAGGAGCTGGGAATTTCAGACGGCATCGCTGTGGTGACGAACGACTTCCACCAGTACCGCGCGGATATTTACGCCCGGCGGCTGGGGCTTTCGGTAGGTCATTATTCCGCTGCGACAAGGCTTCTCGTACTGCCGAATTATCTTATCCGCGAACTTGCGGCGCTGTTTTTTGTGTAGCCTATTGCAAAAATGAGAATTTTGTGATACAATATTATCAAATCAATTTACAGGACAAGGTGTAATAATGAACTACTCACTTAGCGCCGGAGCGTGGAACAGCGTGTTCGCAGTCCCTTCCAGCGTGGTCGATAAATACATAAAGCTCGCGGACGGCAACAGCCTGAAGCTGCTGCTGTTTCTGCTGCGCCACGGCGGCGAGAGCTTCACCGAGCAGCAGCTGCGGGAAAGCCTTGGCATAAAGCGCGACGGCGAGCTTGAAGACGCTGCGATGTTCTGGTTCCAGCGGGGGATAATCCGCATGGACGAGGGGGAGCTTATCCCCACCGGGGACAGCATTCAGGAGGTGCTTCCCGGGGTCGCAGAGCCGGAAAGCACAGAGCAGAAGCCTTCCAGCCTGCGCAGGGTCGCCGACAACAGCGGCGCTGCCATTTACACCGCCATGGACATAGCCCAGCGGATAAAGACGGACAGTGCGGTGGAGTTCCTGTTTAAGGAGCTGGAACAGCTTTACGGCAGGAACCTCAAAAACCCCGAAAGCCGCATGGCGTTGCAGGTGACGGACTATTACGGCATTCCCGCCGAGGTCGCGGTCATGCTGTACAAGTTCTGTTTCAGGATAGGCAAGACCACCCCCGGGTATATCGAGTCGGTGGCGAAGGACTGGGTGAACGAGAATATCCGCACCGTTGAGGAAGCGGACGCTCATCTGAGCAAGCTTGAAAAGCGGTTCGGGGTGGAGGAAAACCTGCGCCGTGTAATGGACTTAAAGACGAAATTCTCCCCCACACAGCTGAATTACATCAAGTGCTGGACGGAGGACTGGGGCTTCGGCGAGGAAATGATAATACTAGCGCATGAGATGACTCTCGACCGGACCGGAAACATGAGCTTCAGCTATACAAATAAGATACTTGAGAACTGGAAGAACTCCGGCATTTACAGCAGGGAAGCCGCCGAGAAGGACAAGCAGGAGTTCCAGGGCAAATCAAAGAAAAAGCAGGAGGACAGCGGTTCCTCGCTTGATATGGACGATGTTATGGAGGAGCTGCGCAGGCAGTACCAGTGACGGGAGAGGGTGACGAATGAGCATTAACGAGCAGTATTTCAACGCGGCAATGGCAAGACTTGAACAGCGCCGCAGCTATAATAAGTCTGAAAGCGAGCGCCGCCGTGACGAGGTGTACGAAAAGCTTCCGGAGTACCAGGAGCTTGCGGAGCATATCGCCCAGACCGGTCAGAAGCTGGTTTCGCTCATCATGAACCGCGGGGAAACTGCGCAGGGAGTCGCCGAGCTTGAAAAGGACAACCTTGACGCACAGCGCTGCATGGCTGAGCTGCTGAAAAACGCCGGTTATCCTGCGGACTATCTGAAACCGGTGTACACCTGCCCGAAATGCCACGACAAGGGCACTGTGGACGGGAAATGGTGCGGCTGCTTCCAGCGGCTGATGATGGAGGAGGCTGCAAGGGAGCTGAACGAGAACTCCCCGCTGGAGCTTTCCAGCTTCGACAGCTTCCGGCTGGACTATTACCCGGAAACGATAGACCCGACATTGCGCATTTCAGAGCGTAAGGTGATGGAAACAAATCTCGAACGCTGCCGGAAGTACGCCGAGAACTTCACGCTGAAAAGCGAGGGCATACTGATGTGCGGCGCAACCGGGCTTGGCAAGACGCACCTGTCGCTGGCGATAGCTTCCAGCGTGATGGAAAAGGGCTACAATGTTATCTACGGCTCATCTCCGGAGCTTCTGCGCATAATGGAGCGCGAGTATTTCGGGAAATCTGACGCGGACACCATGTCGGCACTCACCGGCTGCGACCTGCTCATACTGGACGACCTCGGCGCGGAAATGGAAAAGCCGCTGTACGAGTCGCTTCTGTACGAGCTGATCAACTCCCGCATAAGCCGGGGACTGCCGATGATAGTCAGCACGAATTACAGCACCATTGACCTGCGGAAGCATTACCCGGACAAGATATGCTCCCGTCTGTTAAGCCTTCGGACGCTGATGTTCGTCGGCAACGATATCCGCGTTATCATAAAGAAGAACAAGTAGACCCAGTGCTTAAACGGCACATTAATAAAAATGGAGGTTACGAAAATGGCAAAACTCAGAGTTGGTATGCTTACAAGCGGCGGCGACTGCCCCGGACTTAACGCCACGATAAGAGGCGCTGCGAAGGCTATCTATGAGGCGTTCGGCGAGGACAAGGTGGAGATAATCGGCATTCATGACGGTTATCACGGGCTGATACACGGTGTGTACAAGAGCATGCAGCCGTCGGATTTCTCTGGTATCCTGACCCAGGGCGGCACGATACTGGGCACCAAGCGCACCCCGTTCAAGATGATGCAGATAATCGAGGACGACAAGGTTGACAAGGTCAAGGAAATGAAAGACACCTACAAAGACCTGAAGCTGGACTGCCTGTTCACCCTCGGCGGTAACGGAACTCACAAGACCGCCAACATGCTGTCCGAGGAGGGGTTGAACGTTATCGGTCTGCCCAAGACCATCGACAACGACATCTTCGGCACTGACGTTACCTTCGGCTTCCATTCTGCGGTGGACATCGGCACCGAGGTCATCGACCGCATACACACCACCGCAAACTCCCACAGCCGCGTTATGGTCATTGAAATAATGGGCAACAAGGCGGGCTGGCTGACGCTTTATTCCGGTCTTGCCGGCGGCGCAGACATCATTCTTCTGCCGGAGATACCCTACGACATCAACAAGGTGGCGCAGGCTTGTCAGAAGCGCGCCGAAGCGGGCAAGAACTTCTCTATCCTCGCGGTTGCAGAGGGCTGCTTCGACGTTGAAGAAGCAAAGATGAAGAAAAAAGAGCGTGCAAAGCTCCGCGCAGAGCAGGGGCTTACCACTGCAACTACCCGCATTGCAAAGAACATTCAGGAGATGACCGGGCTGGAAACCAGGACAGTGGTTCCCGGACACATGCTCCGCGGCGGCAGCCCGTCGGCTTACGACCGTATACTTGCGACCCAGTTCGGAGCACATGCCGCACAGCTGCTGAAGAAGGGCAAGTTCGGATACACCGTTGCAATGGTTGACGGAAAGATAACCGAAAATCCCCTCGGCGATGTTGCAATGAAGACAAAGTTCGTTCCGGTCGACTGCAAGCTGGTCACCACAGCAAGAGATATCGGTATTTCCTTCGGCGACTGATACCTGTTCATAGAAAAGCGCTGTACCAGTGCGTGCTTACCGGCAACGCGCTGGTGCAGCGCTTTGTTATTCTATTTTTCGTTCTTCCTATATACGTTGTCTTTCGGAAGATTACCCCGCTATGCGGTGTTGCGGCGAAGCCGCAGAATAAGCCGTTCAACTCTTGTTTATGACAGCCGTTGTCTTGATGATTTCGACTTTTAGGACTTGTCATTATACCGAATATATATTAGTATTATATCGCCATAGGTTCCTTGTTCAGCGCTTCAAGGTAGCGCCAGTAGCCGTCGTGGGGGCTTCTTTTTGAGAGATACATGCTGATGAAAGGCGAGAACTGCCGCAGCAGCTCCCGGTTATCCTCCGTCAGCAGGAACAGGCTTGCGGGCGGCTGGTCGCCGCGGCGCAGGGCTGCGTGGTAGCGCTCACCGTCAGCTCGCCGCAGCCGGGTCAGTTCACGGAATTTCACCTCCGCCGCCTGCTTCGAGATACCGCACAGCCGCTCTATCTCAAGCGCAGAGGACGCCCCGCAGAATTGCAGCACCGTAAGCGGCGCCAGCAGTTCCGATGCGAAGCAGTCCGCCTGCTGTTCCTCGCAGGGAGTAGGCTGTTCGTTTCCGCAGGTGTGACCGCAGAGAATATGCCCCACCTCGTGCGCCGCAGTCCACTTTCGCCGGGGACGTCCGCAAAGGGCGGGGTTCAGCACGCAGATATACCGCCCCTCCTTCAGAACGCTGAACCCGGCGTAACTCACCCGGCTGTAAAGCTCGTCTTTTGTGACCTGATAAGTCATGACGAACGATTCAAAATCCACTATCTTTATCCCGAAGCGGTCTGCCACCGCAGCCACGCTCACCGGCAGCGAGGTGATACCCGCCGCCACGAGCGCCATAGTCCCTGTCATAATCAACACTCCTTGTAATCCGGCGCGTCAAGAATGCTCCCGGCACCCTCGCGCTTTTTCAGCCGCAGCTTCTCGGGCACATCTTTTCGGCTGAAGCTTCGGGCTGCGACCGTGGTCAGCTCCTCGTCGCTTACGCCGTAGCAGCGGCGGTGCTCTATTTCGGTGCAGGCGTCCACCAACTCCCGTCCGTGCCTGTCCAGACTCAGGTACTTTTCGAGGTGCAGCTGTGCCGGTGTCTGCTTAATGTCGCAGCAGTCCCTGAAAAGCTCGTTCGGTTCGCATTCCAGCGCAGCGAAAAGCCGGTACAGTATCTCCTCCCGCGGGAAACTCATGTCCCGTTCGTAGTTGCCTATCGCCGAGGGGGTGATGTCTATTTTCGCCGCGAGCTGCTCCTGCGTCAGCCCTATCCGTTCCCTTAGAATCCTAAGACGTCTTCCTATTCCCATATTCATGCTCCTTTTACGTTGTGTGAAGCTGCGTCAGCCGCCGTGCGCGGCGGTTCGCAGTACCTTTTTTTCAGCTTGGCGAGGGCGCTTTTCCTTAGCAGGAACACCCGGCGCTCGCTCATGTACAGGGCGAGGGCGGTCTGCTCCCAGCTTTTGGCAAGAATGTAGTAGCTCTCTATAACGCTGCGCTCCTCGCCGGTAAGGCTGCTTATGTACACCAGAGCGTCGCGTTTCGCGTCCACCATTTCGTCTATGGTGGAGTTAAGCTGCCGCTCCAGCGCTTCCAGCTTCGCCACTGTCTCGGCGGCATAGGCGGAGGACTCTCTTGCCCGGCGCGCTATCCTGTGCAGCATTTCTATGTGCTCGACCTGGGTCTGGACTTCAAGCTCCGTTGTCCTGGCGCGTTCAAGCGCGCCTATTATGTCCGGCATTATTATCACTCCCTTTGAAAATGTTCATGTTTCTGTTTCTTTATGAACAAATTATATCACAAGATGCTTGTTCTTGTCAAGGGGTTTCTGCAAAAAAATGCCGGATTTCTGATTTGTGCAGTAATTTGCAGTTGAACTGCTCCTGAAATGAATTTTTTTGCAGACAAAATTTCATAAACCGGTGACAAGAACACTGCTCCTGCACATGATTTGACTTCAACAGCTGTGCAATAACGCCCCTGAACTGCTGTACCATGCGGTTTATGCTGTGCTTTGGCACAGAAATGCCGCCTGGAAATGATAAGAAATATGTCTGGAATTTGCAAGGTATGTCCAACTGTGCTGGTGGTTTTAGTTAATTTTACTGTATAAACTGCACAATTGAAGTGTGATTATGTTGTTGCAAATAAACAAAAAGCATATTTGAGATGAAAAAAATCCAAAATCATCTTGCAAAATTTAACGCGTTGATGTATAATAGTTTCAGACCGTAGTGCTGTGGCACACAAAACCGTGTTCGTCCGCCTGCGGACAACTTAATTAAATCAGGAGGTTATTTAACAATGGCGTTAACTAACAAATATCTCGCAGACTTACTTGAGACCGTAAAGAAGAGAAATCCCGGCGAGCCGGAATTCATTCAGGCAGTTACCGAGGTTTTTGAGACCCTTCAGCCTGTTGCTGAAAAGCGTCCTGACCTCGTTGAGGCTGGCGTTTTCGACCGCATCGTTGAGCCGGAGAGACAGATCATCTTCCGCGTTCCGTGGGTTGACGACAACGGCAAGGTACAGGTAAACAGAGGCTTCCGTATTCAGTTCAACTCTGCTATCGGTCCGTACAAGGGCGGTATCAGACTGCACCCCTCCGTTTACATGGGTATCATCAAGTTCCTCGGTTTCGAGCAGATCTTCAAGAACTCCCTGACCACACTGCCCATGGGCGGCGCTAAGGGCGGTTCCGACTTCGACCCCAAGGGCAAGTCTGACGGAGAGGTTATGCGTTTCTGCCAGAGCTTCATGACCGAACTTTGCAGACATATCGGTCCTGATTGCGACGTTCCCGCAGGCGATATCGGTACCGGCGGACGTGAGATCGGCTACATGTTCGGTCAGTACAAGCGTATCCGCGACGAGTGGAGCGGTGTTCTCACAGGTAAGGGTCTTACTTACGGCGGTTCTCTCGCAAGAACCGAGGCTACCGGCTACGGTCTGTGCTACTTCACCGACGAGATGCTGAAGGCTAACGGCAAGAGCTTTGAGGGTCAGACCGTTATCATCTCCGGTTCCGGTAACGTTGCTATTTATGCAACGCAGAAGGCTACCGAACTCGGAGGCAAGGTAGTAACCGTATCCGACTCTAACGGCTACATCTATGACCCCGATGGAATCGACCTGCCTGTTGTTCAGCAGATAAAGGAAGTTGAGCGCGGCAGAATCAAGGAATACGTTGACAGAACTTCCCACAAGAATGCCGAGTACCACGACGGCAGCGTTTGGGGCGCTAAGATCAAGGCTGACATCGCTCTGCCCTGCGCTACCCAGAACGAGATCAACGGTGACTTCGCCAAGAACCTCGCAGAGAACGGCGTATATGCAGTAGCAGAGGGCGCTAACATGCCTTCTACTCCCGAGGCTATCGAGGTTTACTTCGCAAACAACATGCTTTACGGTCCGGCAAAGGCTGCAAACGCAGGCGGCGTAGCTACCTCCGGTCTTGAGATGAGCCAGAACTCCATCAGATATAGCTGGACATTCGAGGAAGTTGACACCAAGCTCCACGACATCATGAAGTCCATCTTTAAGAGCTGCGACGAGGCTTCCAAGGAATACGGTATGCCCGGCAACTACATGGCTGGCGCTAACATCGCAGGCTTCCTGAAGGTTGCAGAGGCAATGAAGGCACAGGGCTGCGTATAAGCGGCAGTCGGTGACATCATGGCAAAGACGCATACCATGAAGCAGGACGCAGACCTTCTTCGCGGCAACACCAACAAGCCGAAGGACGTACACCTGCATAATGAGCTTCACCCGGACGACAGAAAATCCGGAAAGGGAGCAAAGGAAAGCAAGCAGTTCAACGAGAATTGCAGCTTCAACATCAACCGCACAAAGTAAACATGTCCGCTCTGGCTTTTGCCGGAGCGGATTTTTGCTGTGAAAATGCCGCCGCAGGAACGGCAAAGGCGCAAACACGACGTTTGCGCCTCAGCTTGTCGAAAAACCTAGTTTTGCCCGCGAAGCGGGCTTTTGAAATCCGTTT
>JBJFGA010000049.1:0-5242 GCA_051892275.1 Oscillospiraceae bacterium | reverse complement strand
TATACGACCACATTATAGCTGGATTTATAGGAAGCCTCGTCAGGGTGAGTATTCCATATCAGTTTATTGTTCTCGATGTAGAGATTTGCCCAATCATCTGTGCTGTTTAGCGCTGCGGTTATTGACTTGCTTCGGTTGCCCTCGCAATCAACGCCGTATATCTCGACGGTATCAGTAGGAGAAGCCCAGGTGAATGTCATACTGCCGTTAAATACGTCTATAATGTTCGTGCCTCTTTTGAGCACAAAATAAACGAGGTCGGAGTTTTTCCTACAAGTAATCGAATATTTATCCGCTGTACTGTCATAGGTGAAGCTCTGTACCTCAGGAACCGGCACGCTGTCAAGCACCTGTCCCATTGAGTTTGCATATACCAGCCCGGAAGAGATATCTCCTACATCAGACCAATTCCCCCAGTCAAACAGTTTTACCGAGATCGTTATATCTCCAAGAGGAATATCGCCGCACGCAAACAGACGACGCAGATCGTATGTATTATTTCCGCCGGTATATCCATCGCCTCTCCACATCCAGACATTCTGGTGCATTATACCGTTAATGTATACATTGTATACTACCAGATCGTCCTTGATATATTGAGACTCCTGCGGGTGAACATTCCATATCAGGTTATAGCCGTCAACATGCAGATCTGCCCAGTCTTCGGTATCCCTGCCGGGTACGGCAACGGTGATAGCAACGCTTCTGTTGCCGTCTGTATCATATCTGTACAGCTCAACTTCACTCGGAACGCTTCCGTTGAAACTGAAGGATGTGCTATTGGTGAAATAAAGCGCGTTTTCCTTGTTTTCGCCATAACGAAGGACATACAATTCGTCATCGGATATCTTGTTCATGGATATCTGATACCTGCCCTGTTCCTCGTCGTATGCGAAGCTGCTTACATCAGGAACAGAAACACTGTCAAGCACCCTATTCTTGCTATCGTCATAGCTATTGATATACAGCGAATGTTCGCACGCCTCTCCGGTCGCTATATCGTACAGCCCGACAGCTATCTTGTCTTCCAGATGATCATGTCCTATTATATCCCTCAAGATACGGAAATCCGCCTTACGAACAGCGTCGGAACCATCAGCAGAAGTGTCAAATACGACATTATATATGCTTTGCTCCGAGCCGTAGTTGTTACTGTAAATATTATAAGATACAAAGCCGGACAGAGTATGCTCTGACTCCTGCGGATCAGGCTCCCATACAAGGTCATGTCCATCAATATACAGCTTTGCCCAGTTGTCAGGGTTTTCCGGAACATCTACGGTGATGGTATTGCTTCGGTTGCCGTATATATCGACGTTGTATATCTTCATTGTAGGCTGGGGCATCCAATCAGCCAGAAGGAATGTTGTAGAAAGCTGAACACTAGTATGGAACGGATCCCAGTCAACTACGCAGCATAATATATCAGGATCATCCGCTACTCTGAAACCGTACATATTATTGCCGGAATATTCAAGTTGTTCAACAACCGGAACCGGAACGCTATCCAGCGTCTGTCCCATTTCATGACTGAATACTATATCCCCGGAGCGCGCTACTTCCTCCCATCCGCCACTATTAATCAAAGCAACTGACAGAGTTATATCACCAGGTTCAATATCCTTTGCAGCAAAACAGATCCGAAGGTCCAGAGAGTATTCAGCCAGACCGTTTCCGTTATCGTCCAGGGAATATTGTCCCACTTCGAAGCTTCCGACATCTCCGGTATTATAGTAGATACGGTATTCTACGGAGTTGTTGCTTAAATCATAATGCTCTGACTCCTGCGGGTGGGCGTTCCAAATGAGTTTGTACCCATCAATGCGCAGATTTGCCCAGTCGTCAGGATCCAGTTCATTACCCGGTGTGGCAACAGCAATTGTCTTGCTTCGGTTGGCTGCCATATTGATCCGGTACAGATTTATCTTACTCGGGGTCGTTCCGTCAAACGAGAACTCAATGCTGTCTGTGAAATAGTGCTTCATTGTGCCAAGTTCATCGAACAGCACAAACAGATCGCCTTCGGAAACGTCCTTCATGGTCAGAGTATATTTTCCGTCTGTTTCGTCATAGGTGAAGCTATCTACTTCCGGAACAGCAATACTATCAATTAGCTGACCAATAATATCATCGTATTCCAGTCTCAGACTCATGCCGATCTCTTCGCCGGTAGTTTCGTCATACAGACAGATCCTCAGCTTGATTTTTTCATACTTAAAGCGTATGGGATCAATTACTACTGAATCAAACAGAACACGAAGATCCGCTGTATGGATAACATCGCTGCCGTCATCTGCAGCATTGTCAAATGACACTCTGTCAAGTAACAGATTTTCTATGTCATTAAACGAGTAATAGACATTGTATGATACCCGGTCAGACTGAGCATACTCAGTTTCCTGCGGATGAGCGTTCCACACGAGGTTATACCCGTCAATGTGCAGATCAGCCCAATCGTCAGGATTTTCGGGTACATCTACTGTAATAGGATTACTTCTGTTGCCGTATGCGTCAACACTATAAACCTTTATCGTTTTGGGTGGAATATAATTACCACTACTATAAGATGTTCCACCCTGAGTAACATACAAGTTCGAATCCCAATCGACTACATAACATAATATATCGGGATTTTCCTCAAATGAAATAGTATATTGGTTGTCGGTGAGATACTCAAACTTCTCAACAACCGGAACAGGAACGCTATCCAGCGTCTGTCCCATCTCATTGTTGTATGTGATCTCTTCAGAAGCTGCAACTTCAGCCCATCCGCCGCTGTTAAGCAAAGCGACTGAAAACGTCATCTCACCGGGTTCAATATTCTTATTCGCTAACCCTAACCGAAGATCCCAGGAATATTCGCTTAAACCGTTGCCATCTTCATCAAAGAAATAATAATAATGTACAACAAGCTCACCGTCTGCATAAATACAATATCCAACACTGTTGCTGTCAGAATTATACTGCTCGGACTCCTGCGGGTGGGCGTTCCAAACGAGGTTATACCCCTCAACGCGCAGATTTGCCCAGTCCTCCTGTTCGGGTAAGGGAACAGATATAGTCTTGCTGCGGTTGCCGTACTTATCGACTCTGTACAGACCTACCGTTCCCTGAGTATCATCAGAGATGCAGAAACAATGACTGTCAGTGAAGCAGAATTTCTCTGTATTCAGGACAAGCACGTTAATATCTTCATCAGACGCTTTATTAACATTCATAATATAGGTGGAACCATCAACTGTGAAGCTCTCTACATCGGGAACAGCAACACTGTCGAGGACCTTGCCCATAGTGTTATGGTATGCCAGTTCAGCAGAACGCTCAACCTCTGCGTATGCATTGGTGTCAAACAGAGCAATTGAGAGATTCATCTCACCGGACTCTATATCCATTTTCGCAAACAGGCTGCGAAGATCGATAGAACGCCCGTCATAAGTGGCATCAAACGATCTGCTAGTGAGAAGATTTCCGTTGTTATAGAGGCGGTAATCTGCTAGGTTGGCTTCATCAACATAATCATTCTCCTGCGGGTGAGCGTCCCACACGAGGTTATACCCCTCTACATGCAGATTTGCCCAGTCGTCGGTAGTCACAGGGTCAGGAAGAGTGTTGAAATAGAATGTTACCTCGTCGCCTTCTTCAAAGCCCTTGTCAGCAAGATCGTCAAGGGTATATATAGAAAACAAGAGGTAGTTCATCGTGCTGTTCGTATCATAATCAAAGGGTTCCAGACTGCCATTGTCAACATAATGGTATACGCTCCGGCGGTCATTGAGATCAAAGATCGTCCTCTGATGAACAGTTATAGCTCCCCATGAGTCGGGGTTCTCTTCAGTTGCACTGATATTCAGATGGAAAATGGTATAAAAGTCACTGAAGTCTAATCTGGGGTCAGATGTTCCCACAAGATCTGCGTCAGTAATGTGAATAGCACCATACGCAGCCATAAGGTCGCCGACGGTAGATTCTCCCATAGTAATTCCAGGGATATCAATGGACTCCCTAATTACATTAAATCCGATCCTGCCATCGTCGTCTTTGAAAGCAGTAGCGGTAACAGCATTGCCAATACCTGCTTCTACCTTGCATACATTCTGGTCTCCGGGGTTTATAGTCACAGTGTCGCCGATATTTAGCCCCAGTTCAGCCAGATAGCTCTCAGAAACACAGATGTCTACAAACACACTGTCTATGATCTCGTCATCAGACCCTGCGATCTCACTCAAATTCCATGAATTGTTCCAGCAGCCATACCAGTGGGCATAGTTGTCAGTCATCATGCTGTAAGAATAATAAACCTGACCGAGATCGAAGTCATCAGGAACATCGCCGCCGACAGAGCTTGCTACAAAGCCGGTAAATGCGATATGAGAATAGTACCGGCGAAGATCGCCAAGCGTTACAATATCGTCATGCGCTGCCCGCAGGTAGTCCGTCAGATCAATGTTAAGGCGGCATTCAAGACCATAAACGTTGGTGGCGCCCTTTACCTGCATATTGACCGGCTTGCCGGTGTACTCATATCTGAAGATATCATCGGGCTGACCGTTTACATAGAATACCGTACCCGCAGAGATGCCACTCTTCTCGATAAGGGATTCCTTCGCGGTCACCTGTACCCAGATGCTCTTCACACGCTCGTCATCGTTACCGAACGAGTTGATTTCCACGGAATTCGAAAAATACTGAGTGCCTGTTTCATTGCCGTTTGCATCGATAAGATCAGCGCCTATTGACACGGAAAAGTCCTCGGCAGTATAATCATCTCCCAGCGAGCAAGAGTCTACAACAAGTTCGCTGACATTGATCGTGTCGTATATCTTGTCGAGCTGAGCCAAGGTGGTATCACCGCTTGTAAGACCACCGAACAAGTGGGTGATATCAATACGCGAGTATGGCTCGGTTACGCCGTTATATGCAAATTCCAGCGACTGACCATTAATATCATATCTCACATCACTGCTGGCTGCAGCGCCGAGAACAATGATGTCACCTGCGGCAAAATCGCTTTCGGTATAAATACCCGGTTTAAGGTCGATTTTCGCAGAATAACAGTATAAGTAAGCGTCAGCCGGTACACTGGACAGGATAGTATCAAAATCTGCTGTCGCAGCATCGAAACTTACTTCATAAGAGGTTTCAAAGTCGTAAGTGTACTTAACATTGAGCGTATAGGTCAGATCATCGACCGATAAAGGCGCAGGCGATATATAATCGATTTTCAGATTATCGACCGAAATAC
>JBJFGA010000048.1:0-5255 GCA_051892275.1 Oscillospiraceae bacterium | reverse complement strand
TTGTTTTGCATCATGGCGTTTTTAGCAGTATGCTCCTTTCAGAGAATGAATTGAGTTGAGTATATCGTACCGTCAGTACCTGACTGGTGGTTTCGGAATAAAAATTCCGATATATCGGGCAGTTTTTATCTTAAGTATAGCACAATATCCCAACTCTGTCAACAAGGAGAAAAATATGACACCCAAAATCATCTTCAAGCAGCGCGACCGTCCTGCGAAAGCAAAACACCCATACGCAGCCGTAAGAAATGCGGAACACCTGCGGTACATAGGAGAGCGCGACGGTGTTGCGAAAACCGAAATCGAAGAACATCTCCGCTACCTCGGCAATCGTCCGGGAGCTGCGGTCAATGCCGACACCGGAAACGGCTTGTTTGGCTATATCAATAACGAGTATTACCCTAGCTGTTCAATGGAGGCGGCACAGAGCCATATCCGAAAGATGACCACTCCGTATCGCAATATATTTCGCTGCGTGTTTTCATTCACTCCCGAAACCGCAGAGGAAGCCGGACTATACTCCCTGTCCGATTGGCAGAGTTTTGCGCGAAAACAGATAGGCGTTATCGCAAAGCACATGAATATGGACGCGACCAACATTGAGTGGTTTGCCGCCGTTCACCTTAAGGAAGGACAGCCGCATATTCACTTAATGTATTGGGATAAAGCGCAGAGCGTTTACATAAACAAAGTTGCTCCCGAAACCTGCGACAAAATACGGGTTGAGGTTATTAAGAATACCTACCACGATTTCTATGTGAACCTGCGGAGCAAGGAGAACGAGCTGCTAGGTCAGTTCAAAACAGAGGTTGGAAAGGAAACCGGTGCCGCCCCTGTTCTTGACGAAATTGCTGAACGGCTTGAAAAAATACGCTCCATGCTGCCGAAAACAGGTCGCCTTGTTTACGCATATATGCCGCAGCCTGTCAAGGACGAGATAAATGCGCTTACAACATTCATTATTCAGAGCAGCGACGAGGCAAGGCGGCTCTATGAACAGCTTATCGAAACCCGCCGTATTTACAACGAAACGCTGCACAGTACCGAAACCGATTGGGGAAAATATCAAATAGCCAAGTATGCCGGAAAGATGAACGACGATATTTATACCGCCGCAGGAAATGCCATAATTAAGGCAATAAGACAAGGGGAACGGGCAACTCAGAACAATCCGCGCGGACAGTTTGTAAACAACAGACCGCATACGGTCAATACCGAAAAACTGCTGCTTGCCGTACTTACCGTAATACGCAACGCAGAGCGCGACAGCAACAATGCGCTGAACGAGGTCAGCCGTATTGCTTTTGGCAGAGGCGACTTATCGCGGGAAGCTATCGCAGAAATACTCTACAAACTTGCGGACAAGCAGAACACAGCCGAATTCTAAAGAAAGGACTTGTTACTATGTCAGAAATCACTAACCCTATTCTTTTTTCGATAACCAAGAACGCAGGCATTATTGACCGCTATTGCAAGGAACGCGGCATTAAGCCTACCAAAATCACATTCTCCGGTCCGACAGATTTGCAGGACGTTGTTAATTCCGATCTCCGCAATATGCGCTTTCATGACGTTTATATTTTTGATACGGCTCTTTGCGGGGACAGCGCAGAATTTCTCAACTGTATGAAAGCGGCGCAGTTTCAGACGGACGCGCGTATCGTTGTCTATGCGGCAGAGCATTACGCGGGTGACGATTTGCTTGACGGTCTTATCAGTATCGGTATAACCAACATAGTGGCGAGATACGATGAAAATGATATTGAGGAAAACATCAAGCTGATGATGAACGACCTTGCTGAATGTCTAAGCGAGGACGGTTTATCCCATAAGAAATGGCGGAGATACCAGCGTGGCTATGACCCGGCGGCAGAGGCACGATATGAACAGGCTCTCCGTGAAAAAGAAGCTGCCAAGCCCACATTCGCAAATGCAAAGCTGAAAATAGCCGTGATCGGCGCACAACCGCGCATAGGAACAACGACTACCGCGATACATATAGCGGATTATTTTGTAAAGCACAAGGCGACGGCAGCTATCTGCAATTCTGCCGGCTCCGACGCAAGCGACCTTCAGCTTGATATGCTCTGCGATATGTACAACGGCGTGAACGACGGCGACCACATCTTCACAAACGGAATTTCGTTATATAAGAAAGGCGCTGCTCCCGCAGAGGTAAATGTTATCATACATGATTTCGGAGCGATACGCGCGGAAACAGCAAGTCTGCTTGTGGGTTTTGATTTGATATACCTTGTCGGCGGTGTGTCATGGAGCGAGATTTGGATGACATACGCGGCGCAGAGTATGATGCCGCAGATAAATTACAAGGTGCTTGTGCCGTTTGCCGACAGCTCC
Source organism: Oscillospiraceae bacterium (assembly GCA_051892275.1). Classification (GTDB taxonomy): domain Bacteria; phylum Bacillota; class Clostridia; order Oscillospirales; family Ruminococcaceae; genus CAG-115. The sequence goes on along the minus strand of JBJFGA010000048.1, from coordinate 2,897 downwards.
GTCCTTGACCGCAGTATAGAGATAGAGGACGAGGGCTGTTCCACGATAGAAAAGGTGTTGTCCGGGCAGAATTTCTCAGATATAATCTGCCTGCCTTATGCCGCCGAGGACTTTTCCTCCGAGGAATTTGAGAGCCTTTTCGACAAGGAATTTAACGGATACAGAGATACCACCATTGCTGAATAAATAAATACCCTGCGTTGTCGGTGCTTGCCGGCGGCGCAGGGCATTTTTGTTATTCAGAAAGGAGTGTCCGCCCACAAGTTATCGCTGGAGCAGCTCACTTAAATTTAGCAGAGCTACGGCTTTGTCCTTTGGCAAACACCTATAATTCTCCAGAAGCAGCCGTTCTTCTTGCGTGGGAAACATAACCTCGTCGCTCTCATTAAACAATTCTGCGAGCGTTATACCTAAAGGCTCAATAAGCCGCGAGAGTGTTTCGACAGTTGGCTGCCGTTTTCCCAGCTCAATACTGCTGATATGGTTTTGAGAGATACCTGTGTCTTTCGACAGCTTGTATATCGTGATTTTCTTGGTTTCCCTTATAAATCGCAGCTTGTTTCCAACATTCATATCCAGCACCTCTGCATGACCCATATATACTGTATTGCCTACACTTATATTATAGTATATTATCCAAAAGAATATAATGTATATCAAGGTGTAGTCAATAGTATTATTTAGGTGTAGTTTTGTGTAAAATTACCATTGATAATAAGGTGTAAAGTGTGATAGTATTAGTACATATACTGAGATAAGACGAAAAGAGGTACACTATGAAACGACATTTTTCAGCTATTTTACTGGCATTATTATTTATAACCGGCTGCACAGACCGCGCCAATGTTCCCATACAAGCAAGCGCAACGATAGTATCGACTACAATATCATCTTTCAGCGATGATGAAAGCAGCGAAGAACCCACAACAAGCACCTCGTCCGAAATTATTGAACCTACGCAAGCCATATCTTCAGAACCCACACAAGAACCGGAACCGAACATCACATCTACCGAATCACCCGCTCCGGAAACCACCCACGCAGCAACCACTCCAACCACCACTACAACAATCGAGATCGCCGCAGAAACGCCTGTTGAATATCAAGAGCTGATAGTCCACTTTATCGACGTTGGGCAAGGCGACAGCACATTTATAGAGCTGCCAAACGGAGAAACTATGCTTATCGACGCAGGAGAGCGCGAGTACGGAGATAAAGTAGTTGACTATATTTATAGTCAAGGCTATGACACGCTGGACTATGTTGTAGCGACCCATCCGCACAGCGACCATATAGGCGGCATGACAGACGTACTTAATACTTTCCCATCCGATAATTTCTACATGACATCGTATGTAAACCCCACCCAGACCTTTGACGATATGCTTACCGCAGTAGAGAACAACGGAGCTGCCGCGCATGAGGTAATGTCAGGATCGGTCATACTTGATGAACCCGAATTGCTTGTTGAGGTAGTTGCGCCGAAAGCGATTGCAGAGGATAGCAATAACAATTCTGTTGTCATTAAGCTCACTTACGGCGAGAACAAATTTCTTTTCACAGGCGACGCAGAGAAAGCCGAGGAAGATGGTATTTGGACTAACATCAAGTGCGACGTTATTAAAGTCGGACACCACGGCTCGGATACCTCATCTACCACAAATTTCTTGAAAAAGGTCGAGCCAACTTATGCCGTGATAAGTTGCGGTTTATTTAATCCATACGGACACCCGGACGAGGCTGTCCTTAAGCGGCTTTATGACCGCAACATCAATGTGTACCGCACAGATATTCAGGGCACTATTGTGTTCCGTTCGGACGGCAAAGACATCACCGTAAATAACGCTCCCGTTGAATACACACCGCCTGTTACAACTACCGCCACGCAAGTGACCGAACCACAGGAAGAACCGACAAGCGTCACCTATGTATTGAACACCAACACCAAAAAGATACATTACCCAAGTTGCTCCTCTGTTGACCAAATGAAAGAGAAAAACAAGGCGTACACGGACGATTATGCCGGAGCGATAGCACAAGGCTATGTACCTTGCAAAAACTGCAATCCAACGGGATAAAAAATTCGCTTGTTCTGTTGCAATTTTTCTGATTTGTGATATAATAAGAGTAGCTTTTACCGAATTACTGAAAAAGAAAGGAATATCACTAATGGCAGAACAGGAAGTATTCACATTGAGTCGTGACACTTATAAGAAGATAAAGGCATTCAATCGTGAGCAGATGGAACAGTTTATCGCTGAAATTTATAAAGAGGCTGAAGAACGCTATTCCGAAACTGCGGTTGACCTTGACCAACTTAGAGCTGAGATAGGGCAAATCAAGGGTATAGGCGAAAACCGCTTGAATGAGATAATGGCAGTAGTAGAGAGAAATATGAATGATAGCGAATAAAGCGCTATACCCAAGCTGTTAACACCTGCACTTGAGCAATGATATTTATCATTATGAACATCAACGCCGACTGATAATTTTTCTTGCAAGAAGAATATTCAGCCGGCGTTTTAGCTAGTCTGGTAACACTTACGCTTTATTAGAGCGCAAAAACTCTATCCAAATATATTGGATTTCTGCTTACGCTGATGAAGGGTGATAAGGTGGTCGAGGTTGCGGAAATATGTGCCGATTTGCTGTTGTTCTTCAAATGTTGTAGGCATCATCAAGTCCATATTTGCCATTTGTTTACCTGATACTTCTACAAAAGTTGAGCCTGCTCCTTTAGTTTCACCATATTTTTTCAGTTCCTCTGTGCGTGAAAAAATAAAGTAAGAATCAAGTTCATTTTTATGAGGAACAATAGATTGAAAGCCCTGATTTGTACAGCCTTCTTTGCGTAATATAGCGGTTTTTCCGATACCTGCACGAGATGTAAATAACAC
>JBJFGA010000047.1:0-5269 GCA_051892275.1 Oscillospiraceae bacterium | reverse complement strand
CATTTCCTTTTGTAATGCGGGTTTGCGACCATATCCCTTAGATGCCCCCCGTTCATATCGGGGGTGAAAGTGTTTTCAGCAGCAGTAGCCGCTTTCCCTGCTGACAACGTTCCTGAGAGGCTTCCCGGTGAGATACCGCGAGATGTTGTCCGTGCAGATATCGGTGATGAGCCTTTCCACCTCTTGAAAATGCCCGAAGGACGGTCCCGAAATGTGCGGAGTTATCAGCACGTTCTCCATATCCCACAGCGGCGAGCTTTCCGGCAGCGGCTCTATGTCGAACACGTCCAGCACCGCACCGGAGATACTTCCGTTTTCCAGCAGCTGAACCAGTGCCTGTGTATCAACGAGCGACCCTCTGCCTACGTTCACGAACATAGCGCCGCGCTTCATCAGCCCTAGCCGCTGTCTGTCCAGCATTCCGGTGGTGTGGGCGGTATGTGGAAGGCAGCATATCACAATGTCTGATTCCGGCAGCAGTTCGTTCAGCATATCCACGCCGAAAACCTGGTCGAAGCCTTCAACTGGGGCAGGCGAGCGGCGTATCCCGGTGGTGCTCACCCCGAACGCGTGCAGCCTTCTGGCGGTTTCGCTCCCGAGGTCGCCGCAGCCTAGTAACAGCGCATTCTTCCCGTACAGCATTCTCTCGCCGTCAAGAGGCTCCCAGACATGCCGCCGCTGCTGTTCCTTATAGCGGAACAGGTCGCGGCTGATGGCGAGGAGTCCCGCCAGAATATATTCGGCGATAACTCCGCCGAATGCTCCGGTTGTGTTGGTGATGATAACGTCCCCGGGCAGTTCCTTTGCGAGCAGCTTTTCCACTCCGGCGCTGGTGGACTGAAACAGCTTCAGCGCGGAAGTGTCCGGCATATCGCTGGGATTTCCGACAAATATCTCCGCACCCGTGGAGTTTTCCAGCCCGCATACCACCTCGCACCCTGGTGCCGCACGGCGTATCAGTTCAATGTTTTTCCCGGAAAACGGGGCGTTTATCGCAATTTTCATAAACACCTCATAAATGTAGGGGAGGGGCTTCCCCCTCCCGTAATGCTTTTGTGTTTCGGTCAATTCGCCTTAGCCACAGCAACGGTCGTGTGCTTCTTCGGCTTCTGCATGTGGCGCACGATACAGGACAGCGTGAAGTTTATCACGAAGTAGATAACACATGCAAGTCCGCACAGCACGAATACGTCTGAAACATTCTGGGTGGTGAACCCGGTGTACCTCGGCGAGATCTGAATAAGCTGGAACGTCTTGCCCATCAGCTCCGCAATGGCGATGTTCGCTATGTACGAGGTGTCCTTTATCGTGGTGATTACCTGGCTAAGCAGAGTCGGCACGATGTTGCGGAAGGTCTGGGGAAGTACTATCAGCCACAGGGTCTGAAAGAAGTTGAAGCCCTGTGAATACGCCGCCTCAAACTGCCCCTTGTGGATAGAGTTAAGTCCGCCGCGGACGATCTCTGCGATAACCGACGAGGTGAACAGCACCAGCGCGATTATCGCCTTGACAAGCACCGCAAGCTCTGTGCGCGACAGCTCAAAGAACTTCGCAGCGCTGGAAGGGAACTCGATGGACGGGAAGAACACCAGTCCAATGAACATCCACAGCATGAGCGGAGTGTTGCGGAAAACCTCGATATATGCGATGGAGATGTAGCGGAAAATGTTCAGCCAGCCCTTTGTGCAGTAGTTGCGGGCGAGTGCAAGTACAGTTCCGATAATGATACCAAGAACCACCGCGAAGAACGCAATGGCGACCGTGAAGCCAACGCCTTTAAGGATATACAGCAGCACGCTGCCGTTTGTTATCATTTTAAGGCTGCCCATTAACTCTTCCATTACTTGCCCACCTCCTCACTGTTGATCATCATGTCAAGCTCTGCGTCGGTAATGTCGTCAGCCTTCTTGCGGACAGTAACGGTAGCGTTGTCCCGGGCTTTGAGCTTCTTTTCCCAGTGGGAAGCTATCATTGACAGCGGGAAGCATATAACGAAGAAGATTATACCGCCGACTATGTATCCCTGACCTGCCGCCGAGCCAGTGCCCTCGCCGACCGCGAAAGCGTTGGTGCGTGAAATGAGGTCTACCGCGCCGCCCGCGAGGAACATGCAGGAGGTGTTCTTGATGAGGTTCACCACCTGGTTTACCATAGGCGGGAGAATGATCTTTATCGTCTGTGGAAGCACGATGTAAGCCATAGTCGCGACCTGCCCGAAGCCCTGTGAATAAGCCGCCTCGGACTGACCCTTCGGCACGGACTGGATACCGGTTCGTATTACCTCGGAGATATATGCGCCATGGTAGATACCCAGCGATATAATGCCGCAGATAAGCGCCGAAAAACCCTTGACCCCCGCGAAGGTAACCGCGTAGAACAGGAACAGCGCCTGCAGCATGACTGGAGTGTTCTGAATAACCTCAACATAGACGCGGGCGACAGCCTTCAGCGGCTTTGAATGGCTGGTCGCCATAAGTCCCATGATAATGCCGATAGTCATTGCGAGCAGAAGCCCGAACAGCGCCATCAGCAGCGTTGAAATAGTACCGTCAATGAATGTCTGCCGGTGCGTCCAGATAAGCCCCCATTTTTCTGCGTCAAACATTTTATCCCGCCTCTCAGTCAGTAATGGCGGCAGCAACCATGCCGCCGCCATTTGCTATGCATTCTTTAATCTGTCATCAGTCAAGACCGAACTCTGTGATAAGTCCGGAGATCGTGCCGTCCTCAAGCCAGCCCTTTACGAGGTCGTCTATCTTGGAGGACAGGGGAGAGTCTTTCTTGGTAGCAACACCGTACTCCTGAGGAGAGAAGGTATCGGTGATGTAGTCGCGGTCGTCGCTCTTGTAGGTAGCCAGAATGGACTTGTCTACGCAGAACGCGTCAACAGTGCCGGCGGTCATTGCGTTGGAGATCGCGGGGTAATCGCCGAACTGCTCGAAGCTGGTTCCCTCAACGCTGAATGCGGAGATATCGAAGTCAGAGGAGGTCTCGGGCAGCGTGTAATCGCCGAGAAGTCCCTTTTCGGTCATTGCCTTTACCATTGCATAAGCAGAGGTGGAACCGGTGGAAACGCCGATCTTCTTTCCTACCAGACCAGACAGGTCGGTGATGCCGTCAGCCTTTTCAACGAGGACTGTTACAGCGTCGGTGTAGTAGGGAGTGGAGAAGTCCCAGCTCTTCTTTCTTTCTTCGGTGATGGTGAATGTTGCGAGAACGCAGTCAAGGTCGCCGGAATCCAGCAGCTCTGTTCTGGTCGCCGCGGTAACGGTGGTGAACTCTACATCGTCATATCCGAGGCTGTCTGCGATCTTCTTTGCAAGCTCGATCTCAAGACCCTCGTACTCGCCGGAAAGCGGGTCTTTATAGCCGAAGCCGATGACCGCGTCCTTAACGCCTACCTTTAAGATGCCGCCTGCCGCGGTGGAATCCTCGGCTGCGGAGCTTTCGTCAGCCACAGAGGAACTTGTGTCAGCGGTACTGGAAGTGGAGTTTCCGGAGCAGCCTGCTAGGGAGAAGATCATTGTTCCGGCAGCTAATGCTGCAAATAATTTCTTCAGTTTCATAGTTGTTTACCCTTTCTCATTCTTTTTTTATTAATCAGCCTTTCGGCGGATCATCTGATTATTTTGCTCAGGAATGCCTTGGTGCGTTCGTTTTCTGGGTTGTTGAAGAAATGCTCGGGAGTGCCCTCCTCAAGAATTTTTCCTCCGTCCACGAACACTATCCTGTCGGCGACTTCCCGAGCAAAGCCCATTTCATGTGTCACTACGACCATGGTGAAGTTCTTTTCGTGGGAAAGCTCGATCATTACGTCAAGCACTTCCTGCACCATCTCGGGGTCAAGTGCCGATGTGGGTTCGTCGAAGAATATGATCCGGTTCTGCATGGTGAGCGCCCGCGCTATCGCGATACGCTGCTGCTGTCCGCCGGAAAGTGTCGTCGGGTAGACGTGCGCTTTTTCTTCCAGACCGACGCGCTTCAGATAGGTCATCGCGGTCTGTTCTGCTTCGGCGCGGGGTATCTTTTTCAGCTTCATCGGTGCAAGAATGCAGTTCTGGAGCACCGTCAGGTGCGGGTAGAGGTTGAACTGCTGGAACACCATTGAGGAGTGGACCTTATTGATGAATGCCCGTCTTTTTCGTGACATCAGGTGGTTGTGCACATAAACCTTCCCGGAGGTCGGTTCTTCAAGGTAGTTCATGCAGCGTATGAGCGTGCTCTTGCCGGAACCGCTCGGTCCGATTATAACGAGCTTCTCGCCTTCCTTGACGTGCAGGTTTATGCCCTTGAGTACTTCAAGGTCGCCGAAGCTCTTATGGACATCTTCCAAACGTATCATGTTGCGTCCTTTCCCTTTGCTCTTCGTTTTCCGGTGATCCGGAGTTGTTTTTTATGGGTTTATTATACAACTGAATTTGCAAGTTGTCAATACTAAAATTGCAAAACTACAATAGAAATGCAACATTTTGGTAAAAATCCCGCAAAAATATGTGTTGTTCTTCGATAAATTATGATAATTTGTTCAAATTCTGAATGAAGGAATATGCGCGATTATCACTTTAGGATTTCGCGAGGAAGAAAAGTTTCATTTGCGAATGTTTGGCAAGCACTACTGCGACAATCTAAAAGTGTCAAAGTTCCCGGGAAACGCTTGACAGAATCATTGCACTATGCTATAATTTATTCGTTCACAAGGAATGATTGAAAGGAGAAAGATCATGAAGTATACATCAGCAGAAGCCGCGAAGCTGCTGCGCCAGCTGAAAGAAAAACACCAGGACATTTTACTGCTGGAAACCGAGAGCAGGTCTTTTATCGCTTCCCTTGGCGAGGATGTGGACTCGGTTCGCCCGGAATACGATTATGAATCGATACAGCAGAATCTCGCGGAACTGGAAATCAAGATACGCAAGGTTAAGCACGCCATCAACCGATTTAACATAACCCACGTAGTTCCCGGCTTTGATATCACGGTAGACCAGATGCTGGTGCTTATTCCGCAGCTTTCGGAAAAGAAGTCAAAGCTGTCATCTATGAAGTCGTTACTTCCAAAGTCGAGGATATTTTCCCGCACCAGCGGCAGCAACATCATTGATTACCGCTACGCAAATTACGACATCAAAAAGGTGGAGTCGGACTACAATGAGGTGAGCGAGATGCTTTCCAAGGCTCAAACCGCTCTTGATGTGCTCAACAACACTGAAACCATGGACATCGACCTGTGATGTCCTTTCCGGCAGTCCCGGACCGCGTTTCGGTTCAAAAT
>JBJFGA010000046.1:0-5269 GCA_051892275.1 Oscillospiraceae bacterium | reverse complement strand
AACACCTCTGGTGTTGCGGCAGATGTACCATGACTCATTTGTGACGATCATCTTAACGAACACATAGCTCGGGAACAGCTTCTCTTCGACCTGGACCTGTTTACCGTTTTCCTTGGTCTCTGTGGTCATCTCAACGGGAAGGTAAACCTCTTCGATGAGATTTTGAAGATGTCTGTTTTCAACGACCTTCATGATGTCACTGGCAACCTTGTTCTCGTAGCCTGAATAAGTGTGAAGTATATACCACTTTGCCTCTGTGTCAGCCATATTAACCCCCTTGAACCTGTCAGCCCAGTATCAGTCTGTTGAGGAACGCGAAAAGCGAATCAACGCCGAAGATGAACAGACCAGCCACCAGACATACCACGATAACAACGATGGTGTTGTTTGTCGTAGCCTTGGGAGTGGGCCATACTACCTTCTTGAACTCAGCCTTAGCGTCCTTGAAGTACTTGACGATACCCTTCTTGGGCCTCTTTGCGGACTTCTTGGACTTTTCCTTGCCCTTTTCGTCCTTATCCTTTGCCTTTTTGGAGTCTGCGCTTTCCTTCACATCGGAGATTTCCTCGGGAGTGCTCTTGCCAACGTTCTTCTTTGACTCGATATCCTTTGCCATTCTAGCTCCTCCTGATTACTTGGTTTCCTTGTGAAGAGTATGCTTTTTGCAGAAGCGGCAGTACTTGTTCATTTCAAGTCTGTCAGGATCATTCTTCTTGTTCTTCATGGTGTTGTAGTTGCGCTGTTTGCATTCTGTACACGCCAGTGTAATTTTAACTCTCACTTTCGGCACCTCCTATTTTCTTGCCCTTATGGGCATTATTGCCTCCCTCGTCCACGGGATTGTGGGTTTTAATGCGGGCTTTTTCTCCTCGTGCTGTATAAAAACAGGCACAAAAAAATAAACCCCATTCGAGGTATCTCTATTTTACCACAAATAAAACTGTTTGTCAAGGGCTTTTTTTAAAAATATTAAGCTTTGGCGAAATTACAGGCATAAACTGTATTCATAAGGTATACTCCCCGAAAAGCCGCAGCTTCCCGGGGCACAGCGTCAGTCTGTGTTCTGGGCATTGAGCAGGCGCTTTGACGAGAACTCTATCAGAAACGCTCCCAGCGTTGCGGTGACAAGTATCGCCACCACTGCGCCCGCCAGCACGATATCGCCGCAGGAAAGCCCCATTGCCAGCGGCACACCTCCTATCGCCGCCTGAACCGTCGCCTTGGGCATGTAGGCTATCATGCAGAACAGCCGTTCCTTTATATTAAGGTTTGTCCTCAGCAGGCAGAGGAACACCCCGGCAAACCGGAACATCAGCGCCCCGAATATCAGCGCCAGCACCGGCAGCCACAGTTTGGCGGCAGCACCGAGGCTTACCTCCGCACCGACAAGCACGAACAGCACTATCTCCGCCGCCGTCCACAGCTTTGAGTACTTCGCGGACACCCGCACCGCGCGTTCCGGGGCTTTCCAGCGCAGAGAAATACCCGCCGCCATTACAGCCACCAGTCCGGAGAAACCTATGTATTCCGGCAGGGAATCCTCCAGCGTTACCAGCAGAAAGGACAGGCTGAGTATCAGCACGACCTTAACGCTGTCCCGCATGTGGACTTTGCGGAAAATCAGCGACAGGACCAGCCCGCAGCCTGCGCCCACAGCCGCGCCGAGCAGTATCGACAATGGGATATTGACGAGGGACAGCGGCGATATCTCACCCCCGGCGCACAGCCCGGAGAACACCGAGAACATCACGATAACGAACACGTCGTCCATGGACGCGCCGGCGAGTATCATCTGCGGTATCAGCTTGTCTGTGCCGCGTTTTTCCTCCAGCAGCTTCAGCATTTTCGGGACTATGACCGCCGGGGACACCGCCGCCAGAACTGCGCCCATCATAGCCGCCTCGGTGAGGGAAAGTCCCATCAGCGGCGGCGCGAGCAGCGTTACGCCTATTATCTCGAGGCTTGCGGGCAGGAAGCTCATCAGCAGGGCGGGTCTGCCGCATTTTTTCAGGTCTGATATTTCAAGGTTCAGCCCGGCGCGGGTGAGAATGATTATTAGGGCGATCTTCCGCAGCTCCGGGGATATACCCATCAGCTTCGGGTCGAGCACCCCGAGCGCGCCAAGAAGTATCCCGGCGGCAAGCATTCCGGTGAGTTTTGGCAGCCGAATAAGTCCGGCAAGCTCCCCGAGTATCAGCCCGGAAAGCAGGATAAGTGCAGCGCTGAGCAGCATAGAATTACCTCCTGTCATGGCGGCGGGAAACAGAAAGGCTGACGGCATTTCTGTGCAAAAAGTCCCACCGGAGCAGTCCCCGATGTAAATTTTTACAGATGCCATCAGCCATACAATTCGTGGCGGTTCGGGGCGAAAGCCCTCTGGGAGGTCGTCATTCCCACAAAAATTATAGCACGATACCGCGGTTTTGTCAATATCAGCGGGAGAAGTCGTCAGGGTCGGTGTCCGGCGGTATCTCCGCCATGAGGTAGCCTATGCCGTTTTCGGTGACTATGTACTGCGGGTGGGAGGGATCCTTTTCGATCTTGCGGCGGATATTTGTCATGTTTACCCGGAGTATCTGGTTATCAGCGCGGGCGTTGGGGCCCCACATGCGTCTGATAATGTCCTCGTATGGCAGAACTTGTCCGGCATACTGCGCCAGCATTGACACCAGCTTGAACTCATTCTGGGTGAGCTTAGCGTCCTCGCCGTTGACATACACCCGGTACTTCATAAAGTCTATCACAAGATTACCTATCTTTAGCTTGCTGTCGGAGCACACCGACGATCTTCCGATGTGCGAATGCCGCAGCGCGACCCGTATCCTTGCAAGAAGCTCGGTGCTGCATATCGGTTTCTGGACGTAGTCGTCCGCGCCGTTTTCGAGCGCCTGCACCTTGTCGTATTCGTCGTTTCTTGCCGATACCACGATCACAGGAACCTCTGACCAATTCCGGACATTGCGCAGGACGGATGTGCCGTCTATGTCCGGCAGACCCAGATCAAGCAGTATCACGTCAGGGCAGTGTGAGTTTGCTAGTATTTCTGCATCAGCGCCGTTGTCGGCGGTGATAACGTCGTAGTTTGCACCCTCTCTCAGGATCCCCTCCATCATTTCACGAGTGGCGGGGTCGTCCTCTATAACAAGTATTTTGCAGCGGAATGCCATAAAAAATCCCCCCGGATATAACTGAAGACTTACCATTTTTTATTGCTTTTGAAAGGCAATTATTGTTATTATTGATATTATAACATTTTTCTACGCAAAATGCAACTAAAAATTGTGTTAAGAAATCTTTATATTTCACAAAATTCCAAAATGATGAGTAGGAAATCAGCAAAATACACATTTTTTGTCCGGCATAAAAGTTTTCTTACAACAATAGAATATCTTGTCCGATATTTTACGGAAGAGTGTGGTGTATTATGGGTATATATAGTAGTGTAATTAGTTGCGCAAACAATATCCTGTGGGGAGCGCCAATGCTCCTGCTCATGCTGGCGGCAGGCGGGTATTTCTCGGTCAGGACGGGCTTTTTTCAGGTGAGGAAGGCTGGTCACTGGCTGCGCAGGACTATCTTTTCTAAGGGCAGCCGCACCGCGTCCGAGGGGGCGGTGTCGCCGTTTCAGGCAATGTCCGCGGCGCTTGCGGCGACCCTCGGCACCGGTAATATCGCGGGAGTTGCGGCGGCGCTGTCTGCCGGAGGAGCGGGCGCGGTGTTCTGGATGTGGGTGTCGGCGGTGCTGGGAATGATGACCGGGTATGCCGAAAACGTCCTCGGGACTTACTACCGCAGGAAAAACCGCACCGGCGGCTGGAGCGGCGGCGCGATGTACTATATTCGTGACGGATTGGCGGAAAAGCGTTTCTCGAAGCGGCTTGCGAAGCCACTGGCGTCGGTGTTCGCCGGGGCGTGCGTGCTGTCTGCGTTCGGCATGGGAAACCTTGCGCAGATGAACTCCGCGGCGCAGGCTATGAAGTCCGGGTTCGGCGTTCCGGCGGTGGTGACAGGGTGCGTGCTTGCGGCGGTGGCGGCGTTCATCTTTTTCGGCGGGAACAGGCGGCAGGGTAGGACAGCGGCTCCCGCAATGAGGATAGCGAGGGTGACGGAGCTGCTTGTGCCGTTGATGTCGGCGATGTACATAGCGGGTTCGGTGTTCATTCTCGGGGCGAACATCACCCGCATTCCGGAGATGTTCGGGGTGATAATCCGGGGCGCATTCGTGCCGGAGGCGGCTTCGGGCGGTGTCAGCGGCTACATGATAAAGCAGGCGGTGTCCATGGGTTTCCGGCGGGGTGTTTTCTCCAACGAAGCGGGGCTGGGAACTTCTGTTGCGGCGCATGTCGGCTCTGACGTGGCGGAACCCTGCGTCCAGGGAATGTGGAGCATATTCGAGGTGTTCTTCGACACCATCGTGATGTGCTCCATGACGGCGTTCGTGCTGCTGGCAAGCCCCTGCCGCGCGGTGAGCCAGCAGGAGGCGTTCATGAACGTGACGTTGCAGCCGCAGTACTTCCGGTTGACGGAGCAGGAGGGGCTTATCTCCTCGGGCACGGCGCTTCTGACCGCAGGCAGCGGCGAGCCGCAGCGGTTCCGCTCGGTGACCGGCGATGAGTTCACGGTGGACATCGCCCGGGGTGAGCCTGTCTGCTCAAACGTCATGAAGCTGACCGGTGTGCAGGCGGAGGACAGCAGCGGCAGACCGCTGTTCCGTGACAACTCGGAAACGATACCGATGATATCCGGGGTCGTGCTGGAGGAAGTCACCGGCGTGGAGCTGGTGTCGCTGGCGTTTTCGACGGTGTTCGGCGGCGCGGCAGGGAAGCTGCTGTCCGCGGCGGTTGTGCTGTTCGCTTTTTCAACGGTGATTGGCTGGAGCAGTTTCGGCAGCGAGGCTGCGGTGTTCCTGTTCGGGAGCCACGCGGGAACGCCGTTTCGGGCGCTGTTCACGATTTGTATTGCAGTCGGGGCGGTGGTCGATATTTCGGCGGCATGGGGCGTAGCTGACTTTTTCAACGGGCTGATGGCTGCGGTGAATCTGCCGGTGGTGCTGTGCCTGTCGGGAACTGTGCTGCGGCTCACCCGGAACTACTCGGCGCGAACATTCCGCGGCGCACGGATAAAGCCGGAACTGTCCGCCGACCCGTTCATTCAGAGTGAGCAGGAACGTAAATCGTAATTTAGGCGGGTACGCCCGCCGGCGATTCCGCCTTTTAATCCCATGCAATTTGCCGTAGGTAGACTAACGGCGGGGTTATTATGTTGCAAG
>JBJFGA010000045.1:0-5314 GCA_051892275.1 Oscillospiraceae bacterium | reverse complement strand
GTGATTTGTATAGGCGGGAGGGGCAAGCCCCTCCCCTACGGTATTCTGGTAATTTTAAATAGATTTGTTCTTGCAACATAATAACCCCGCCGTTAGTCTACCTACGGCAAATTGCATGGGTTTAAAAGGCGGAATCGCCGGCGGGCGTACCCGCCTAAATTACGACTTTTCTATCAGTTAATCAATAACCCAAAATTCACCGCAAAGGAGCGTCACCATGATAACCGAACAAAACTGCACAATGCTGTGCGATTTCTACCAGCTTACAATGGGCAACGGATATTTCCGCACGAAACACGCAGACCGTATCGCCTATTTCGACGTGTTCTTCCGCAGAGTGCCGGACGGCGGCGGCTACGCTGTCTGCGCCGGGCTGGAGCAGGTTATCAGCTATATTCAGGAACTGCGCTTCACTGACGAGGACATTCAGTACCTCCGCGGCAAGGGCATTTTCGGGGAGGATTTCCTCGAATATCTGCGTAATTTCAGATTCACCGGCGACATCTGGGCAGTGCCGGAGGGAACTCCCGTGTTCCCCGCCGAGCCTCTTCTCACCGTCAGAGCACCGGCAATTCAGGCGCAGCTTATCGAAACCATGCTGCTTCTGCTGATAAATCACCAGTCCCTTATCGCAACTAAGGCGAGCCGAATTGACCGCGCCGCGCAGGGCAGAGCCATCTCGGAATTCGGCTCCCGCAGGGCACAGGGGGCAAGCGGCGCAGTACTGGGCGCGAGGGCTGCGTATATCGGCGGCTGCGCAGGGACTGCATGCGTACTCGCGGACGAGCTTTACGGAGTCCCCGCCACCGGCACTATGGCGCACAGCTGGGTACAGATGTTCGATACCGAGCTTGAAGCATTCGAGAGCTACTGCCGGACTTACCCCGACAGCACCACCCTGCTGGTGGACACCTATAACGTGCTGAAAAGCGGTGTCCCCAACGCGATAAAGGCTTTCGACAACGTACTAAAACCGCTGGGCAAGCGCCCTAAGGGGATACGGCTTGATTCCGGCGACATCGCGTATCTTTCAAGGGAAGCCCGCCGTATGTTGGACGAAGCCGGCTACCCCGACTGCAAGATTGTCGCCTCAAACAGCCTTGACGAGCACATAATCTCCGACCTGCTGAACCAGGGCGCGGCGATAGACCTTTTCGGCGTGGGCGAACGGCTCATCACCGCCAGCAGCGAGCCGGTGTTCGGCGGGGTGTATAAGCTCTCGGCGGTAGAGGAAAACGGCGTAATCACCCCGAAGATAAAAATCTCGGAAAATGTCGCCAAGATAACCAACCCGCACTACAAAAAGCTGTACCGGCTGTACTCAAACAAGACCGGCAAGGCAATTGCCGACCAGCTGTGCGTTTACGATGAAACAATAGACAGCAGCAAGCCGCTGACGATATTCGACCCGGACTACACATGGAAGAAAAAGGCCCTCACCGACTTCACCGCCCGGGAACTGCAAGTCCCGGTGTTCAGGAACGGCGAGCTGGTGTACGAAAAGCCCTCGCTTGACGAGATTCGAAGCTATTGTGCGCAGCAGCTGGACACCCTCTGGGACGAGGTGCTGCGCTTTGAGAATCCGCACAACTATTACGTTGACCTTTCAGAGAAGCTGTGGAACATCAAACACTCGCTTCTCGACGCAGCAGGCAGGGGGGAGAACAGTTGAATCTGTGCGATACAGTCAGGAGCTTCGCGCCGAAAATAACCGAAAACTGCCGCGACACCCGCTATTGCGGCTTCGCTCCGCCGGAAGAGACCGTCGGAATTATCGACCTATCAACCGCTGAAGACGGCAGCCGTGGTATCGCGTTCCTGACCGACAGGCTTCTTGTGAAGCTGGGCAGTGATGTTCAGCAGCTCTATTACAGCGATATCCGGATACTGGAAATACTCCCCAGCTACGAGACCCCGTTCGAGGACGAACTTCTGTTAGGCTCGCCAGCCCACAAGATACGCATTTCTGACTGCTCACTGAACAAGTTCTTCCTGCGGCAGCTTATCAGCAACATCACCCGCATAAGCGCCGCAATGACCGACAACGACCGCGAAGCGCTCTCCGGCAGGCTCACCGCAGAAGCCCTCGACTATTACGCAGGGAATATTACCGAACCGGAACAGCCGCCTGTTGAAGCGCCGCCCGCACCTTCCCCGGCGCAGGAAGCCCCCGAAGAAACCGAATCGCGTGATATTCCGCAGCCGTTGAAACCCATAGATATACCCGAGGAAAAAATAGACTGGTTGAGTGCAATTCAGCCGGACATCGAAATTCAATCCGAAATAATACCGGAGAAAGTCCCGGATATCCCCGAGGACGAGGACATCACCGACATGACCCGGGAACAGGCGATAAGCTTCCTTCTGGACTCGATAGCCGAAATAAACTCCGACCCTGAAACTGAACCCGAGCCAGAACCCGAAGCAATTCCGGAGTTACCACCCAAAACAGAGAACACCGAGCTTCCTCCCGAACAGCGAGCCGACATTCCCCCGCAGAACGACCCCGTCATGGAACAGCCCGCCCCCTACACAATGGAACCGGATAACCCGGACATCTACATAAAGGCAAGCCGCAGGATACGGGAGCTTTGCGAAAAAGGAACGCTGTCAATGGAGCAGGTGAACGCGGCGGTAAGAGAACAGCTCGTGCCCGCGTCAGAGCTTTTCTCCACCCTTGATATTGAGAACGCGCCGCTGCCGCCGACAGTGAAGGCTCATGCGCTTTGTCTTTCACAAGCGGCAGACAGGCTGCCGGAGTACTTCCGGCTGGGCGAGGATATCGCCGCCCGGGTGATGTTCTTCATGCTGTATCAGATGCTGTCATACACCGACAGGATAGTGCAGTCGGACGAAACCAAGCAGCAGCTGAATTACTTCTTCATACGCTTCAGCACTGCGGGAATGATACTCTCCATGCTTGACGCAAACGAGGACGCATAACAAAACACCGCCGTGCATTTCACATGGCGGTGTTGCCTTATACTAATAACCATTTAAACTCGGGAAATCTTTTCAGAAATCCAGCACCGCTATCATCGTCAAAGAAATTTGAGCGTTTTCCGCGCAGCAGATAATGCGTACATACAGTACGCCTGCGTTTCTTTTCCTAGATATCGGCACTGTCTTTCTGCAAATCTTTTCCTTCGTTCAAACGGTTATTAGTATTACTGCACGCCGGTTATCATCGGCTGGATCTGCACGCCGTCCAGCGCCGCTTCGATGGTCTGTGGTATCCGGGTGAAATCCGCGATCATCGAATAGGGCTTGGCGGTGCAGTCGTCCTGGAATATCGGCACGAAATAAAAGTTGCGGTAGTTCCTGAGAGTACCGATGTTCTTTGAAGCCCCTGCCAGCGCGTCGTTTGTGGACACCGCGATCACCACCGGCCGCTGATTGCGCAGATGGCTCTTTACCGCCATGCAGACCGGTGTGTCAACTATCCCCGCCGCCAGCTTGGCGAGAGTGTTCCCGGTGCAAGGCGCTACCAGAAGGATATCGAACATCTTTTTCGGGCCGATAGGCTCGGTGGTAGTTATCTCATGCAGGACTGTCTTTCCGGTGATGTCGAACAGCTTTGCGGCATGTTCCTGCGCTCTGCCGAAGCGGGTGTCGGTGGTGTAGGCACACTCGGACATTATCGGAGTGACGTCGCAGCCCGCCGCGACAAGCTCCGACAGCGCCCGGAACACCCTCGAAAACGTGCAGAATGACCCGCACACCGCTGCCCCGACCTTCAGCCCCGCGAGCTTTGAAATGTCGGTCATATATCGTTACCGCCCATATTTCACGGGCGGAGTCCTCCTTTCGTTATCGTCCGCAGAGGTATGCTCCGCGGTATCCGGCGGTCAGCCCGCCGTGATTATAGCCTGCGCTATCGCTTCTCCCGCCGTCCGGGGAGAGAATTTCCCCGGCAGCCCCGCCGCGTGGATGTATTTCACCCCGGCGGCTTGTGCGAATGACTTTTCCGGCTGTACAGGCTTTGTCGCAAGCTCCATATACAGCGCCGTTTTTCGCATTTTGCCGAAGCAGTCTGCGGTGAACAGCTCCGCCGGAACAGTGTTTATTATGAAATCGGCGCTTTCCGCCGCCAGTCCGACCAGCGTTGCCGGGAGCGTACACATACCGTCCAGAATGGCGCGTTCCCGCTGAACCTGGTTTCGTGCGGCTATGGTCACCCGACAGTTGAACTCCCGCAGCAGCCGGGCGAGGTAATACGCTATCCTGCCATAGCCGGTGATAACGGCAGCGGAATTGAACAGCGATATGTCGGACTCGCTTATCAGCAGTGACACCGCACCCTCTGCGGTCAGAAGCGCGTTTTTCAGGGTCAGCTCCTCCCCGGCGAAATAGTTCACCAGCCGCAGCCCGTTCTCGATACACAGCCGCTCCAGAGCCGCAGAAGTGCCGCCGGAATACACCGTGCCGCCGCTCTCCGCATAGTCCGCAATAAGACTTAGCGGGAGCGGGCATTCAGAAAGCGGCGCGTTAATGTTCACGCCGTCCCGGGAAAAGGGCAGCGGAAGCACCAGCCTTGGACATTTTCCCTCCGGCAGCGGAAAATTCTCCCCCAGACCAACAGCACTCATCGCGCCGCACCGAGAAATAAGCTCCGCCGCGAAAACAATGCGCCTGTCGCCGCCGAGAAACAGATAATCCATGCTCCGCACCTCCATAAAGCCCGCGCTCCGCTCCTGTAACATAATATGTATTACCCGCGGATTAAGTGACGGTATTCAACACAAATTTCTTCATTCAGGCACTTGAAAAAATGCGGCAATAGTAGTATAATATAAACACCAAAAGCAAAGGAGAAAAACAATGAATATATGGCATGACATCAACCCCGAGAGAATAACCCCGAACGACTTTATCGCAGTGATCGAGATCGAAAAGGGTAGCAAGAAGAAGTACGAACTGGACAAGCAGACCGGTCTTATTATGCTGGACAGAATACTGTACACCTCCACCCACTACCCCGCGAACTACGGCTTTATTCCGCGCACCCTCGCGGACGACGGCGACCCGCTTGACGTGCTGGTGCTCTGCAACGAGCCGATCGACCCGCTGGTGCTGGTGCAGTGCTACCCCATCGGCGTTATCACCATGCTTGACAACGGCAAGAACGACGAGAAGATAATCGCTATCCCATTTGAAGACCCCACCTACAACGCATACCGTGGAATAGAAGCGCTCCCCAGCCACCTGTTTGAGGAAATGCGCCACTTCTTCTCGGTGTATAAGCAGCTTGAGGGCAAGACCACCGCGGTCAACGAGGTAATGGGTCAGAAGCAGGCGGTCGAGGTAATTAAGC
>JBJFGA010000044.1:0-5359 GCA_051892275.1 Oscillospiraceae bacterium | reverse complement strand
TAGCGGTGCTGGATTTCTGTAAAGATTTCCTGAGGTTAAATGGTTATTAGTATTATTATGCCGGGAATTTCGGCAATATCTCCAGATTAAACTGCGGAGTATCGCCCTTCCCTCTCGTGCAGCGCTTTGTCTTAGTGTAGTTCACCCTTTCAACGACAGATTTCAGCAGGCGGTTTTTATCCTCCGCATCAGCGCTGCGGTAAATATCAATCACGGTACGAACCTGCGGAATGATCTCACGAAAGTGAGGAGCGTGTGCTGTTTCTGCCAACTCTGCTTCGGCGGCGGATAGCTGCTTTTGTGTCGAGTTTTGCTGTTCAGTAAGCGCTTTCATGCGCTCCCGGAATTCATCAGGAGTATAGATATCCTGCTCCAGAAAGGCATATATCCTGTTCTTTTGCTCGGACAGCTTTTCAAGCCTTGCGCGCAGCATTGCGACAGTATTCCGGGCTATTTCATCTTTCGGAGATTTAAGAGGTTTCTTCGCTTCTACCGAAGTATTTAACCATTCGGAAAGTCCGGATAATACGGCTTCCTCAACCAGATAAAGCTCGGTCGATACATTATCACAGCCTGTATTCGGGCAGGAGATCCTGATCCCTTTTTTTGCGTGCATACGCTGCATGAGCGCTCCGCATCGTCCGCAATAAACCAACCCGGCAAGCGGATTTCTAAGCGACGCGTCAATGTTTACAGAGGTGCGTTTCCTGCGGTCCATCTCCTCCTGCGCCCGCTGAAAATCCTCATCGCTGACCAGTGCCTGATGAAGCCCATGTACAAGTATGTATTCGCCGGTGACAGTGCGATGTTTTGTGATCCTGCCGCCGCTGCTGCTTTTCTTTTCACGCCGGTACTGCCAGCGTATCTTTCCACAGTACACAGGATTTTGCAGGATATCCGCGACGGTAGCCCTGCTCCACTTCCCTCCGGAACGAGGGGTAACTCCAAGCCCGTCCAACCGCTTTGCGATTTTCGTACAGCCATCGCCGGAAATGCACATTGAAAAAATCAGTTTCACCGCTTCACTTTCTGAATTAGGCGCAAGCGTATAACCTCTGCCCTTTTCAAGCCTGACCTTATCATACCCGAACGGCGGTGTACTGCCGATGAAATGTCCCTCCCTTGCCGAAGCTATACGGCCTCTCATCATGCGCCTGCGGGTACTTTTGTACTCTTTTCTGGCTATAAACAATCCGAAATCCGCGTATTCCTCATCATCGTCATTTGCCATGTCGTAGGTACGACTGGGCGTGATTATCAGCGTATCCGTCAGGCTGAACGTCCGGGTAATTCTTCCTTGATCTGCGCTGTCACCTCTGGCAAGACGGTCGATGTCCATGCAGAGAACTCCCTCCCAGCGCTGCTTTTCCACATCAGACAACAGCCGGAGCATTTCCGGACGGGCTTCGATACTGTCACCTGAAATGATCTCCTGATATATTTCACCTATCTCATAGCCGTTTCGGTCGGCAAGCTCCAGCAGCTGACGTCGGTGTCGGGCAAGAGTTTCACCCTGACCGAGAGCCTCTGCGTCAAGGTCTGCCCGGGACTTTCGTAAATAAATTGCGTATTCTTTCAATTTCTTTCCCTTTACCTATTGGTCACCTCTAAAAACCTCGTTTGAGCCGTTGTGCGCCAACACAGCGGTTCTCTTTTATATGGAGTTATGCCGGAACAGTAGTTTCGTCGGACTGTTCTTTCAGCTGCTGATCTCCGCAAAGCTCCGCCGCAGTTTTCAAGAAAGAATTTCTGCGGCGTTCAAGCTCCGCTTCAGTGCAGCCCGCCCAGCCGCTGTCAATTATCTCGACCACTGCACCGCTGGGAGCAGCTGCCTCTGTCACTGACATTTTCATCACCTCATTTCAAGTAATGCGCCACTGGCAGTCCATTATTACCAAAATGAATTTTGGGCATATCATATTATCTCTATGAAATTATCTCATGAATTGAAATACAGCCGTTGTATGATAATCGGTTCATCGTGCTCCGGAAAGACGGGCGGCTGCGTTATCCCGAATATTCGCAGTCTGGTTGTATCCGACGCCAAAGGTTTACTGTGAAGGATATGGGCACTTGACAATAGCTGCCGGTTGTGGTAAAATTTTATATAGTTGCAAAGAGAGGTGAAGCCATTGAAACTCCGAATAGGTCTGGATATTGATGATGTATTTTTCAGGACAGGCGACATGGAACAGGAATATTCGCGGCAGAAAATGATCGACGACGGCTATACCACCGATGAAACGGGCAACATATACCGCCGCGGAGAAATGTACGCAAAGGCAGGCTCTGTTGAAGAAAGGATACTTCTTGCCCGTTATGAGCATATTCAGCCACCAGAACGGTATTACACCGATCCGGCTTGGATAGACCGTGCGCTTGTCGAAGCCGTGGTTTCCTGCATTGCCGAACATCCGGACTGGGAGTTCGTAGTGATCACTTCCAGAGCTTCCGCAGATGATATAGATATTGACGATATCTCTAGATCCCAGAGAAAAAAACTGCAGAGAATACGAAGCGACAATATCCGGCTGGTGAATTCTGTACTTCCTGTAAGCGAGTTTTATTTCACTGCCAAAAAGGCACTGAAAATGGTGGAGCAGAACATAGATATTCTGCTTGACGATGGTTTCTGGTATATTCGGGATGTCAGGAATACAAAGGGAAAAATACCGATCTGGCGGCTGATTCCCGGCAGGGACGATGTTCAGATAGAGCAGGATCACTATGATGGTGTATATGCTCTGAACGATTTTGTAAAGCTGAAGCCTATCTTAGTGGAGATCGAAGCCGGTATCACATAAGGTCACCTCTAATACTAATAACCATTTAAACTCAGGAAATCTTTACAGAAATCCAGCACCGCTATCGTCGTCAAAGAAACTTGACGTACATACAGTACGCCTGCGTTTCTTTTCCTAGATATCGGCACTGTCTTTCTGCAAATCTTTTCCTTCGTTCAGACGGTTATTAGTATAAAAACCTTGTTTGAGTGAAAGGGGAGTATTCAAGCATGAAGAATGATAATCAGAAGCCTGACAAAAGGATCGTCGCAGCATTTATAGCCATGGGAGCCGTCATAGCCGGGCTTACTGCTGCGTTGATAATCACAAATGCAGGACGTTCCGACAACACGGCTGGCGGAGGGACCTCATCAGTCGCCGAAAGTAATTCCGGCACGGAAAATACTCCGTCAGGAAATGATATCATTGTAACCGCTCCCGCAGAAGTGCCTGGTACCTCTTCAGTGGACCAGACTGCCGCAGAAGAAATAGCTTCTGCACAAGACGGCGTCCTGTTTGTTTATTCGGTTGATAATTCATGGGAGAGCGGAAGCTCCACGATGTATGGAATGCAGTTCGCAATCACAAACAACACGGGCGGCAGTATCAACGGCTGGGAGCTTGTTCTGGAGATAGATGGATTAAGCTCCTGCGAGGGCTGGAATGGTACATACACCGTCAGCGGAAGCACACTCACAGTCACAAACGCGGAATACAACAGCAATATCGCCACTGGCGGAAGTGTTGTTATCGGATGTAATATTGGGACTACCTCGCCGTTCAGCGTCAAAAGTGCCAATCTTAACGGAACAGCTTGTCTTGTCGAGGAAGGTCATGTCGATCAGAACGCCCAGAACAATAACAATGGGAACCAGAACGGAAACGGAACAGAGCCGGTCTCGGTTGATGTAAGTGCGCTGCTTGAAAGACCGGAGCAGGCGGTTCAGGGTGACGACTGGCTTTATACCGACGGAAACAGGATAGTTGACAAGGACGGAAAGCGCGTATGGCTTACCGGTGTAAACTGGTTCGGCTACAATACCGGCACCAATACGTTCGATGGTCTGTGGAACAGCGAACTGAAGCCCACAGTGGAGGCTATTGCAGACCACGGCTTCAATCTGATACGAGTACCGATCTCAGCAGAACTGATAAACCAGTGGGCTTCCGGCGAATATCCGAAAGCGAATTATAACAACGCATATAATACCGAACTGAATGCCATGAACAGCCTTGAGATTTTTGATTATTTCCTGAAGCTTGCTGAAGAAAACGGAATCAAGGTAATGCCGGACATACACAGCGCTGAAACAAACGCTTCCGGTCACACTGTAAATCTCTGGTACACTTCAAGGGTGACTGCGGAGGAGTTTTATTCCGCACTTGAATGGATGGCGGACAGATACAAGGATAATGATACGATAATCGCTTACGACATAAAAAACGAGCCTCACGGAAAGCCCTATGAGGGAAGCGGCGCAGCGATATGGAACTCCTCCGCTGATGACAACAACTGGAAATATGCCGCCGAAACCGCCGCTGCCAGAATACTTGCGAAAAACCCGAATGTACTGATAATGATAGAGGGTACAGAAATATACCCTGTTGATATTTCATCGAATTCCGACTATCACTCCACAAACGATGACGACTATTACTTCAACTGGTGGGGCGGCACTCTGCGTGGTGTGAAGGACTATCCTGTTGATCTCGGGGAGTATCAGAACAAGCTGGTATATTCTCCACACGATTATGGACCTGCGGTGTACGCGCAGCCGTGGTTCGAGGGCGGATACAGCTTTGACAGCCTTATGAAGGACTGCTGGAGGGATAACTGGTTCTACATTCATGAAAATGAAACAGCGCCGCTGCTGATAGGCGAGTGGGGCGGGTTCATGAAGGAGCCGAATCTGTCGTGGATGACCTATATGCGACGGCTTATCAAGGAAAACAAGCTGAACCACACTTTCTGGTGCTTCAATGCGAATTCTGGTGACACCGGGGGCTTGGTGCTTGACGATTTTCAAACCTGGGACGAGGAAAAATACGCCTTTGTAAAGGAAGTGTTATGGCAGGAAAGCGGCAAATTCGTCGGACTTGACCACTCTATCCCACTCGGAGAGAACGGCATGACCCTCTCCGAGGCGGATGGAATATAAAGATGACAGAGTACCTCGCCGCTGGGTATTGCGCACAGTATATGGGCGGACAAATTGTATGCGGCGGTACAAAATCTGTGGAACTATTGCCCTTATACAATTATCCCATTAAGCGGCTGTAAAAGCCGTGGCAGCGAGTGTGCAGCCGAAATTCATTTATGCCGCCTTGAGCAAAATAATAGGCGGCTTTGCTTTTTATACTATTATTGTCAAAACCAAGGGTTTTGACAGCCGCCGCTTCGGCGGCATCGACTTATATACTTTGTCTATAAGTCGATTAAATAATAGTATTATATTGAAATTAATGTTTGATTATGATATAATGAGTAAGAAAGATAGATAGTCTGCCCGATAATTCGGATTTTGCCGGGTGGTTTGCAATTTGCATGGATACCCGTAGGGGAGGGGCTTGCCCCT
>JBJFGA010000043.1:0-5369 GCA_051892275.1 Oscillospiraceae bacterium | reverse complement strand
TCTGCGGCAAAATTTGCCGAAAAGACGTACGTATACGCCTATGTGGACAGGTTCTGATATTCGTACAAAGCTCCCGCCTGTGCGGGGGCTTTTTTCGTTAAATCCACTTGAAATTATCACAGTATTATGCTATACTTTATACATCAATGATACGGAGGTAATTCTATGTACACACCTGACCCTCACCGTTATGAAAAAATGGTTTATAACCGCTGCGGTAACAGCGGATTAAAGCTCCCGGCGGTTTCCCTCGGTTTATGGCAGAACTTCGGCTATGCCGACTGCTTCGCCAACATGGAGGAGATGATACACACCGCTTTCGACCTCGGTATCACTCACTTCGACGCGGCGAACAACTACGGCAACCCCTATAACGGCTCTGCTGAAGAAAATCTCGGCAGGATCCTCGACCGAGGAATGCGTCAGTACCGCGACCAGCTTGTCATCTCCACAAAGGCGGGCTACGAGATGTGGGAAGGACCTTACGGCGACAGGAACGGCTCACGCAAGTACCTTACCGCCTCTTTAGACCAGTCGCTCAAGCGCATGAAGCTGGACTACGTTGACATATATTACCACCATGTCTTCGACCCCAACACCCCGCTTGAGGAAACCGCCCTCGCGCTGGACAATGCAGTCCGGCAGGGCAAGGCGCTGTACGTAGGCATATCCAACTATAACAGAGCGCAGACCGAGGATATAATGAAGATATTCAGGGAACTTCGCACGCCGTTCATCGTCAACCAGCCCAGCTATTCTATGCTCAACCGCTGGATAGAAGCGGACGGTCTTCGTGACTTCGCAAAGGAGCAGGGGATAGGTTTGTCGGTGTTCTCGCCGCTGTATCAGGGGCTTCTCACTGACCGCTACTTAAACGGCGTACCCGCAGATTCCCGGATAGGCAAAGGCAGGACATGGATACGAAACGAGCTTACCGAAAAGCGTCTGTCACAACTGAACAAGCTTAGCGAAATAGCACAGTCCCGCGGTCAGAAGCTGTCCCAGATGGCGTTGTCGTGGGTACTGCGCGAGGGTAAGGTCACCACCGTGCTCATCGGCGCTTCCCGACCGGAGCAGATAAAGGAAAACGTGGAAGCTGTTTACAAAATAGACTTCACAGAGCAGGAGCTTTCAGCTATAGAGGCGATTCTTGCAGAATAAATTTCCCCGCAATGAAAAAACTACTTGAAAAACGATCCGTGTTGTGATATAATAAACAGGATAGTAAATCGGGGAACTATGTGTTTTGCGGCTTTTGTTTCCGGTTCGGAGTTCCGTTACGCAGACAGCGCGCCGTATTCCCGCATATTCTCCAGCACAAAACGACTTTTCCTGACCAAGAGCGGCTAAAGCTGTTCCCGCCGGGACTGTTGTTTATGCGCACAAAACGAAAGGAAGTAGATTATGGCTAAGATCGCAGTGCTGGGCTACGGCGTTGTAGGCTCAGGTACAGTTGAGGTTTTCTATAAAAATAAGGAAAGCCTTGAAAAGAAGGCTGGACAGGAGCTTGACATCAAGTATATCCTCGATGTCAGGGATTTCGATGACAGCCCCTACAAGGATAAGTTCACCAAGGATTTCAATGTTATCCTCAACGACCCGGAGGTCACAGTTGTAGCCGAGGTGATCGGCGGACTGAAGCCCTCTTACGACTTCGTTAAGTCCTCCCTACTGGCTGGAAAGAGCGTTGTTACATCTAATAAGGAGATGGTCGCTGCTAAGGGTGCAGAGCTTCTTGCTATCGCAAAGGAAAATAATGTCAACTTCTTCTTTGAAGCGAGCGTAGGCGGCGGTATTCCGATCATCAAGCCGCTCCATGCCTGCCTTTCCGCTAACGAGATAGATGAGATCGCAGGTATCCTGAATGGTACCACCAACTTTATTCTCACCAAGATGATCCGTGACGGCATGGGCTTTGAAGAGGCTCTGAAGATCGCGCAGGAACTGGGTTACGCCGAGAGAAATCCCTCCGCTGACGTAGACGGCCATGACGCATGCCGCAAGATCTGTATTCTGGCTTCGCTGGCATTCGGCAAGCATGTTTATCCCGAGAGCGTACACACCGAGGGTATCACTAAGATAACCCTTGAGGACGTTGAGTACTGCGACAGCTCCGACAGCAAGATCAAGCTCATCGGCTGCGCAAAGCGCGAGAGCGAGGGCAAGATCTCTATCGGCGTATTCCCCGCAGTCATCAGCGATGAGAGCCAGCTTGCGGGCGTAAACGATGTGTTCAACGCGATACTTGTACGCGGCGACGCTACCGGCGACGTTGTGTTCTACGGCAAGGGCGCAGGTAAGCTCCCCACCGCGAGCGCGGTAGTTTCCGATATCATTTCCGCTGTAAAGCATGCGAACACCAGTAAGTCCCTCACATGGGCAGACAGCGCCCAGGACTTCATCAACGATTTCGGCGACTTCAGGTGCGCAAGCTATATCAGACTTTCTGCAAAGAACGTCGAGGTCACCAGGGCGGTCATCAAGGCTTTGTTCGGCGAGGTTACATACCTTTCCAGAAAGAACCAGCCGGAGAACGAGCTTGCGTTCATCACCGGCGTTATGTCCGAAAAGGACACCGCTGCTGCCGCTGAAAAGGTATCCGACGGCGCAGAGATCCTCGGAAGGATCCGAGTTCTGGATTATTAATGCTCACACCCACTGATTGGAGGATTTGATATGGACGTAACTCAGGCAGAGACACCTAAGTATAAACGCGTTCTGCTGAAGCTCAGCGGAGAGGCGCTTTCCGGAGACAAGGGCAGCGGTCTGGACATTCCCACCATCGAGAATATCTGCCGCAGCATTAAGAAGTGCGCCGACGCAGGCGTTCAGATGGGCATAGTTGTCGGCGGCGGTAATTTCTGGCGCGGACGTACCTCCGAGGGCATGGACAGGGCGAGAGCAGACCACATCGGAATGCTCGCCACCGCAATGAATGCGCTGGCAGTGGCTGATGTTCTGGAGAACCTTGGCTGCACCGTCAGGGTACAGACCGCGATCACAATGCAGCAGGTCGCAGAGCCGTTCATTCTCGGCAAGGCTATCCGTCACCTCGAAAAGGGCAGGGTCGTTATCTTCGGCTGCGGAACAGGCAACCCGTTCTTCTCCACCGACAGCGCGGCTTCGCTTCGTGCGGCAGAGCTGACCGCGGACATTTTGCTGAAAGCAACCATGGTAGACGGCATCTACGACAAGGACCCCAAGAAGTTCCCCGACGCAGTGAAGTATGACGTCATCACACACCACGACATTCTCGTGAAGAAGCTGCAGGTAATGGACAGCGCCGCTGCCGCTATCTGCACCGAGAACAACATACCTATTATAGTATTCGACCTTAGCCGTCCCGACAATATTTATGACGCAGTTATGGGCAAGACTGTCGGTACGCTGGTTACTAAGCATAAGCCTAAGTAATATCATGAAAGAGGTGTCATTATGAAAGAAATACTCGACAAAACCAAGGAAAAGATGGGAAAGTGCGTCAACGCGCTTGAAAGCGAGCTTGCTACTATCCGTGCAGGCCGTGCGAACCCTTCTGTCCTCGACAGAATAACCGTTGATTACTACGGAGCGCCCACCCCGGTGAACCAGATGGCTTCCATCTCTGTTTCGGAGGCAAGAATTCTGGTAGTACAGCCCTTCGACGCTTCCACGCTGAAGTCCATCGAAAAGGCTATACAGGCGAGCGACCTCGGTATTAACCCCACTAACGACGGCAGAGTGCTCCGTATCGCATTCCCGCAGCTCACCGAGGATCGCAGAAAGGAACTCTGCAAGCAGGTAAGCAAGACCTGCGAGGAGAGCAAGGTCGCTGTACGCAATGTGCGCCGCGACGCGCTTGACAAGCTCAAGGCAAAGAAGAAGAACAGCGAGATCACCGAGGACGACCTCAAGGATGCAGAGAAGAACATTCAGAAACTCACCGACAAGTTTATTGATGAGATAGACAAGGTCGGCGCTGATAAGGACAAGGAGATCATGTCCATCTGATGAGTGATTTATCAGTCCCGCAGCACATCGGGATAATCATGGACGGCAACGGCAGGTGGGCGAAAAAGCGCGGTCTGCCGCGGAACTTCGGGCATAAGCAGGGCGCTGCTGTGTTCAAAAAGACCATCAACTGGGCGCGGGAGCTTGGCATTAAGTGCGTGACGTTCTATGCGTTCTCCACCGAAAACTGGAAGCGCCCGGCAGATGAGGTAGACGGTATAATGAACCTGCTGCGGCAGTATATCAAGGATATCCGTGAAGCCGCCCGGGAGAATATCCGTTTCATTATTCTCGGCGACATTACCGGGCTGCCTGCGGACATTACCGCGGAGTTGCTGGATATACAGAATTCCACTGTGGACAATGACGGCTTCATAGCCGGGGTTGCGCTGAATTACGGCGGCAGGGACGAGATAACCCGCGCCGCGAAGATACTGGCGAAGCGTGTCGAAGCCGGTGAGCTCTACCCGGAGGACATCACCGAGGACATGATAAGTCAGCTGCTCTACACCGCTGAAATGCCCCCGCTTGACCTCATTATCCGCCCCAGCGGCGAGCAGCGGCTGTCAAATTTTCTTATCTGGCAGGCGGCCTATGCCGAGTTTGTATTTATGGACGTGCTGTGGCCGGATTTCACAAAAAAACATCTAGAATACGCAATAGGAGCGTATTCCGACCGCGACCGCCGGTTCGGCGGGGTGTGACACGGAGTCTGTTCCTTTGGAAAGGTTATGTTATGGCTGTAAGGCTGATTTCCGCTGCCGTAGGCATTGTAATTGGTGTTTCGGTACTGATTATTGACAACATTTTCGTGGACTGCGTTGTGATAGGCTTTCTTTCCGCTGTTGCGGTGTGGGAGCTGACGCGGGCGATAAAATGCGATAAATTTCCTGCGCTCCGCTGGACTACGGTGGGATTTGCGGCGGTTTATCCGTTCATTGTTATTGTCAGGGAGCTGAAGTTCCTTGCCGTGCCGCTGGCGATGGTGTATGTCATTGTTATTGCACTCATCATGCTGCGAATGCACAAGACCGTCCGGTTCGAACAGGTACTTGCCTGCGGTTCAGCGGGCGGACTTCTTCCGGTGGCGCTTAGCTGCGTGGTGCTTGTAAGGTACACCACATGTGGCGAGCCGCTCGGCGTGTTCATGATAATATATGTGCTATTCTGCGCGTGGTTCGGTGATTCCGGTGCGTACTTTGTCGGCACGTTTCTGGGCAAGCACAAGCTGTGCCCAGGCATCAGCCCGAAGAAAACAGTGGAAGGGCTTATCGGCGGCGTTCTGACGGTAGGAATTCTTGTCGCGCTGACCGTGCTGATCTGCAACACGTTCATCTTTACTGACCATCATCTCAATTATGTGATTTTGGTGCCGCTTT
>JBJFGA010000042.1:0-22927 GCA_051892275.1 Oscillospiraceae bacterium | reverse complement strand
TTAGATATATCGTGACCTCAAAGCGCGAGCCGACGCCAAGTTTGCTGCTCACCTTAATGTCGCCGCCCATCATACGCACGATATTCCGACTGATAGGCATTCCAAGTCCGGTACCGGTGATTTTGTTCACACGTTCGTCCGACGCTCTGGTAAACGGCTCAAAAATATGCTCGAGATATTCCTCGCTCATGCCTATGCCGTTGTCTTCAAAGACAAATTCATAGCAGCCCACCTTGTCAAGGAAAGAAGGCTTCTCGGAAATCGACAGTTGTATCTTTCCACCGTCCGGGGTGTACTTAACAGCGTTGCTCATCAGGTTGGTGAACACCTTCTGGATACGCAGACTGTCACCGATGACTTCCTCATGCGTCACGCCGGAGATATTGACCGAAAGCTCATGGTGATGTTCTTCTATCTGTGAGCTGGTCATTGAAAGCAGGTTATCCACCAGGTCAGAAAGGTTGAATTCCTCCTCAATAAGCTCCACCTTTCCTGACTCTATCTTGCTCATATCCAGCACTTCGTTTATCAGACTGAGCAGGTGCTTGCTCGCCTGAGTTATCTTTTGCAGGCTGTCCTGAACGCGCTCCTTGTCGTCGATATGTGCTGCGGCGATAGCGGTCATGCCAATGATACCGTTCATAGGTGTGCGGATATCATGCGACATATTTGAAAGGAAGTCGGTCTTTGCCTTGTTTGCCGCTTCTGCCGCATCAAATGCTGCTTGAAGAGCAGTTTCCTGATCGTGTTCTTTCTTTATCAGGTCGTCAACATTTCTTGTGCCTATAACTGCGTCAAAGCCTCCGTCTTTTTTCTGAACGAATGCGACCCTCGCCTGAATGTATCTTATACCGTCGTCTGTCAGCTTTTCGTATGTAAAGGAATAGTCCTCGCCGCCGGAGCGGATACGTTCCAGCGACAGCTTATCAAGGAATTCTTCGCGGCTCTTCTCAGAAACAAGCTCCTCTGAATAGCTGCGAATGCCCTTTGACCAGCAGGAATCAAACCTGATGAAATAATCTGCGATGTCCTGACCGTCCTCGCCTCTTGCACGGTAAGGAGCGACCTTATCGCTTTCATAGTCAACAAGAAGAATAGAGTAGTATTCCGCGCCAAGTCCCTCTATTATATCGCTCTGCGCCTCTATCTCCCTCGCCTGACGAAGCTGACGCTGCATTTCATCATTAACGTCACGAAGTCCCATGATAAATGTGACCGTCCCGTTTTCGTCAACGGTTTTCACCACATTCATCTCGTAATAGGACACGACACCGTCCATTGTCCGTCTGTAATCCAGCTTGTACAGTCCGACATCAGGAACACGCTCCCACAGGACCTCCAGAGTGGTGGCATTGCGAATGCGTTCGCGGTCCTCGGGGATTATGTATGTATCAATATAGCTGGAGATGACTTCATCGTAGCTTCCCGATCCAATTAGACCGCGCAGCTTATCCGTTTTCATGCCAATACCGTCGGTGCGATAAAGCTCAAAGCGCCTTTCGTCAGCGTTTATCTTGAACAGGCTGTGGTATTCATGGCTTAGTGCGTTGATTATACGAAGCTGCTCCTCCTGGATACGGTTGTTTCTGCGCTCTTCCTCAACTATCTCGTCAACATTGCGGAATCCGAGAATTATCTGGCTTTCGGACTTACAGCGGGAATAAATACGGAAAAACGCCGCCTGATAATAATGAATAGTGTTATTTTCATATCTTACCCGATAACTGCACATATACTCGTCATTGCTTTTCAGCGCGTGCTTTACCACGTCTATATCTATTGCAGCCTTCAGATTGTCCCTGTCCTCGTCCAGAACGTACTTCGCGATATAATAGTCCCATGTTTTCCTATACGACCGCCGCAGAACACGCTTGTTCTCGTCGATCATTATTCCGTCACGCTTGAGGGTAGTCGCGGTATCGTCTGCGAAATCCAGCAGCACAACATCGGGATAGTCCCTGCTAAGTGCGCCTGATATCTCCATTTCCTCGCGCAGAGTTTCGTTTAGCTTCTCCACCGCCGCAAGAGCTTCTTCCACCTTGTTCTGCTGGGACAGCTCCTGCTTTTTCTCATCATCGATATTCTTAAACCCGACGATAAACTCGTTCCTGTCACGGCTGGGTCTTACCAGCTGACATTCAAAATACTGCACGGTATCATTACGAAATACCCTGTAACTGAACGAGTGCATAAGCTTGTCTTCCAATAACGCCTTTAAGCCGGATACGGAGCTTATCCTGTCAAATAGACCTCTGTCCTCTTTGATGACCTCATTTTCGATATATGTACGGATATTATGCTCATAGCTGCCAACTGCAAACGCCTGACCATAACGGTCGATGATCGTCCGCCCCATTCGATAGCTTGTGGCTTCACCGGTGTCCATTTTTACGGAATACACATTCTCATAGGACATAGACAAAGCCTGTATCATATTGTCAAGCGTTACCTTTTCCTCTTTTTCGTCAGTAATTTTTCTCATTCCGCAGATGACCTTGAATTTCTTATCACTTGCTTTTCTCTCTACCGGGAAAAAGCAGCATCTTATCCATTCGCCGTCAATGGAAGCGTACTCCTGCGTGATGATAGGTTTATTCCCCAGACGTTCGCAAAGGGTATCAATGTCTGTAAAAATGCGCATGGAGGATCTGTATTCTTCCTTGACCCAGTCTTCCACAGCGCTTTTCATCAAAGCGCTTGCGTTTCCCTTTTTTCCATTCGTATGACGGGTTTTTCCTAGTGAGAAAAACTCGTGGAAAGAGTTTGCTTCAGGGTCAATATAGAATAACGCAAAAAACACATTGCTCAACGATCCGATTATGGCAGTATGCCGCTTCTCAGCTTCAAGCAGCTCGGCAAGCTCTGAGTTTGTATCCTGCAATTTTTTCTGCGAGTCAAGCTCCTTTATTTTTGAATCATGAATGGTCTGTGTGGTAAATATCACATGGGCAAGTCTGCCCTCTGCGTCACGATCGCCCTCGATAAACGAGCACTGCGCCCAGTAGGGGATATCAAGCTGTTCGTCAGCGAGCAGCACGGTACAGAGGAACTGCTTGGAAATGATGTGACCGCTATTCATGCGCTCATTCAGCGTGGACAGATCAACGAACTCCAGCAATTCATCAGTGAATTCGGAAGTCATCATATTCCGGCAGAAGAAATCCAGCCTGTCCTGTGCATTTCCTGTGGACCCGATATGCTCGTGTACGCTGTCAACAGAGGACAGCTCCACGTAATAGTTCTCCGCGATATCAACATAATACACCGAGGTGTATATCTCGCTCATGGACTGAATGATGTTCATACGCTCCGTCAATGCTTTGTTTGACTTTTCCAGACGGGCATTGGCGATCTCATTACAGCACATTGACGCAATGACCGAAAGCAGCAGAGTATGTCCGGCATTTCTGCGCGGATTATCCACGCCAAGAACGCCGATTATGGTGCCGTTCACCACAAGGGGAGCCACTGCAAGGCTGTTTACTCCCTGCGGCTTTAGAAGCTGGTATGTCTTTGAATCGGCAGGGAATTCCTCTGAAAGCGAAGAAATAACGAACTCTCCTTTTTGCTCAAGGGCATTGAGCCAGCTTTCCAGTCCCTCCATAGAAATATTCTGGAGGTTTTCTTTCTCGGCGGTCACGCCTTCCCGGCACCATTCGTAGGTGTTGCTGGTTTCGTTACGCTGTTCATTCATCTCAAAAATATAGGAACGATCCGCGTCATAATATCCGGCGGCAAAAGCAAGGAATTGGTCGATAGTATGCCCATCGGATATTTTATTTTGGTAGTTGTTGAGAAAATATCTGATCGACTGCTCCTGATCAGCGCATTTTATTTCAAACTCGTGCATTAAGTACCTCCGGTGTTTTTCCTTCAGCTTCGGTTTTGAGAGAACAATAGGACATATATTCTTATTTTCCAAGTATCTCCGCAAGCGTTTCAAACAGCTTCCTTGAATTTATCGGCTTTGAGATATGCCCGACCATTCCGGCGTTCATTGCCGCTTTTCTGTCCTCTTCAAACGCATTGGCGGTCATGGCAATAATGGGGATATTGGTTTTTTCGGGATCCCCAAGCGCGTGGATCTGTCTTGTTGCCTCGTAGCCGTCCATGTGGGGCATCTGGATATCCATCAGTATCACATCATACTGCCCCGATACAGAATTTCTCACCTTTTCTACCGCAGCGTCTCCGTCGTTTGCGGTATCCACGGTGAACCCGACCTCTTTGAGTATCTCTGTTGCGATCTCCTGATTCATCTCGTTATCCTCTGCCAGAAGAACGCTCTTTCCGGTAAAATCAAAGTGCTCTGTCGGCAGTGTTTTTTCCGTCTGCTTATGAAGATAAGGCTTTGTGAGTACGTCCCGAAGATCTGACAGGAAGATAGGCTTTGCACAGAAAGCGGTAACTCCGGCTTTTCTCGCCTCATCCTCGATATCCGCCCAGTCATAGGCTGTGATTATGATTATCGGGTTGCTGTCGCCAATTGTGCGGCGAATTCGCCTTACGACCTCGATACCATTCATGTCAGGCATAAGCCAATCGATTATGTATGCGTAGAACTCGTCCTGCTCCTTTATTGCGAACTCCGCACGGATAACCGCTTCCTTGCCGGTGGTAGTCCACTCAGACCGCATACCGATCGACCGCAGCATACTTGAAATGCTCATGCAGGTGTTGGCGTCGTCGTCTACCACCAATGCGCGCAGACCCTGTATCTCCGGTACCAAGCCGATTATCTCCGCTTCTCTGCATATTTTCAGCTTAAGCTTTACAACAAACTCCGTGCCTTTGCCGGGTTCGCTGGAAACGTCTATCGTACCGCCCATCATGTCTACGATATTTTTGGTGATGGACATGCCAAGACCTGTTCCTTGAATTCCGCTGACGGTGGAATTCTGTTCACGGGTGAACGCCTCAAAGATATGCTTCTGGAACTCAAGGCTCATGCCTATTCCTGTATCCTTGACATGGAATTCATAGCACGCATAGCCCTTTGGCGCGTCCTTCGACTGGATTATCCTAAGGCTCACCATGCCGCCCGGACGGGTGAATTTCATCGCATTGCTGAGGATATTCAGCAGTATCTGATTAAGGCGCAGCTTGTCGCAGATTATGTCCTCGTTGACTACATCGACCGTATCAATAAAGAATTCAAGCTGCTTTGCATTGATATCCGCCTGCACGATATTGCGCAGGTCATGAATAACGTCTGGCAGGTGTACCTCTTTTTCATCTATCTTGAATTTTCCGGACTCGATACGGCTCATATCCAGCACGTCGTTTATCAGGCTAAGCAGATGATTGCTGGATATCTGTATCTTTGACAGGTATTCCTGTATCAGTTCCTTATTGTCAATGTGTGCCGCCGCAAGGGAAGTGTACCCTATGATGGCGTTCATAGGTGTGCGTATATCATGGCTCATATTGTTCAGGAACACTGTTTTTGCCCGGCTTGCGTGCTGTGCAGCGTCAAGCGCGTCCTGAAGAACTCTCCGGCGCTCCTCCTCGGCTGCCATCTGCTCGTCAATATTCCTAAAGCCGAGTATCAGCCTGTCCTGCTCGCCGTACAGCTTCACGATCTTTGCCTGGAGATAGTGAAGCTTATCCTCTACCATTACTCTGAAGTCAAACGAGAACTCGTCTGTATCCATCATTCTGTCGGAAATGCTGTCAACATCAATATAGCCGAGAACCATTTCCGCGTCTTCTTTATGGACATAACGGTCAACATAGTATCTCCATGTTTCGGTATAAGAACGGGTGCCTTCTCCGTTTATGGAATGAAGGTTTCCCTTTTCTTTCAGTGTGGAGGACTTGTCGTGTGCCGGGTCTATCAAAAACACGTCTGAATAGTCGTTGCTCAATGCTCCGACTATTTTAAGCTGCTCCTTATCGCTCTGGCTTTTCCGTATCTTATTTGCTGCGCTGAGAATATATAAAAACAGCGAAATAAGAGAAACAGCTACGATCGTGACAAGAATAATACTGTAAATCGCAAGTTTCTTTGTCCCATTCTCGACAAATTCGTTGATATTGCTTTCTCTCATCAGGGAAGTGATGATCCAATCTGTACCGGGAACCGCTTTGTAATAGACATAGGTATTCCCTGTACCTTCTCTGTAATAGACGCAATAACCCTCATTTCCATTCTGCCAGTCGCTTTTCATCTTCTCAAGACTATATCCGGACGCGAAAGTCGCTGACTCGGCATATATATCAAAGAGATTTCTGCCGTTGGGATACTCTCCGGAAATACTCACCAGATTATTGCCGTCCCTGTCAAACATTCTGCAATAAGTTCTGTTCTCTTGCTTCTGAAGATCCTTTGAAGAAATGATCTTTTCTGAATTGACTGCAGTAAAGCAGGATACAACATGAATGCCGTAGGTGCTCTCATGCTCCACCGGCACAGCTACCGCAACCATTGTATTGGAGCCGTAATTCTTTATCGTATAATAAACCGGTTCGGTTATCTCCTCGGAAAGAAACCCAAATCTGGAAATACCCGAAAAGGTGCTGTCCGCAGTGTAGACCATTCCGTTTTCATCGACCAGTGCAAAAATATCCAGCCCATTCAGACTCTGGATCAATGAAATATATTTTCTGACCGATTCTTCGTCCTTCAGATACTCGGAATCAAGCTCGTTTACAGCTTTTTTTATCTGCTCGGATTTGTTTTCTATGGTAGATACTATGGAATCAACATTTCTTTCTGTTATCTCTTCGAGATAGAATTCACCAAGAAGATTGATAGTCTGTTCAGAAGTCTTGTTGGCGTTGATTATCCATAAGGCTGTGCAGGAAATCAGAATAGCAGAAATAAGAAGTACTGCTATATAAAACGGAAACCCCAAAGCATATACCTTTTGCTTTTCCGATTTTCTGCTCACTGTGCATCTCCTCCTGAAATCAGACTTTGATAAAGCTTATTGCCGCATTCAATCACTTCGGAAAGCCCATCTTCCTTGTATGACTTATATCCTGCCCAGAATTCGTCCGTGGTTATTTCGCCCTTTATTGCTCTGTCGCGAAGCCTGCAAATACCGTCCGTGATAAGCGTAGTCCTGTATTTTACATAGCACGGAGTTTCCAGAGTAGTCGGCTGGGTATAGAAATAGTCGTTATTTATCACAAACAATCCGTTATAGTTTTCGCTCTGAATGTCAGTCAGTTCTTCGGCTGTTTTCCCAGCGAACAGGCACTGCATATATGCGTCCTGAAGCCAGCAGCCGCCGAACGATTCATAATTGATACCGACTGCGCGATAATCTGTAAATCCATTCGCAACAAGTTCCTTACCAAGCAGGGGAGTGCTGTTTTCGAGAGTATAGCTAACACCCTCAATGCCGTAATTGTACAGATATTCGCCCTCCTGCGAATAGCACCAGTTGAAAAACCGAATGATGTCCTCGACCTTTCCGCGTTCCTGTGCTCCCGCAGTAATGCACCACATTGGAGAGATAAGCTCACGTTCAGGCATCATCTGGTCGCCATAAGGTCCCTTTACCGGCTCAACGCACCGCCAGAGCGCGTCCTTTACCCCCGATTCGCGCAGCGCAGAAGTCCGTGCGCCGGAAGCGGCAAAGGTCATAACGCTGCCCAGAATATCGCTGCCCATCATATTTTCTATCGATGAATAGGAATAGGAGTCGTAGTCCTCCGCGATAAGCCCCTCGGCATAAAGCCCCGCCATTGCTTCAAGGAACTCCGGATATCTTGGGTGTTCGTACACCATCGTATATGTCCCATCGTCAAGCACGCAGAACTGTGTGTCGTTGGAGGCTGCTATACCGAAAGCGTTCAACAGGAATTTAAGGCTCCGTTCGCCGTCTATCCCGGCTGCGCAGGCGAAGGGTATCTCGTCTGTGGTATCTCCGTTGCCGTTAAGGTCGTTGTCCCGTACTGCCCGCCAGTAGGTCAGCCAGTCCTCCCATGTGTCCGGCTGTTCAAGCCCCAGCTTGTCAAGCCAGTCCTGCCTTATCATCACCGAGAACGACCCGCGTATCGTGGAGACCGAGGGGATGGTATAAATATGTCCGTCGGCTGACCGCCATTCGTCCATGTGCTCCTCACCGACTGCCGCGGCAATATTCGGCATAAGTTCCAGATAATCGTCCAGCGGAACGATAAGCTCGTCCTCTGCAAGCTCCATTACGCCAAAGTCCATAGGGTTCAGAATGTCGGGCAGATTTTCCTTGCCGGACAGCAGGGTAGCAGCCACGGTAGAGGTATAGCCCTCCGCCGTATGCCAATCAATTGCTGCGTGTACTCCGGTTATGCTTTCTATCGCCGGGAAGAAATAACAGCCGTCATAGCTTGTGGGACGTCCGTCAAAGGTTACGCCAAGACCGGTTATCTCCAGTCCGTTTTCAAAATACAGTGTGCTGCTCGGGGAAAGCTCCTTTGCGGCGTCAAGAAGCTGTCGGTTCATTTTATCCGTGCTGAACTCCGTGGACACTGCTTCCGGCTGACTGTTTTCAGCTGCGCAGCCGGTCATCAAGAGCATTGCGCCAAGTGCGGCTGTGAATATCCTTTTTCCACTCATCGTTATTTCTCCTCTTCTTTGTCGTGTAATTTCCACCGACAGCCCGAAAATTCTTATTTTCCGGTCAGCACTTCATCCAGAGTGGATTTAAGCGCTTTCAGATCAATAGGCTTTCCGATATGACCATCCATGCCGGCATCAATACATCTCTGTCTGTCCTCCTCGAAGGCGTTTGCAGTCATTGCGATGATAGGTATGCCGGAACGCCGCGGGTCCTCAAGCCGTCTTATCTCGCTCGTAGCCTTATATCCGTCCATAACGGGCATCTGAATATCCATAAGGATAACATCGTAGTACTCCTTGCAGTGAAGCACCTTATCCACTGCCGCAACACCGTTTTCCGCCTGCTCAACGACAAATCCCAGTTCCTCAAGTATACCGCAGGCTATCTCGCGGTTCATATCATTATCCTCAACAAGAAGCAGTTTCTTTCCGGAAAAATCAATATTACCGTCGGATTTGAAGCCCCTTTTTTTCAGATCGGAGGCATTTGCCAAAGCAAAATTCAGTGATACTGTTATATCCGTACCCTTTCCCAGCTCACTTATTATGCTTATATCTCCACCCATCATATCCACAAGCTTCTTTACTATTGCAAGCCCAAGACCTGTGCCGCTTATTCCGCTCTCGGTGGTATTTCTCTCCCGCTCGAACATCTCAAAGGCATGGCTGCGGAAGCTTTCGCTCATGCCGATACCCGTATCCTTTACGGAAAAAACAAAGTCCGCAGTCCCATTCTCAGCGTTGTCACGCTGAACTATACTGAATACTATCTCTCCGCCCTGCGGTGTGAATTTTACAGCGTTGCTCAGAATATTCACCATTATCTGCGACAGCTTTATGTCATCGCACAGAACATACCTGCTTTTTATGTCAGTATTGAGGCTGAATTTTATCCCCGCATTCTTGGAGCTTTCTCTGAACATAACGCACAGGTTTTCGATCTCATCGTTCAGATCGGCTACTGCAAGGTCGAGCTTTACCTTTCCGCTTTCAATTCTTGAAATGTCAAGTATATCGTTTATCAGCTTCAGCAGGATATCGCCGGATCTGAGTATCTTTTCCACAGAGCTTTTGACAAGCTCTTCATTTCCCGGCTCCTTTGCTATCATATCAGCAAAACCAATGATCGCGTTCATTGGGGTGCGGATATCGTGGCTCATGGAGGAAAGAAATGTGCTTTTGGCGAGGCTTGCTTTTTCGGCGGCGGCAAGAGCCTGCTCCAACGCGGCTTTGCTTTTCCGTTCCTCCTCCGCCGCTTCGGTCACGTCCTTTCGGGCAAGGCATATCCTGCCAAGCCTGAGGTCTGTCGCAAAGACCGTCAGGTGCTTAATTCGTACCTTGCCGTCCGCAGATATTAAGGAGTAAGTCATTGAAAAAGAACCGTTTTCCGTCAGTTTGCTGATGATCCACTCCTTGTTAAGAAGATGCGCCATTTTCTCCTTGTCCTCGTCGCAGACAAGATTGTCCACAGCGTGCCGGAGATATTCGTAATAATCGCATATCTGACCGCTGAAATCCCCCGACTGCCAGTTGCGCATTATCTTCTGACTACCGCTGTAAAGGTCTATTTCCAACACCAGATCATATCCTGACGATGCAAGATTGAGCATTATACGTTCGCGCATTGTCTGCTCGGTAACGTCCGTTAGCGAAACGCTTCCCATTAGCTCGCCGGTATCCGGGTCATTAATAACGCTGACATAATAGCGCACATATCTTCCGGACTTGTCTTTGGGCAGGCGTGCCATGCAGACATACTCCAGCTTGTTCTGTCCGGCGTTGTAAGCCTTAATGACATTCTTTTGCTGAAAAATATCCAAAATGTTTTTGCGGTCGCTTTCATCGGGAATAAAGATACTGTTTTTCCTGATAAGCTCATCGCATGGCGTGTTGATATTCTCACATTGAACTGAATCCGAATAAGCTATCATCTCGACGATTTTATTCTGAGAAATGTTCACCTGTCCTACCATCAGCACATTCGGTCCGGTGGTGCTCAGATGCCTGTCAAGCCGCTCGCGGTACTGGCGGCGCAGCTGTTCCTGTTCCTCGACCTCGTGGGTCATATCGTAATGCGAACAGTAGATCCGTTTGATCCCGTCATCGCCTGTAACCTTTGTAATGGTGTTCCGCACCCAGATATACTGACCATCGCCCTTCCTAAGACGATAGGTCAGCGTGTCCTGCTCTTTTCCGCTTGCATTAAAGTCAGATATTTCTTTTATAGCACGTTCCTTATCGTCGGGGTGTACGCCTGTTCTTAAATCTGCGCTGTACATCTCCCAGGTCTGTTCCAGAGTCATGCCAAGCATATTCGCAAAGCCCTCTGAAATGAACTCGGGGTATGATTTTCCGTCCGGCTCCTGCCGAATTACCGCAACGCCGCCGGAGATGATATTAAGTATCGCTTTTTTCTCCTCATTCGCTTTGGAGAGCTTTTTGATCTCACTTTCACTCTGTTTCAGCCTGTCCTCTATTGATTTGCGCACGCCGACCAGGCTGCTGACGTCCTGATGGCTGCCCCACAGCCTTGCACCGTTCGGGACGTTATAGGAATCATCACGCCTCCCGCCGCAGCAAATATAAACCGTTCCCTTGAAAGGGTGCAGCCACGAATATTCCACCTCGGAATGCTGATAATCCATCAGCTCGTCAACGCAGGACAACACGAGCGGCTTCTCGCTTTCGCCTATACGTTCAAACCAGAAGCGGTAAGCGTCCTCCGGCGGCATTGACGGATCCATTCCCATCATCTCATAGAACGAAGCGTCGCCATACATTCGCGGTTCTTTTCCCTCGTCCATTTCGATCTGCCACAGGCTGATGTTTGAGTCGGCAAGTATTTCCTTTATCACCGATGTGCTTTCTAGTCGTTTTTCCATAGCTGTTTCCTTCCGGGGTTAGTTGAGTATTTCATTCAGCATATATTTGAGCTTGCGGGTTTCTATCGGCTTTGCGATATGACCGTTCATTCCGGCACAGAATGCTGCCTGCTTGTCCTCCTCAAATGCGTTTGCAGTCATAGCGATTATCGGCATTTTCGCGATATCCGACCGCCTGAGGGAACGGATAGCCTTTGTTGCTTCATATCCGTCCATAACAGGCATCTGAATATCCATGACGATAACATCGTAATAGCCCTCTTCCGAATCGCTCACCATTTCAACTGCAATAGAGCCGTCCGACGCTGATTCTGCCTCAAAGCCCAGACTTGACAGTATCTCAGTTGCGATCTCGCGGTTCATGTCGTTATCCTCTACTACAAGGACACGTTTCCCGGAAAAGCTGATGTTATCAGAATTACTATTCAGAGCAGATTTCTTTCTTGCTTCATGAGTCTCCGAAAGAACGCTGCACAGATCAGACATGAACAGAGGCTTGCTGCAAAATGCCGTGACTCCGGCTTCCTTTGCATCTTCCTCAATATCCGACCAGTCGTAGGCGGTAAGTATGATTATCGGCACATCGTTCCCGATAGCCATGCGTATGCGGCGGACTGTTTCAATGCCGTCCATCTGCGGCATGAGCCAGTCAACGATGTAGCATTGGAACGGGTCGCCCTCGCTGTGCGCCTTCTGGGCGCGGAATACCGCCTCCTTGCCGGAGGTAGTCCAGTCCGATCTCATGCCTATCTGCCCCAGCATTTTGGTAACGCTGTCGCAGACATTGAAGTCATCATCTACCACAAGGGCATGTAGTCCGCTTAATTCGCTGAGCTGTTCTGCTTTCTTCGCAACGTCCTGCCGCCTGAAATCAAAGCCCACAATAAATTTGCTGCCTTTTCCTTTCTTGCTGGTAACGTCTATCGTACCACCCATAAGGTCTATCATATTCTTGGTTATCGACATACCCAGACCGCTGCCGGTAGTTCCGCTTACCGTATTGGTCTTTTCGCGCTCGAACGGCTCGAAGATATGTTTAAGAAACTCCTCGGACATGCCAATGCCGGTGTCCTTTATCACAAAATCAAAATGACAGAAACCGGGCTTCTCCGACTTGCTCTGGCAAATGGTGAATGTGATCATACCGCCATGCGGAGTAAACTTTACGGCGTTGCCCAGAATATTTATAAGCACCTGATCCAGCTTTAACGGGTCGAATATCAGCTCCTCGTCCTCTACATCAATAGTATCAACATATAATTCAAGCTGCTTTGCCTTGATCTGGGGACGGATCATGTTCACGATTCCGTGAATTCTCTCGGAAAGGTTGCATTCCTTCTCCTGAATAGTTATCTTGCCGCTTTCAATGCGGCTCATGTCAAGGATATCATTGATAAGCGACAGCAGGTGATTGCTGGAGGACAGGATTTTCTCCAGACAATCCTGCACCTTATCTCTGTTATCGATGCTGCTTGCTGCAATTCCTGCGAAGCCGATTATCGCATTCATAGGCGTTCTTATGTCGTGGGACATATTGGAGAGGAATGTGGATTTCGCGCGGCTTGCGTGTTCTGCCTGTGCAAGCGCGTCCTTTAGCAGCGCCTGCCGCGTTGCCTCCAGCAGAACGTCGCCGTCTATGTCCTTTACAGCAATAACGACCATATCATCGGATTCGGTATATATGTTCCGTACAATACGCCATTCAACAAATTTGTATTTTTCCTCATTATGCTTACGGCTTCTAAGGCGAATGGACATGGTATTGCCATTTGACAGCTGTTCTCTTATGTTATCGATAGAAGCCTCGCGGATAAGCTTATCACGATCCTCCGCATAAACATAAGCCTGCGCATACTGGGCAAGACATTCCGAATAACTCAATCTATGATTTGCAGAATCGTTCCATTCAAAGTTGTTGTCACTCGCAACAGTGAAACTATCCTTCTTCAAGTCCACCAGCCATGTAGCATAATACTCTGTGCTGAGGGCATACGCCATCGCCATTCGGCTGCGTTTTTCCGCCTCGACCTGTTCCTTGACGGAAGCGTACTTTTCCTGAAGCGACCTCAGGTTCTCGTCCTGTGCCTTTGCATACAGATAGGACTGTGTGATGTCCTTGTACACTCCGACTGCAAGGTCTGTCAGTTCGCCGTCCTCATCGGTTATCGCCTGGTATCTCAGTTCATATATCCGCTCTTCGCCGTTGGCGTCCATCAGATTAACAATGCCCTTTGCTTCCTTTGCTCCGTTTATTACCTCTTCGTGAATGCGGATATACTCCGGCACGGTGTCCTCAGACACAATGCCGCCGCGCCTGATTATCCCGTAGGGTACGTCCGGCTGGATCTGCGCCACGCCGAAATTGTCCGCAATTGTCTTGTCGCAGTAGATGGTTTGTTCTCTGCGGTTATAGGTAAACACGATATTTCCGGCTTCCGCCGCCGCTATCTGGAATGCCATGTTGCTCGCCTTGAGCTGCTCACGAAGCTCGTGCCGCTCGGTAACGTCCATGATCACCCCTTGAAAGCAGGGGGGATTCATGTCCGCCATATAAGAGGTCTGATCGATGACCCACATATAGCCGTTTTTCGACTTTATGCGGTATTCAAAGCTGATGTCCGGGATTCTGTTTGTAGAATGATTCTGCTCCCCGTCAAACAGTCTTGCCCTGTCGTCCGGGTGCAGCATATTACTGAACTTGTCGTCAAACAGCTCCTTTATCTCGCTGCGGGAATATCCCAGCATATCCAGAAACCTGTTGCTGACATAGAGAAAATCATAATCGGGAGTGTCAGCGCAGCGATGATAGCCGACTGGGATACTGTTGTTAAAGTATTGCAGCTCATCATTGCGATGCTCCATCTCTGAAAGGCTGTGCTGCATACTTGCCTGACGATCCATTATCTCGGTGATGTCCATGCAGAAGCTGACGATCGCCTTGCGGTGGTCGTCTGTTTCGACTATTCTGCCCTTGTCCAGCACCCAGAACAGACTGCCGTCTCTGCGGGGCATACGATAGGTTATGCTGTATTCATCGCCGACGTTTTTTACATCTGCCAGCTCCCGGGTTACATGGTCGAGATCCTGATAGTATATCGTATTTACGACCTTTCCCTGAACAGCGTCATTAAACTCCTCAAAGGAATCATATCCCATCATTCTGTACATCGCCCGGTTGACGCTGAACAGGGGGAAGCCCTCCTCGCAGTAACCGCCTATCATTCCTATGGGCGCGATACCGTTCAGTACCGACGCTGCGTCCAGCCGATTCTGCTCGGAGAGCGCAGTTCCATTTTCATCTGCGGAAAAATGAAAAGGTTTGTCAAGAAAATCAAAGCAGTCTGCTGATTTTTGATTTTCCGGTCTGTATTCACTCATTTTGATAAATTACCTCAAATATAATTCCATCATTGCAAGCAGCTTCTTAAAATCTATCGGTTTCGCAAGATGGTCGTTCATGCCTGCGCTCTTGGATTTAATGATGTCCTCCAGAAATGCGTTTGCACTCATGGCGATTATCGGAACTGACTTTGCGTCGTGCCTTGCAAGCTGGCGTATTGCGTGT
Organism: Oscillospiraceae bacterium; assembly: GCA_051892275.1. GTDB lineage: Bacteria > Bacillota > Clostridia > Oscillospirales > Ruminococcaceae > CAG-115. The sequence continues at coordinate 7,929 of JBJFGA010000042.1, read as the reverse complement.
GCCGCGTCCAGTCCGTCCATTACCGGCATCTTGATATCCATAAGGATCATGTCGTAATGACCTTCCTCCGACCTCTCCACCATTTCCAATGCGATCTTGCCGTTTTCAGCGGTTTCGACGTTGACTTTGGTTTCCAAAAGTATCGAGCTTGCAATTTCACGATTAAGATCGTTGTCCTCCACAAGAAGGATCCTCTTGTCAGAGAAATCCATTTTGTTATAGTCTGCCAGTTCGTCTGCTTTCTCCTTTGCGATCTCCTCACCGAGAACAACTTCCCGCAGCTTGTTGAATATTCTTGATTTGAACAGCGGTTTAGAAATGAAAGCGTCCACGCCGGCGTTCCTTGCGTCTGCCTCAATATCCGACCAGTCAGTGGCTGAAATGAGTATGATCGTCATATTCGGTCCAACGATTTTTCTGATTTGCCTTGTGGTTTCGATACCGTTTATTCCCGGCATCTGGAGATCTATCAGGCAGACGTCGTAATCATCTGAATTTTCGTGCCGTTGAGCAATTCTCCGTACTGCTTCCTCTCCGGTAAGGACATGATCGCCTGTCATGCCAAGCTCGCTAAGCGACATACAGGTGCTCTCGCAGACGGCAGGCTCGTCGTCCACCACAAGTACCTTGAGCTTCGCCAGCTTTTCATCGAAAAGTTCCTCGTTATCCTGCGGCTTCATGCGGAATGTCACGGTGAACTTGCTTCCCTCGTCCAGCTTGCTTTCTACTGCGATATCCCCGTCCATCATGCGCACGATGTTCCGGGTGATGACCATTCCAAGACCTGTTCCCTGGATATTTCTGATGCGGTCGTCAGACGCGCGCTCAAACGGCTCAAACAGCTTTTTGAGATATTCCTCGCTCATACCGTAGCCTGTATCCTGACATACGAACTCATATTCGGCGATTATTGTGCTGTTAGTAGGCTTCTCTCTGAAATCCACGCTGATAGAACCGCCGTCAGGGGTGTATTTTATCGCATTGCTGAGGATATTTGTAAACACCTGCTGCAGCTTTAATGAGTCGCCGATGACCTTTTCGTGAGTGACCCTTTCCACATGGAACATAAACTGCTGGTTCTTTGAGCGTATCTGGGGAGAGAGCATATTTACCATATTATCGAGCACTTCCGAAATGCTGAAAGCCTCCGCAGATAGTGTGATATTGCCGGATTCTATCTTGGAAAGGTCAAGTATCTCGTTTATCAGCGAAAGCAGATGACGGCTTGCCCCCGCGATCTTGTCAAGACAATCCACTACTCTTTCCTTGTCGTCGATATGAGCGCTTGCAATGGCTGTCATTCCAATGATGCCGTTCATGGGGGTGCGAATGTCGTGGGACATATTCGACAGGAAGGTCGATTTAGCCTCGTTCGCTTTCTGGACGATCTCAAGCTGCGCCATTGCGTCCGCTTTGTCGTGCGCTTCTGTTACATCGCGTCCGAGAATATTGAATATCGGGCTGCCATTCTCATCAACGCCGGTAAACACGTTCAGTTCATGCCACTCTGAGTTCTCACCGGTATGAACCAGCAGCTCCTGAGAATCAAGAAAGCCCACCTCGCCGCGATGCTTTCTTATGTGATCAATGTCAAGAAGACCAATACATTTATCCCTGTACGATTCATCAACGATGGACAATGAATGATCGTAAATGACCGAATAATCATCTGTGGTTTGCATAAAACTTACAGTATCCTCAAGTCCTGTTCCGGTGATGAGCGTAAACCTGCCTGTGTCCATATTCACCGTAAGGTTGAAGCTGTAAAGCATCTTGGTAACGCCGGACAACAGCTGATCCTTCGCATTAGCCGCGCGAAGCTCCTTCTCCTTTATCGCCTGCGCTTCATGAGCCTCGGTGATGTCGCGCCCGAGGATATTTGCTATCGGGTCGCCATTCTCATTTGTTCCTATGAACACGTTGATCTCATGCCACTCGATCTTTTTGTCTTTTTCCGTGGAATACTCCAGCTTACCGATATAACCCTTTCGCTCTGTTATATTCCTTAGCGCTGACAGACTGCTGAAAGCGCTGAATTCCTCCCGGTATTCCTCCGAAACCAGCCGGGATTTTTCAGCGAAAGCCACCTCGTAATCATCTGTGGACTCAAATATTCTTACAAAGTCCTCCATGCCCGTGCCTACGATAAGAACATACCTGCCGGTAGTAAGATTAAGAGTAAGGTTGTAGCTGTAAAGAGTTTTGGTGATCTCCGACAATATCTGATCCTTTGCGGCAACCGCGCGAAGCTCCTTTTCACGGCGCTCCTGTGCTTCGTGTGCCTCGGTTATGTCACGTCCGAGAATATTTGCCACGGTGTTGCCGTCTTCGTCAACTCCGAGGAATATATTGACCTCGCGCCATTCTATTCCCCGTTCTGTTACTGCGGCGTACTCCATCTGACCGATATGTCCGCTGATGTCCTTGAATTTTTTCAGCACATCCAACGAGGCAAGACATCTGAATTTTTCCTTATATTCAGGCAGCATCGTGGATTCTTCATATCCGAATGCCATCAGATAATCGTCTGTGGAACTGAAATATTCCACGGATTCTTTCATACCAGTACCTGTTATCAGCGTATATTTTCCGGTTTTCATGGATACCGTCAGGTTATAGCTGTACAGGGTCTTGGTGATCTCAGAAAGGATCTGATCCTTTGCTATGGAAGCTTTCAGTTCCTTTTCTCTTGCCACCTGATGCTCGTGTATTTCAGTGATATCACGTCCGAGGATATTGGCAATAGGTTCGCCATATTCATTTGTTCCCATGAACAGATTTATCTCCTGCCAGCTGGTTTGCCCGTCAATTACAGCCGCGGTGGTGATAGTACCGATAAAGCCGCTGGTAAGGCTGGCAGAACGAAGCGCCTCAAAACCTATCAGTCTGTCTAATTCGCTCTGATATTCCGGCAGAAGCATTGATTTCAGCCGTGCGTATGTAAGTACATAGTCGTCCGATTTTTCCATCAGCTCTACTGCGCCGGAAATGCCTGTTCCCTTTATCAGCGTGTATGTCCATGTGTTTAGATTCACCGTGACGTTAAAGCTGTAAAGCATCTTAGTAACGCCGGACAGAAGCTGGTCTTTTGCCATAGCCGCCCGCTGGGAAAGCTCCTTCTGCTCCTGACGCTTGTGCGCTTCCGTAATATCTCTTCCGAGGATATTTGCCAACGGTTCGCCCATTTCGTTAGTGATTATGAAAACATTTATCTCGTGCCATTCTTTGCCGTGTTCTGTTATTGCACAATACTCCAGATTACCGATAAATCCAGTAGTGTTTTTGCGTCCTCTGAGCGCCTCCAGCGAACAAATCCCTGCAAACTGACTGGAATACTCCGGGTCGATATAGGCGAGCTTCTGGCTGAATGCTGTTTCATAGTCATCGGTAGACCTGAATATCTCAATGAACTTCGTCATGCCCGCGCCTTCGATAAGGCTGTATTTTCCCGTGGTCAGGTTGAGCGTCAGGTTGTAGCTGTAAAGCATCTTGGTTATCTCGGACAGGATCTGGTTTTTTTCAGCCGCCGATTTCAGCTCTCTGTTGCTTTTCTCCTGGATATCATGCGTTGCAGTTACATCTCTGCCGAGTATGTTGACAATACGGCTCCCGGTTTCGCTTGTTTCAGCAAACACATTTATCTCGTGCCACTCGTATTTATCATCGCCGGAATAAAGTACCGGATATTCCAGCGTACCCAGAAAACCGGTGCGCCAGTTTACCCGCAGCCGCTCAATATCCACCAGGTCGAACATTCTCTGGATATACCCCGGATGCACTATACTCCTGCTGAATTTCTGAACGGCATAGTAATCGTCCTGCTTTTTGTATTCTGCTATCGTCCGTTCCATGCCTGTGCCAGTTATAAGGCTGTATTTACCGGTTTCGAGATCGACCGTCAGATTGTAGCTGTACATGATCTGCGTGATCTGGGACAGTATCCTGTCCTGTGCCGCCGGAGCCTTTACCAGTTCCTGCTGTGTTTTCCAGAAGTTATAACTTTTTTCTATAAAAAAAGACAGCATCTGTTCAAGGAGTTTGAATGCGCCCTCTATTTCATTTCTGGATTATCTGGTTACCCTCGACAATACTTCTGCGGACTGCGCCTCATCAATACCCAAAGCCGTTACTCTGTCAACGATCAGTTTCCCGTCCTGCTCATCTGACAGTACCTGACCGGCTATGACCTTTCCGATTTGAGTTCCGTCGGGAAGAACAAGCGGGATAGAAAAATCATATAAACCAATCGGACATTCATATATTCCGGAGCAGTTGTTTTTCCAAGTTCTTTCACATAAACGAAATCCATCTTCAGACTGATGTATCATACTGCAGAACTCGGTCATTCCAAATGATTCGGAGGTACGAACGCCGTCCATATCAACAATGACAGCCGACATACCTGTGCTTTTGGACCAGTTATCCAGGATACAATATAGCTTCTCCATATCGCAGAATTCTTCTATTCTGAGTTTTGCTTCTATCATCTGTAAGACCACCTTTATTTGGTATTATCTGCTTTCAGTGTTGATTTATTGAGGTAAAACGACTCAAACGATAATATATCCGATATTTTAATCAATGCCGTACAAAATACATTGCACGGCATCAAAATATTCATTCTGATGAACATACTGCCCGATACAAACGGGAGCAAATGATCCGGAGCGTTACACTTCCAGACTTTTATAGTAGTTGATTATCTCAAACCTGCACTTCTGGACAAGCTCAAACATTTCAGGAGAGAATGCACCCTTATCCATGCTAAGCTGATTTATCACGAAATCAAACTGCATATCATTGAAACTAGAGCGATTATTGAATAATCTGTCAAAGCTTATTGCAAAGCCGCAGACCTGACTCTGTATCAAATTGTCGCTGCCCTTTAGTCCGTGAGGGAATCCCTTGCCGTCATATCTCTCGTGATGGTGCATACATATCTCAGAGCATTCCTTAATAAAATTTTTGCAGCTGCTGGATTCGTTAAGGCGAACTATTTTTGCACCCATAACGGTGTGCTGTTCGTAAATATCCCTTTCGGACGAGGATCTATTCTTATTCTTGAAGCACTCGCCGGGAATGCACATCAGACCGATGTTATAGAAATACGCCGCTTTTGCCATCAGTTTTAAGTCGATAACATCGATCTCAGCTTTATGCAGCAGACCATATTCTATCAGCAGGATCTCGGTCAGCTTCGACACACGGCTGCAATGAGATGAATCCAACCCGGAATTCTTAAGGAATGTATCATAGATAGCAGTCAGCTTGGAGATGTAGCTGTCAGTGGAATATGTTTCAGTGCCTGCATATCGTTCATCGTTTGACTTAACAATTTCGGGATCGGTCTCAACGCCGAATATTTTGCCGACCTTTTCAAGAACAGTCGGAGCATCGAACGGCTTACTGATGAAATCCGCAATATCGTACTTTGAAGCACGCTGAACATTTGCGGCGGTCGCTTCCGCAGTCACAAGCACAACAGGTATCTTTATCCCATTCTCGCTCATTACATTCAGAACGTTGAATCCGTCAAGCACCGGCATGGAAAGATCAAGAAGCACACCATCGATCTTGGACGTTTTTCTGTTTAGAAGCTCAAGCGCAGAATACCCGTTTTCCACTTCAGCTATTTCAAAACGTCTGCTAAGTATATTTCTGAGTATCTGTCTGTCCATCTCGGAGTCATCAACGATCAGTAGTCTTTTAATATTCGGCATATTATTCTCCTTAAAAGAATTATAGTTTCTCGAGCCATGTTGTGATAACGTTAATCATTTCTTTGTACTTCTTGCTGATTTCCGGCATTAAGCCTACTGCCTTGTCCCACTCGTCAGCTCTGAAAAGATTGACCTGATTTGCAAAAAGCTCAAAAAGAGCCGTAAAGGAAAGATTGCCGCACAGTCCCTTAAGTGTGTGCGAAGCCGATACCGCCTCTTCCGGGTCGTTATCCGAAATTGCTTTAACCAGTCTGTTATAGCTAGGTTCCTCAAGAAATTTCTTCAGCATTCTGGCATAAAGGTTTTCATTGCCAACAAATCTCTCAATTGCGCTGTCTACGTCAACTCCTGAATCGGTAAGTAATGTGAAATCCATTTTTTGTTCCTCTCTTTATGTCTTATCGGCAGAAAATAGTCCCTGCTACGCCTGTACACACGGGGGTCTCGGAAGTTGTCCACATAGTACGGCAGCGAATCTCGCAGTCTACTTCATCATTGCCCTTTTTGATCTGACCCGTCATGCTGACAAGCGGATCTTCTGCTGTTGCAGATGACAGCTTATTGATCAGTCTTTCAAGGCTGCTGTTATAGAGTTTTTTTACATCTTCGTTCTCAAGCGGATCTGTAATTACCCGGCTGATACCAAGCTGCTTTGCGCCGCTTTCCGAAATAGTAAGCACCGGCGGATTATGCTGGAACGAAAAGAATATCTCCGGCAGCTCGGCGGCGAAGAAAGCCGCCTTGGAGCGTTCAAACTCTATCTGCTGGAGCATCTGCCCGGACGAGGACAGGTCATCGTTCTTGATTATCTCATCTGTAAGCTCCTGAAGCTCCCACTTATCGTCCATTCCAAGCGAGTTGCTCTGGATAGCAGATTTCAGTTTGCCGCCAATATCAAGCAAGCATTGCAGAATTAGAGGATTAAAGCACCCACATTCGCCGTTGCATATCATTTCAAGTGCTTTTTCATGCGAATAAGCCGCTTTATAGCAGCGTTCGCTGGTAAGAGCGTCGTATACATCCGCTATTGACACTACCTGCGCGGAAATAGGAATATCGTCACCCTTAATACCATCGGGATAACCCTTTCCGTCATAACGTTCGTGGTGCCAGCGGCATATCTCGTATGAAGCCTTCAGCAAAGGCTCGTCCTGAAAATCCGAAAGATTCTTTATCATTGAAGCACCGATCTCCGAGTGGGACTTCATGATCTCATATTCCTCCGGCGTGAACCTGCCGGGCTTGTTCAATATCTCGTCCGGTATGGCTATCTTTCCGATATCATGCAGCGATGACGCAGTGCAGATAAGTCGGATATCCGATGCAGAAAGGCGGTATTTGTTGCTTGTCTTAGCAAGCTGCTGAAGCAGCATTTCCGTAATAAGATTAATGTGAACGACATGCGAACCGCTTTCTCCATTGCGGAATTCAACGATATGGCTCAGTATCGAAACCATGAGCTTGTTGTTCTTTTCCTTTTCGTAGATCTGGTCGGCAACGATATCAACAAGTCTGCGCTGCTTGGCGAAAAGAGCTATCGTGTTCTTGACTCTGCGCTGAACAACAGCCGCTTCAAATGGGCGGCTGACATAGTCCACAGCGCCCAGATCGTATGCCTTTGTAATAAAGGCAGGAGAGCTTTCGGCGGAGATCATTATAACAGGCACATCTGTAATGATCGAATGTCTGTTCATGTACTCCAGAACATTATATCCATCTCTTCCGGGCATTACCACGTCCAGCAGCACTAACGCGACCTCGTTTCTGAAATTTTGCAGAATTTCAACTGCCGCATCACCACTATCAGCTTCGATTATCTCATATTCCGACCTAAGTATTTCTGCCAGAATAGTTCTATTGATTTCCGAATCGTCAACAACAAGTACTTTGTAATTCTTACCGGACAATGCAAGTTCCTCCCAACACATTTATCCCAAAAGCAGCAAAAATGCTGCCACAAGTATTGTATGATAATCTGTAAACTTGCTCGTAACACAAGTTTTTACTGGTACATTAACATTTTGAAAAGCAAATAGTTTCCTAAGAGTATATGTTAATATAATAAAATAATTTTATATTCTCAATACTTATTTTAGCACGTTAGTCGAAAAAAGTCAACTTCTTGGGGGGATAATATGCAACTTTATAAAGTTGAGTAAATTCTCAAAGTAAATTCCGGAACGGAAAATAGAAGTGGAATTTAGTCTAA
>JBJFGA010000041.1:0-5477 GCA_051892275.1 Oscillospiraceae bacterium | reverse complement strand
CTTGGAGAACTGAGGAGCGCGACGTGCAGCCTTGAGACCGTACTTCTTTCTTTCCTTCATTCTCGGGTCACGAGTGAGGAAGCCTGCCTTCTTGAGGACGGGGCGCAGTTCGTCGGAGTACTGGAGGAGCGCTCTGGACAGACCGTGGCGGATAGCGCCTGCCTGACCGGTTACGCCGCCGCCTGCAACGGTAGCAACGATGTCGAACTTCTCAACTGTATCGGTGAGGGTGAGCGGCTGACGAACGATCAGCTTGAGTGTTTCCAGACCGAAATAGTCGTCGATGGAACGGCCGTTGATGGTGATGGAGCCGCTTCCGGGATATACTCTAACTCTTGCAACGGAGTGCTTTCTTCTGCCGGTGCCATAGTAATAAGGCTTAGAATCGTACATAGTTCAGACCCTCCTTATATCTTGTATTCAACGGGCTTCTGAGCCGCGTTGTTGTGCTCTGCACCTGCGTAGCAGCGCAGTCTGGTGAGAGCCTTTCTGCCGAGTGTGGTGTCGGGGAGCATGCCGTTTACAGCAATGGTCATTGCCTTCTCGGGGTTCTCGCTCATCAGCTTGTCGTATCTTACTTCCTTCAGGTGACCGATCCAGCCGGTGTGCCATCTGTAATACTTCTTCTCCAGCTTCTTGCCGGTGAGGACTGCCTTAGAGCAGTTGATGATGATAACATGATCGCCGCAGTCGCAGTGGGGAGCGAATGTCGGCTTGTGCTTGCCTCTTAAGAGGTGAGCAGCGGTAGCAGCTACACGACCGAGGGGCTTGTCTGCTGCGTCGAGAATATACCAGCTGCGCTCAACTTCGGCAGCCTTGGGCATATAAGTTGACATATTTGTATCCTCCTTATCTGATTTCAGCATTCTTTTTCTAATGCCACTATGCAACAAATGATATTATACACGTTTCAACCCGGTTTGTCAAGAGCTTTTTTGCGTATATTTTAAATATATCCGGTTTTCTCGCAATTTCTCTGTGTTTCTCTCTGCTTTTCTCGCTTTCTCTGAATTCGTTTCATTTTTTGTTCAATCAACGCAAAAAAGAGATTTCAAGAGATTATAATTGTTTTTACGAGATTTCACGAGTTATTCTTGAATCGCAATCAAATATCACTTTTTACGCACCCTTTCGACAAAATCATCTGGTGATTGACAAAAGTCTATAAATATGGTATTATATATTACAACAAATGTTTTAGATAAAGAAACGGGGAAAGAAGGGCGAGATATGATTATCGAAAGCCGGTTTATGTTCAAGGTGTTATTTTCCGCGGCGGCTCTCATGCATGTTAGCTTTTTAATAATGTTCTATAATGCAGGGACAACGCCGATGGTAGCATTCAATATATGCAGCGTGCTGCTTTATATAGGCGGCGTCGTTATGGCGTTCGCCATTCCCTCATTCGAGAAGCACAACCTTTCCGCGACGATCATCGTTTATATTGAGGTGAGCACACATGCGGTTTTAGCAACGCTTCTGCTTGGCTTTGAACCGTGTTATCTTCTTTACGCCATCTCCATTCTTCCGATGTGCGCGTTCACGCTTTTCTCGGTGAACAAGAAAACCTACTTCCGGTGCATGATCATCATGTCGCTGCTTAGCACTGCGCTTATCTTCGCAACGCTGGTGATAGACAACCGGGTGAATATCATGACCGGGTATGAGCTTACCGAACGGCAGATATACATCATGCGGGTCGTAAACATTATTTGTAACCTGATACTGGTTTTCGGCTTCTCATTCCTATTCGTGAACCAGATGAACCACCTTCTCCAGAAGCTTAGTGACTCCAACGAGCAGCTGAATTACACCGCGACCCATGACGCACTGACCGGACTTCTCAACCGGCACTCGCTGCGCAAGTACCTTTCTGCGCTGCACAGCGCTCCCGGGGAGTTCTGCGTGTGCATGGGCGATATCGACAACTTCAAAAGAACAAACGACACTTTCGGGCATGATTGCGGAGACCAGGTGCTGAAAAAGGTCGCCGAAGTCATAAAGACCAACATGGGCAAAGCTGACATGGTGTGTCGTTGGGGCGGCGAGGAAATACTGATGATAATGAACGGCAGCCGTGATGAATGCCTTTCCAGGACAGAGAAAATACGCCGGGAGATAGCCGAATTGAACCACCAGCACGAAGGGCAGACAGTTCCCACCACAATGACCTTCGGATTTGCCCGCGACGCCGAAAACCCTTCCCCGGACGATATCTATATCGAAGCGCTTATCTCGCTCGCGGACAAGCGGCTGTACACCGGCAAGAACAGCGGAAAGAATGTTATCATTTCGGAATGAATCACCGCTTCGTCAGCCGGATATATGAATTACATAACATGCCGGGAGAGGAATACCTCTCCCGGTACGTCTATGTGATCATTGTGAGATACAAAAATGGCGCTGTGATACAGCGCCATTTCTCTTGTTTACGTCATCAGATGTAAGCGAAGTTGGACTTACCGTTCTTCTTAACGGAATACATCGCGTCGTCAGCCTTACCGATAAGGTATTCAACACGGGTGTTGTAGTCGTCCTTGATCACTGCGATACCGATGGAAACGCTGACCGTCAGGTGCTCGCCGTCGCAGTCAAAGCCTTCATCAAGTCGTGCAATGATGTCCTGTGCAACTCTTGTGGGGTCGTTGATCTCGGCGTTGCGTACACAAGCAATGAACTCATCGCCGCCGTAACGTCCGGCGAAGCCAAATTCGCCAACGATGCCCTTAACGGTGCGGGCAACAAACTTCAGTACCTGGTCACCGGTAGCGTGGCTGTACTGGTCGTTGTAGTGCTTGAAGTCGTCAACGTCCACGAACAGAACCGCCATCTCGGACTTTCTTGCTTCTGAAAGGTTGATCTCATTATCGATCTGGCTCTCGATAGTTTCACGGTTATACAGCTCGGTGAGGGAGTCGAAGCTTGCACGCTCGGTGAGCTGCTGCTCGCTCTTCTTTGCACGGTCGATATCAAGGATAACGCCGACGATCTTGAGCGGATTGCCTTCCTTATCAGACAGTGTCGCGGTTCTGATCAGCACCCAGATATAATCGCCGTAGATGTTCTTCATACGGTATTCGTTGTGCTTGAACTCCTCGCCTCTGCCCAGCTTTTCAAGGTCTGACTTGTAGCGCTCGGAGTCTTCTTCGTGGAGCTTCGCTTTCAGCAGGAAGCTGTCGCCGAAGTGGTCAGAGGGAGCACGGTAGCTGAACTTCTTATTAAAGTTGTTGGAGAAGAATACCTCGTTGGTCTTGAAGTTCCACTCGAAGATGATGTTATCGGACATCTCGGTGATGGTCCTGTAACGATCCTCACTGACAACGATCTCGTCAAGAAGATTGTTGAACGCTCTGGACATCTGACCATACTCGTTGTTGCTGACTACAGTCGGGATCCTCGCTTCGTGGTCGCCTCTGCGGACCTTGACGAGGGTCTCCTCGATAATTTTGAGGGGCTTAGTAACGACTATCGAAACCACGATAGCGCCGGCTATCGCCACGAGAGAGATGAGAACAACCGCCAGAACTATGCTGTTGGAGACGGGAAGTGAGAAGCTGTTCGCATTAGCGGTAACAGGACAGGACGCGATCGCGATAAGACCGTTCTCGCCGCCGACCTTGATCATTGCAGCATACCATTTTTCATTGTTATTGGAGTTCACCGGAGAATACTCGATGATATAAGGCTCGGTCTCGTCAGTCAGCTGCTCTATCGCTGCCTGGAAAGACTCCTTGGGGTACTCATAGAAGAGGTTCACCTTAAAGTTGTCCACGATGTTGTAGTTGTGGCTTTCGGAGGAATCCGCAACAGTAACAGAGCCGTTATAGAATGTGCTTCCACCGGTAGCATTGTACAGGAAGCCCTTGTTCGAGAGTTTGTAGTTCACCAGAAGAGTAACGTCGCCCTGCTTTTCCTTGATGAACATGGTGGGATTTGTACCGCCGCCGGTAGCCTCGGGGTTCTTGACATCGTTGTAGTACAGCGCGCCGTCAGCGTACTCATCGTAGGCGCTGAAATTATCTATGAACTGTCCGGTCTTGCCCGCACTGCCGCAGAAGATGCTGCCGTCTTTGTCCACCAGGGCGATAGACTCGATCTCAGGGTTTATATCTGCCATCTGTGCAAGGAAGTTACCAGCGTCGTTGCTGGTTTTCTTGCCGGAAATCGCAGACTGGATATCCGGATTATTAAGTATAGTGTTCACCTGGAAATTCGCGCTGTCTATGTATGCCTGAAGCGTGCTGCGCTCGTTAGCGACAACTTCCTTTATAGTCTGACGGAACTCCTTATCGCCGTCAGAATTCAGCATATTACCCGCAAATACCGAATAAATCACCATCGGTACTATTGCAAAAAGCATGGCGCTTGCCATCAGCATGGTCCTGATTTTCATATCGACTCCCCGTTTCTGTATCTGCGACGCAGAATAATAGTGCATGGTTACTTATTATTAGTATATCACAAAAAATCCATTCTGTAAACACTAACACAATAATTAATTCACCAAAAACAGCATTTTTATTAAACCTGCACAAATACTTTAAAAATATTTTGGTTACTATACAGATAACCCAAAGTATTTATCATTCCGACAAAACAGCCGCTTTTTCCACCACCAGCACTATATATAACTGATCCAGCCCAAACGTCCGAACACAGCATATTTTTCCGCTGTGCCAGCATGTCATATTTGTCCGGGAGCGCGCATATATTCCACCTGAAAGCATAGCGGCAAACCGCAGTTTTTTTTTGCAGGAGGACAGAATTATGCGCATGGTAACATTCACGAAAAAGAAAGTAAAACGCCTGACGGCGATAGGGCTGCTTGCCGCGGCGACCGCCGCAGCAGGTATCGGCGCCATTGTGACCTCGGTGGGAACACAGGCGCAGGAACGGCTGCTGCCGATATACAGCGTTGAACGCGGCGACAACAAGATCGCCCTCACCTTCGACGTTGCGTGGGAAAACTCCAACACGAAGGAGTTGCTGGATATCCTTGACGAGTACGACGCAAAGGCGACCTTCTTCATCACCGGCGACTGGTGCGACCGCTACCCTGACGATGTTCAGCAGTTCGCAGCCGCAGGACATGAGATAGCGAACCACTCCGACCAGCACCCGCATGTCGAGGGCATCAAGGTCAACGACCTCATTGACGACACCCGGGAGGCTTCCAACAAGCTGAAGTCCCTTACCGGAAAAGAGCCCGCCCTCTACCGCGCCCCATACGGCGAGTACGACAACTCGCTCATCACAACCGTCGAGGGCATGGGCATGAAAGTTATCCAGTGGGACGTTGAAACGCTCGATACAGATGGAAACCCCCGGAGCGCTTTATGCAGAGCGTTTCGGGGGCTTCGTCAAATTTGAGGTTTTCAGTTATGGGCACCTCTAAAAACCTTGTTTGAGCCAAAATCGCCATAGCACATCGTCTACTTCGTCAAACCTCACTAGCCGCATTATGCCTACGGCAAAAC
>JBJFGA010000040.1:0-23314 GCA_051892275.1 Oscillospiraceae bacterium | reverse complement strand
AACGGCGAAATAATGAACCCGCAGACACCTACAAAGCAGTTCAGCAAGTTTCTGGAGCGGCACGGACTGCGGCACCGGAAATTTCACAGCCTGCGGCACACGTCAGCCACGCTTCTACTTTATGCCGGCGTGAATATCAAGCAAGTGCAGGGGCGGCTCGGACACGGCGATATTGAAACAACTAACAAGTATCTCCATGTTCTGGAAGAAGCGGACGTTGAGGCGGCGAAAGCCCTTGACATTATGCTGCTCCAAAAACCCGCCCAGCAGGAGAAAAACATCTCATAACAGGAAAGCCGCTCGATATTCGGGCGGCTTGTTCGTTGTGTATCGTTAAGTTTCGTTGAGCGGCGTTTTGCGGAAATGGCGCACTCATGGCGCACTATCGGCGATTTTCCCGGACAAAACAAAAACCGCCTTGCAAGCCTCGCTTGGCTTGTAAAGCGGTTTCGTGTTGGTCTGAGTGACAGGATTTGAACCTGCGGCCTCTACCACCCCAAGGTAGCGCGCTACCAATCTGCGCCACACCCAGTTGTTCAACGTGTTATATTATATCATGTTTTTTCCGGTTTGTCAATAGTTTTTTCAAAAATAACGAAGATTTTTTTAAAAGTTTTTGAAACGGCTCGCTTTCTTGGATTTTTCAGGGTATGGGGGCGGTTTGTCGGCGAAGGGCACACTTTTCCAGCAGCAGATATCCTGCCGCCGGGCAAGTTTCGAGTTTTTTTCAGAAAATACTTGACAAATCACGGTGGCCGGTGTATAATTCTAATGTACGGCGGTCGATTGTCGCTGTGCAGCAATAAAACGAGCAAATGCGTCGATGGGTGCGGGTCTTCCGCCGTATGCGAGGTCGTCCTTTTTCAGAGAGCTGCCGGGTGGTGTAAGGCAGCAGGGCATTCGTGTATGATCCGCCCGGAGCAGACAGTCTGAACGCCGCGTGCCGTCGAATAACGGCTCCGCCGCAATTAAGTCTGTACGGATTTCCACCGTTACAGGGAAGTGCATTGATGGATGTACAGAGGCTGATTCTGGCTTAATACTATGCCCTCTTATCACCCGATAGAGGGATTTTTTTGTAGCTGCTCCTCTGCACCCAGGATTTATAGCCGGCAGCACACCGGCAGAAAATTCGCCGACACGGCAGAAGGAGTTTTTTATGCTTACACTGGACAAGGTTTACAAGGCATCTCACGTTCTCAAGGAGGTCATCAGGGAAACCGACCTCATCAAAGCGCCCAAGATCAACCCGGAATGCGACGTTTATCTCAAAACAGAGAACCTTCAGGTCACCGGTTCATTCAAGGTCAGAGGCGCTTATTTCAAGATATCCCAGCTTAGCGAGGAGGAGCGCGCAAAGGGCGTTATCGCCTGCTCCGCGGGTAATCACGCGCAGGGTGTTGCGCTTGCGGCGGCAAGGGCGGGGATAAAGTCCCTCATCTGCCTGCCGGACGGTGCGCCTATCTCCAAGGTCGAGGCTACAAAGTCCTACGGCGCAGAGGTTTGCATGGTTGAGGGCGTTTACGACGACGCCTACGCAAAGGCGCTCCAGCTGCGTGACGAGAAGGGTTACAGCTTTATCCACCCGTTCGACGACGAGGACGTCATCGCCGGACAGGGCACGATCGGTCTGGAGATCCTGGAGCAGCTTCCTGACCTTGACGCGGTCGTTGTTCCAGTAGGCGGCGGCGGACTTATCTCCGGCATTGCGTACACAATTAAGCAGCTCAACCCGAAAATCAAGGTTTACGGCGTTCAGGCGGCTGGTGCGCCCAGCATGGTCAATTCCGTTCATGACGGTAAAATCGAGCGCCTTGACGATGTTTCCACTATTGCTGACGGTATCAAAGTTAAGGAGCCCGGTCAGCTCACTTTTGACATTTGCAGCAATTACGTTGACGAGATAGTTACCGTTACCGACGACGAGATCGCGGCGGCTATCCTCGCACTTATCGAGCAGCAGAAGCTCATTGCCGAGGGCGCGGGCGCAGTTTCCGTGGCAGCGGTGATGTTCAGCAAGATACCGGTCAAGGATAAAAAGGTGGTTTGCCTTGTTTCCGGCGGTAATATTGATGTTACTATCCTTTCCAGAGTCATTCACCGCGGTCTTGTGAAGTCCGGCAGAACTGCCCTGCTCAACATTGAGCTTATTGATAAGCCCGGTCAGCTGGTGGGTGTTTCCAGGATAATCGCTGAACACGGCGGAAACGTTGTAGGCGTACACCACGAGCATGTCGGCAATGCGGACATCAACGGCTGCTTCCTTAGGATCGAGATGGAAACAAGAAACTTTGACCACCTCAACCAGATAAAAAAGGCGCTCACAGACGCTGGATTTAAAATCGTAGACTAAAGGAGAATTTCTATGAAAGACGTATTCACTTCCAACGCACCCGCGGCTATCGGACCCTACACCCAGGCTAAGATCGTAGGCGGCATGGTTTACACCTCTGGTCAGATCGCGATCGTTCCTGCCACCGGAAACCTCGCAGAGGGCGGCATTGATGCACAGACAAAGCAGGTCTGCGAGAACCTCAAGGCTGTTCTGTCCGAGGCTGGCTCTGACCTCGCAAAGGTCGTAAAAACCACCTGCTTCCTGCACGATATCAACGATTTCGCAGCGTTCAACGCGGTTTACGGGGAGTACTTCACCGGCAAGCCCGCTCGTTCCTGCGTAGGCGGTCTTGACCTGCCCAAGGGCGCTATGGTCGAGGTCGAAGTCATCGCTGAACTCTGATTTCACAATATACTGACTCAAAAAAAGGGCTGCACAAAAACCGTGCAGTCCTTTTCATTTTTCATTTTTCATTTTACATCGGCGGAATAACGATTGTCTTTCTCCCCCGCTTTGCCGCATAATCAACGGTATGCTTCGTGCCTCCGGGCTTACCATCGTACACCGCGATAAGAAGGTCGCACAGGTCGACCAGAGTGCGGTTTCGGGTAAGCATACAGTCCTTGGTGTAGCTCTCGGACAGGCAAAGCACCTTGTCGCACTGCGCAAGAATATCGCGATACCGCTTCTGCTCCGCCGCGCTCCACTTTATCTCCTGCCCGCGGCATGGCAAAACGGCAGTCAGCTTTATCTCCGGGTGAGTTTTCTTCAGCCCAAGCACCGCTTCTGCGCACCAGATATCAACACCAAGCGCCATTCCGGTGAAGAACTCCCCTGCTCCGTCGCTGATGAGCGAGCTTATCTGCCGGGAAATACGCTGTTTGAGGTCAACGCACATCGGGTCGTCCTCGCCGAAAAACGGCAGCTTCTGCGGACGATAGCCGGTAAAGGATACTTTGTACATATAATCACCCCACCATGAACTCTTTATCCTATTTTACCATAGATTTTACCAGGTGTCAACCACTTTTTCACAAAATTCAAAAAACATGAACAAATTCATCACCAAAACGAACTTGCCCGCTGGAAAACCAGTGGGCGTCTTTGGTGAGTTATGGAATTACTTTCTGAACTCCCTGGTGAAGAGCATTACGCCGCCTGCGATAACAGCAGCTACGCCGCTGACTGGAGAGCCTTATACCAAAGATTCTGCAGCGCCAATCAATAACGCAAAAAAACATTTGCCGATTTTTAAATGGTTATTAGTATTATACGAAAACGCTAAACTTACAAGCAGTTTTTCCGTTTGAATAATCCGGCAATGTATAATTTGTGCATGCTTTTCTCACACTATATTCAAAAAAGCAAAGGAGAACAGAATGGATATCAAAGGCACAAGAACAGAAGCGAACCTGATGTCGGCATTTGCAGGGGAGACACAAGCACGAAGCAAGTATGACTATTTCGCGAAGGCGGCGGAGAACGAGGGCTTCAATCAGATAGCAGAGATATTCCGCGAGACCGCCGACAACGAGAAGGCGCACGCGTTCCTATGGTTCAGGGAACTTGGCGGGCTGTCCAACACCGCCGCGAACCTCATCAGCGCAAAGTCCGGCGAGCACTTCGAGTGGGCGGAGATGTACGAGGAGTTCGCCCGGGTCGCCGAGGAAGAGGGCTTCACGGAGATAGCAAAGAAGTTCCGGCAGGTCGCGGCGGTGGAAAAGGTGCACGAGGAGCGCTTCATAAGGCTTTTGCAGTCGGTGGAGATGCAGAAGGTGTTCGAGAAAACAGACGAAATAATGTGGCAGTGCATGAACTGCGGGCATATCGAATTCGGGAAAAAAGCCCCGGACTCCTGCCCCGTCTGCGGCTACCCGAAAGCCTACTTCCGCCAGAAGCCGGAAAACTACTGAACAAAACAGCAAGCGCAGAGCAACCGCCCTGCGCCTTTGTTTTATAAAGACATCAGCTTCTGCGTCTGGAAGTTGCCAGCGCAACGCCTGCGGCAAGAACCACAATCATTCCGGCTGTTATGCCTCCGTTTCCGGTGGCGGGGTTGTCCGTTTCGCCGGCTTCGGTTGTCTCCGCGGTATCCTCGGGGGACTCGGTGGATTCAGTTACTTCCGGAGCCTTGGTGCAGATAGTTATTCTGCCCTGTCCGAGCGGGTCTGCGTACTCATCGCCGACAACGCCGTCAAGCTCGTCCACTATATAATTGATGAGCAGCTGGTTGTCGATAAGCACCTCGTCCCTGACAAGCTTTGCGCCCTTGAACATAGCGAAGCCGTCGCCACCGTTCTTAAGATAATAGTTGTGGGAAGCCACTGTGTAGGTCTTTTCAGGGTCGAGGGGTTCGCCGTTCACCATGACGTTTTTCACGCGGTATTCGCCCTCAATGCCGGTAAACTCCTGGCGGTCGCTTATCACTACCGAGGACGGAATGTAGCTGTGTATCTCGTAGGTAAGACCGGACACCTGAAGGAAGCCGCCATTCTCGTTCGGGTACTGCATAGCGCCATACTCCAGCGCGTCAAGGATATCCTGTCCTGTCAGTTCAGCCATGCACATCATGTTTCCGAACGGGTGCACTGAAATTATATCGCCGTAGGTGATGTCCCCCGCCGCAATGTCAGCACGAATACCGCCGCCGTTCACAAGCCCTATATCTGCGCCCATGATGACTCTGTACGCGTCCGCGCAAAGGTCGCCGAGGTTGGTCTCCCGGTTACGGATAATGCGCTCGTCCGGGTTCGCCGGGTCCATTGTGGTAAGGGTGACGCCGGTCTTTGCGACAACAGTGTTCACCAGCCGCTCGTACTGCGCTTCAATATCGCTTATATACGCGCTGACGTTCTCGTAAGCCTTGTACTCTGCGCTCTCAACGTCTTTGCTGACGGTATAGTCATCCTTTTGCACAAGCTTCGCACTGATGTCCCCGCCGCTGATGGTGACTGCTCCTATGGTCTGCATACCGGTTCCTGTGGAGGTAAGGACAACATAGTTGCCGTCCTTGTCAGCGACCTTCTCGTTTTCAAGTGTGTGAGAGTGTCCGTCAATGAACAGGTCAATGCCGCTGGTGTTGGCGATGACCTCGGTGGAAGTCCACGGAGAACAGCTTTCTTCAATGCCGAGGTGTCCTATCGCGATAACAACGTCCGCGCCATGCTCTATCAGCTCGTCAACGGTATCCTGAACGTTGTCGTAGAGGTCCTGTCCGTTATTTCCGGAACAGAAATCGTACAGCGGCTCGCCGTTCACGTCCACATACTGGGAGGGATTGGTGCGAAGCGCCACAGGAGTGGTTATGCCCACAAACCCCAGCTTCATGCCGTCTGTTTCGACCATATAGCTGCTGTCGTACACGTTCGCACCGTTGCTGGCGCTGACGAAGTTGGACGAAACCACCTCGAAATCCGCCTGGTCGGTGAGTTCGGTCAGACGCTCCATGCCGTAATCGAACTCATGATTGCCAAGGGTCACGACATCGAAATCAAGCTCGTTCATGATGTCTATTATGTACCCGCCGTCCGACAGCGTGCCGATAACGCCGCCCTGTACGAAGTCGCCCGCGTCCACCAGAAGGGTGGTGTACCCCTCTGAACGGAGCCGCGCTTCATAAGCCGCAAGTTCTGCATAGCCGAAGGTGCTGTCGTCCGCGTTAATGGCGCAGTGAACGTCATTGACGTGCAGTATCATTATGTCCTTTCCCCCGGTTTCGCCCGACGGCGTGACCGGAATGACCGGCATTTCTATTCCGCTCGCGAAAGATGCGCTGCCCGGCGAAAGCAGCATTCCAACGGTAACAGCCGCCGAAGTCAGCATTTTTGTTATTCTCATTTTTTGTCTCCTTATAAAAAATTGATGCTGAATTCATTGTATCACATTTTTTCTTTTATTTCAAGATAGTTTTCTATTTCAGCGGAAGAAAAAACTTTACACAGATTTTACACGCCGCCGCTTTCGGATTTTACATTACGCTGATATAATAAGCTTGTGACAAGGAAAAATCACGACAAATGCGGCGTTGACCGCACACAAGTAAGGAGAACAACTGAAATGAACATTACAAGAAGAATTTCCATCAGCGCTGCGGCGCTGGCAACAATTGCAGCCCTCGCAGGCTGCTCCGGCAACAGCACCAGCTCCTATGGCAGCAATACGGACAGCTCCACCGCACAGAACAACTCCACAGCGCAGGACTCCACCCCGGCACAGGAAAGCAGCACCGGCGCTTCCAAGCTTGACACCGAGATTACTGTTGTTTCCCGCGAGGACGGCTCCGGCACAAGAGGCGCGTTCGTTGAGCTGATGGGCATTGAGCAGAAGAACGAAGCCGGCGAGAAAGAGGACATGACCCGGGGCGACGCCGAGATAATCAACTCCACCAACGGCGTTATGATGAGCGTTGCGGGCAATGTGGACGCTATCGGCTACATCTCCCTCGGTTCGCTGAACGACACCGTAAAGGCGGTCGAGGTAAACGGCGTTGAGGTCACAGTGGATAACATCAAGTCCGGCGAGTACATGGTCGCAAGACCCTTCAATATCTGCTACCAGCAGGCAAAACTGGACGGCAATGCAGCCGCTGCTGATTTCGTTAAGTACATAATGAGCAAAGAGGGTCAGCAGATAATCGCCGATAAGGGCTACATCGCAGTTGAAGCCACCGAGAGCTACTCCCCCAGCGGTATCACCGGCGCTATCTCCGTGAACGGCTCAACTTCCGTAGGTCCTGTGATGGAGAAGCTTGCCGAAGCTTACAAGGCGCTCAACCCTGACGTTGCTATCGACGTTCAGCAGACCGGCTCCGGCGCTGGTATCACAGCAGCCACCGAGGGCAGCTGCGATATCGGAATGTCCTCCCGCGACCTGAAGCAGGAGGAGATAGACGCAGGTCTTACCCCCCTCAAGATCGCCGATGACGGCATCGCAGTAATAGTCAACCTCGAAAACCCGGTTGAGGACATCTCCTCCGACGAGATCATGAAGATCTACACCGGCGAGATCAACCGCTGGAACGAGCTGGCATAAGCCACTCAGCACCGACTTGGTTTCTTCCTACCCTTTCCAAAATACAGTTGATTTGTTTTTGCGCTGCGCAGCGGCTATTTGGCTGCCGTGCGGCGCTTCTTTGTAGGCTGTGAATTGTAAAATCTGAATTAAGAGGTGTAACTATGCAAAAGGTCAAGGAAAATGTAATGCACGCGCTGTTTCTGGTGTGCGCCTGCGTTTCTATCCTAGCTGTCGTACTTATCTGCGTTTACCTGTTCGCCACCGGCGTTCCCGCTATGCAGGAGATAGGCTTCACCGACTTCCTGTTCGGGCAGAAGTGGAAGCCCTCCAGCGGGTACTTCGGCATATTCCCGATGATCATCGGCAGCATTCTCGTCACCGGTATCGCAGTGCTTATTGGCGTACCTGCGGGGGTGCTTTGTGCGGTGTTCATGTCCCACTACTGCCCCGCGTGGCTGTATCGCTTCGTGAAGCCGGCGGTCAATCTGCTGGCGGGAATTCCGTCTATCGTGTACGGCTTCTTCGGGCTGATGGTCATTGTTCCGATAATGAAGGACCTGTTCGGCGGGTCGGGTAAATCGCTGCTCACCGCCGGAATACTGCTGGGGATAATGATACTTCCCACCGTCATCAAAACCAGCGAAGCCAGCCTTAACGCCGTACCGAGGTCATACTACGAAGGCTCTCTGGCGCTGGGGGCTACCCATGAGCGCAGCGTGTTCTTCGCTTCCCTGCCGGCGGCGAAGTCCGGCATTCTCGCCGCGATAATCCTCGGCGTTGGCCGCGCTATCGGCGAAACCATGGCGGTAGTACTTGTCGCAGGAAACCAGACTATCCTGCCGGAAAGCATAACCTCCGGCGTGCGCACCATGACCTCCAACATCGTGCTGGAGATGGGCTACGCCACCGGGCTTCATCAGGACGCGCTCATTGCTACGGCGGTGGTGCTGTTCGTGTTCATTCTTATAATAAACCTCTGCTTTTCCGTGCTTAAAAGGAGGAAAGACTGATGACTGATACCGCAGAAAAATCTGCTCTGGCAGCAGGTTCAGCCCCGGAGCAATACATCAACCGCGTGACCTTCGGCGCACGGCTTAAGCAGTACGCGCGAAGTCCGCTGTCGCTCGTTCTGATGATACTTGTCATGCTCTCCGCGCTGTTCGCGGTGGGAATGCTGGTGTTCATCATTGCGTATATTCTTGTAAACGGCATTCCGCACCTCAGTGCGGAGCAGTTCTCCTGGAATTACACTACCGAAAACGTCAGCATGCTGCCCGCGATAATAAATACCCTGCTCATGACAGCAATGACATTGCTTCTCGCCGTGCCGGTTGGCATTTTCTCGGCGGTGTACCTTGTTGAGTACGCGAAGCGCGGCAGCAGGCTGGTTAAGGTCATTCGTATCGCCACTGAAACGCTGTCCGGCATTCCGTCTATCGTTTTCGGTCTGTTCGGATTCCTGATGTTCAATATCCAGCTTAAATGGCAGTTCAGTATTCTGGCGGGCGTAATTACCCTTGCTATGATGATACTTCCGCTCATTATCCGCACCACCGAGGAAGCGCTGCTCGCCGTGCCTGACAGCTACCGGGAGGGAAGCTTCGGGCTGGGCGCAGGCAAAATGCGCACCGTGTTCCGGGTAATTCTGCCCACCGCGCTGCCGGGAATTATGTCCGGCGTTATCCTTGCAATAGGGCGTATCGTGGGCGAATCTGCTGCATTGATATTCACATCTGGTACAGGTCACAATATTCCCAAGGCGCTTATCGGCTCGGGCAGTTCCGCTTCTACGCTTACGGTACACATGTACATTCTGTCCAGCGAGGGACTTCACACCAACGAGGCGTTCGCTTCGGCGGTGGTACTGCTGGCACTTACCTTCATCATCAACCTGATCTCCGACATGATAGAACGGCATATATCCAAGAAACGAGGATAACGACATGAAATTTGACATAAGAAACGCCGAGCTGTATTACGGCTCATTCAAGGCACTGAAAGGCATAAATCTGGAGATACCGGAGAACAAAATAACAGCGTTTATAGGTCCTTCCGGCTGCGGCAAGTCTACACTGCTGAAATCCCTCAACCGCATGAACGACCTTGTGGAGGGCTGCCGTATCACCGGGCAATTCCTGCTGGACGGAGAGGACATCTACGGCAAAATGGACGTCAATCTGCTGCGCAAGCGGGTGGGAATGGTGTTCCAGAAGCCTAATCCGTTCCCTATGAGCGTTTACGACAACATAGCCTACGGACCGCGCACCCACGGCATTCACTCAAAGGTCAAGCTGGACGACATAGTGGAAAAATCGCTTCGGGACGCGGCTATCTGGGACGAACTCAAAGACCGTCTGAAAAAATCAGCGCTGGGGCTGTCCGGCGGTCAGCAGCAGCGTCTGTGCATCGCCCGGGCGCTGGCGGTAGAACCGGAGGTACTGCTTATGGACGAGCCGACCTCTGCGCTCGACCCTATTTCAACTTCCCACATTGAAGACCTTGCAATTGAACTGAAAAAGGAGTATACTATTGTTATGGTAACTCATAACATGCAGCAGGCTGCCCGGATCTCCGACAAAACGGCGTTCTTCCTGCTGGGCGAGGTCGTGGAGTACGCGGACACCGACGACATCTTCTCTAATCCGCAGGACAAGCGCACCGAGGACTACATCACCGGACGCTTTGGTTAAGGGGGTAATGCTATGAGAAACCGTTTCGACGAGCAGCTGGAGCAGCTGAACGTACTGCTGATAAAAATGGGCGCGCTGTGCGAGGAAAGTATTGCCTGCGCCGTGAAAGCGCTATTCGGCGAAAAAACAAAGGAAATGACCGAAAAGGTAAACGAAAACGAAATGGAAACCGACCGTCTGGAGCGGGACATAGAAGCGCTCTGCATGAGGCTTCTGCTTCATCAGCAGCCGGTGGCGCGCGATCTTCGCAGCGTGTCCTCGGCGCTGAAGATGATATCCGACATGGAGCGTATCGGCGACCAGTCGCAGGATATCGCGGAGCTGGCGGTGTTCGTCAATTCCGCTTCGTCAGCCGGCGGAACTGACCACCCTCTGTCCGAGACCACCAGGGGCATGTCCCACATCTCCGACATGGCGGACGAGGCGGTGCGCATGGTGACGATGAGCGTGGATTCCTTCGTAAAGCGGGACGTTGACCTTGCACATTCCGCTATTTCCGCGGACGACAGGGTGGACTCGCTGTTCGTTGAGGTCAAGAACGAGCTTATACGGCTGGTGCGCAGCGACGCGGCGGAAGCGGAGTACTTCATGGACCTGCTGATGGCGGCAAAGTACCTCGAACGTATCGCCGACCACGCCACAAATATCGCGGAGTGGGTGCTGTACTCCATCACCGGAGAGCGCTGAAACCGCGCAAAAAGGAGAGATTTGCATGATCTACATGCTTGAGGACGACCAGAACATCAGAAATTTCGTGCTGTACGCGCTGAACAATTCCGGCATGGAAGCCCGGGGCTTTGAGCGCCCGGCGGAGTTCTGGGAGGCGCTTCGGGAAGAAGTTCCGGCGGTGCTGCTGCTGGACATAATGCTGCCGGAGGAGGACGGGATATCGGTGCTGACAAAGCTGCGCGCCAACCCGGAATATGCTTCCCTGCCGGTCATCATGCTCACCGCAAAGGACACGGAGTACGACAAGGTTATAGGTCTTGACAGCGGCGCGGACGACTATGTCGCGAAGCCTTTCGGCACGATGGAGCTTATCTCCCGGATAAAGGCGCTGCTCCGGCGTACCACCGCCCGGGCGGTGAAGGAATACTCCGTCGGCGGGCTGTACGTCAACACCGCGAAGCATATCGTGAAGTCCAACGGCAATGAGGTGCAGCTCACCTACAAGGAGTTCGAGCTGCTCTGCCTGCTGCTGGACAACATGGGAACGGTGCTTTCACGGGAACAGATACTCTCAAAGGTCTGGGGATACGACTTCGACGGCGAGAGCCGCACAGTGGACGTACATATAAGGACGCTGCGGCTGAAACTCGGCGACTGTGGCAGCATTATCGAAACCGTCCGCGGCGTGGGGTATAAAGCGGAGGGGAATTGAGATGTGACTGCGCAAGTATAAAAGAGTTTCTTTTTTATAATTCGGAATGCGGAATGCAGAATTCGGAATTATCGGTGCGCATTCTGCGCGGTTCAAAATGATACATGATGAAGTGAACAATTGGTTTTCCGGATAACCGCCGAAGGCGGCTCAATCAATTCCGAATTATTTTATCCTCTCTCCATTCTTTAGATAAGGAGAACCGACATGACAAAAAGGATATTCGGCGGTGCTTTTGCGGTGTCGCTGATAGCAATACTTTCCTCGGTGGCGCTGGTGCTGGGGGTAGCCTACAACAACGAACAGCAGCTGTTTATCCGACAGCTTTCGCAGCAGGCTATGCTCCTCGCCGCGACCATGGACAACACCACCCCGCAGGACGATGTTGAAAGCCTTGAAAAGCTCAGCGCCGATATCCACGGGGTGTTCGAGAACAGGATAACCTACATCGACGCCGAAGGCAACGTGCTTTACGACAACAAAGCTGACATCTCCGCCATGGAAAACCACCTGAACCGCGAGGAAATAGCAGAAGCACTGAACTCCGGCACAGGAACGGCGATACGTCAGAGCAGCACCATGTCCGAAACCACGGTGTACTGCGCACGGGTCATAGGCTTCGGCTGCGTGGTGAGAGTTTCCGGGACGATGGACACGGTGCTTGCGCGTATCGGCAGCATGTGGTGGGAGGTGCTGCTGGTGGTGCTCATAGCGGCGCTGGTTTCCATGGGAGTGGCAGCGTTGGTGGCAAGGGCAGTGGTGAAGCCGATCAACAGCATTGACCTCAAAAACCCCGACATCGGCGAAAGCTACGGCGAGGTAGCTCCCCTGCTCCACCGGATAATCGACCAGAACAAGGAGATAGACCGCCGCATTGAGGAGCTTACCCGCAGCCGCCGTGAGTTCTCGCTCATCACCGAGAACATGAGCGAGGGCTTCATCATCATAGACAGCCGCACGGAGGTGCTATCCTACAACAGCGCGGCGCTGAAGATACTCGGCGGTGACGAACACAGCGAGATAAAGAGCGTTCTTGCGCTGAACCGCAGCGAAGGCTTCCGCAAGGCGGTGGAATGCTCGCTTTCCGGCAAGCGCAGCGAGGTGAACCTCACGCTGTCCGGCAGGGTGTACCAGATGATCGCAACCCCGGTGCAGAGCGGCGAGGAGATAAGCGGCGCGGTCATAATTATCCTCGACATCACCGAAAAGGAGAGCCGAGAAGAGCTGCGGCGGGAGTTCACCTCAAACGTTTCCCATGAGCTTAAAACGCCGCTCACCACCATTTACGGCATTTCCGACATGCTTGTCGGCGGGATAGTAAAGCAGGACGATATCCCCGGCTTCGCAAGGAATATCCGGGACGAAGCCGGCAGAATGATAACCCTCATTGAGGACATTCTGAAGCTTTCGCAGCTGGACGAGAACAAGTTCTCCGACCACCGCGAGAAGGTGGAGTTGCTGACGCTGTCGCAGCTGGCGGCGGAGCGGCTGGCGCCCCTTGCCGACAATAGCAGAGTGACTATCTCCGTCACCGGCAGCCGGGGTGAATACACCGGTATCGCTTCCGTGCTGGAGGAGATGATATACAACCTCGTGGAAAACGCGGTGAAGTACAACAAGCCCGGCGGCAGAGTTGACGTTGAAGTTGCCGAGAACGATACCGCGATAACAGTCGCCGTTTCCGACACCGGTATCGGCATTCCCGCCGGAAACGCGGAGCGTATCTTCGAGCGCTTCTACCGGGTGGACAAGAGCCATTCCCGCAAGATAGGCGGCACCGGGCTGGGACTTTCCATCGTGAAACACGGCGCGGCGCTCCACGGCGGTACTGTGAGCGTGTCCAGCACCGAGGGCGTCGGTACTACCTTCACACTGACCCTGCCGAGAAACTTAAACTGATACAAAATACCCCCGGAGATCACAAGACATCCGGGGGTGATCTTTTATTCTCCGGAGATTATACCGGCTCTATGCTCTTCATATATTTTCCCCTTGAATGGTATGATCTGAATGTCTATTTCAGAAATGCCTTTTTCTGTATGTATATATTCTCGAGCATCATACCCCAAGGACATGCGTTTTGTCAATAGAAATTGTACGAAACACCTTCTAAACGTGTCGGATTTTTGTTCTGACAGCTGATAAGCACCTCAAACTATCATTTTTCGCAGTTTTTTCGGTCAGGGGCTTGACAAAAACAAACGGCGGTGGTATAATATATTCATGATTTCCTGCGGATATAGTTTATCGGTAAAACATTAGCTTCCCAAGCTGAGGTGGTGGGTTCGACTCCCATTATCCGCTCCAGTCGAGTGCCTCGACACGCAATTTCGCGCGCCGAGGCACTTTTGATTTTTTCTTTTCACCCGCGCAAAATTTCTATCCTGTACATCACAGAAAAATCAAATGACCCCGCCGTTCCGCGCTGTTTCCATGGTTGGCTATATATCTTCTTCAAAATTTCTTCTGCTTCTGACATTGTATAACCGAATTTTTGGATGAAATATACTGTATCAATAACGCTATGGCTTTTTTCGGAAATAAATGATAACACTTCATTTTCGATTTTGTCAAAACTGAATGTATTCATTAACTAAGCGTCCTTTCTATTTTATATAGCTTTATATCGTGCTTTTGAAGTTTTTTTTAGATTGTTATGATTATTTTTAAAAGCAACAGAAATATATTACCGCAAACGACAGACCACGATTTGTCAACGCACTTTTCCACAACAATAACAAAACCGGCGCCGCATGGGAAACGACGCCGGTTGGCTCATTATTGCCGGAAGGTCAGTCGTAGACCTTCTCTCTTGTAACGGCATAACCGCCCATTCTGTCGTAGCGGATAAGGAACCTTCCACCGACCTGCGGGTCGATCATGTAGGTGGTTCCGGCGCAGGTCAGCTCGCACCACCAGTGCGGACCGCCGGAGGAGGTCTTGCCGGAAACCAGCTTCACGTCGAAGCCGAGGTACTTCATCATCGCCTGATAGGTCACGGCGTACTGGTAGCACTGACCGCGGCCAGCGGACAGTATAGCCTCTATTGAGTCGTAGGGTATCTTGCTGTAATCGTACTCGTATATTGCCGCATTGTGCACATAGTCATAGACCGCGGCTGCCTTTTCCGCCTGGGTCATCTTGCTGTTGGTGCACTTCTTCAGCGCCGACTTGATAAGGCTAAGGTCGTATTCGCCCACCGTCACCTCGGGCTTCAGCGTAAGTCCGTTCAGCAGCGCAGAGGTGCTGTCGGTGGTCTCCTGGTTGCTGTATTCGCTGTAAACCTTGGTGCTGCCTATCTTTTTATAGGCTCTGACTATGTAAACATAAGCCTTGCTGCTTGTTATTTTATAGGAAGTCGAGGTGGTGCTGCCGCTCTTTATCGTGGATTTCTTCTTGAAATCGCTTATGCTCATTGAGCCCAGTGTGCTGCTGTTGTAGCTCTGGTTGTAGCGGCTGAGAGACGCATCGTACTGGGCAGTGGTGGTGTAGTTGTCGCCGTAGTCGTACCAGTAGTAGCCGTAATCATAGTAATACCAGTTGTTCCAACTGTCGGACATGTCCACCGGCTTCACCCAGACCTCATATCCGGCTGCGCCGCTCACCTTGCTCCATGTCAGCGTTGCCTTGCTGGAGGTCGCGCCCAACGTCAGCTTCGGCGAGGGCAGCAGCGTATACGCCGATGTCTTGAGCTTGCTGATATACTCGCGCTCGCCGTTGATGTCACGGTACAGCTTTACCATATACTGGTATTTCGTAGCGGACTTCAAACCGGTATCGGTGTATGTCGCGGAGCGATAATACACGTCGTCCACCCAGTCATAGTAATCGAAATCGGTGGAGTCGGTCAGCTTTTTCCACTTCTTGGTCTTGGTGTTGTAACGGTAGACCTCGTAGCCGTCCGCTTTCCAGCGGTCGTCAACTATCACGGTGATGGTCATGCTGTCGCTTTTTGCCTTAGGGTCAAGCAGCTTGGGGTCTTCGGGGGTCTCGAGGGTGGTGAAGTCATACTCGGATTCACCGATAAGTGTTCCGTTTGCGGAGTACACCTCGAAACGATAAAAATACTGCGTCTTCTGCTTCAGCTTTGTGGTGGAATAGGCGAATACCGCCACATTCGGGTCGTATTCATCAACGGTGTGTTCGGTGATAACTGTGAGCTTCTTCCACGGGTCGTCAGTGCTTGTCCGCCGCATGACAACGCACTGCGCCGGGTCAAGGCGCTTGTCCGATAACACTTTCAGCTGTGCGGTTGTGTCAGTTATCTCTCCCCCGGAACAATAAACAGAATAATAATCCGGCGGGGTCTGCACAGTAAGCTCCGTGGTGTACACATAATACAAATCATACTTGAAGTACTTGTAAAAGCGGATACGGTAGGTGTAGGTGGTTTCCGGCTCGTCATAATAGAAGCTGATCGTTCCTATTGACTGGTCGTTCACCAGCCAGTCATCATCTGCGTATACCCAGCCGCCGTAACCATTGTCATAGTCTATCTCATACCCGTCGAAATTCCAGCCGTCGGGTATCTCATAGCTGATCGTAACGCGGTACTTTTCCGCGCTCTCAAACGTCAGCAGCGGCTTCTGAAGGAACATGGTGTCCGTCTGGTACTGCTGATAAAGCTGATCCGGAGACTTCCAGCTATCCTCTGGGTCAGTATCGGGCTGCGCCTCGTCACTGGGCTGTGGCTCTGGTTCCGGATCTTCGTCAACAGGGTACTCTTCCCAGGATTCCATGGTATCCTCGGCAGCATAGTCTTCGTTATCCTTGTAGCCGTCGAACCACAGCACGCTTCCGTCGGAGTACTCTATACCCGCAAGTTCGCCGGTGTCCGGGTCGTAGAGATAATAGCAGTCGTAATCGTAATGATACTCCGCCTCAAAATCCAGAACATCTCTGGCACCTGCGCATACGGTCATCAGCGCAGCAAAAAGCATTGCCGCAGCAAATGCAGCCAGCTTTTTCATATAAATCCCCCCATAAAAAATATATTTTTATTATACAACAAACCGCGGCAAAAGTCAACGGTTTCCGACAAAAAAACGCCGGAAATAACGCCGTTCATCAACATAGACAGACGGTTCAGCCAGCCCGCTGGAAATTCAGCCAGAACCTGCCATGAGCTGCACGCAAAAAAGCCGCCGGGAGTACCAGCGGCTTTTTATCAGCTTTTGGAGATCACATCTCTCCGCCTTCAACAACAAGGTTATCCTTGTCAACTGTGTCGCCGTAAACTGCGGCGAGGGTAGCGTCATAGTCAGCGTGGAAGAACTGCTCGTCAGCCAGCGCCTTTATCTCGTCGTTTATCCAGTTGAGCAGACTCTCGTTGCCCTTTGTTACCGCCGGAGCGATAGCGTCAAGGCTTCCGAGGGTCTCTACGCCAACGGTGAAGCCAGGGTTGCTCATTGCCCACGCGAGGACTTCGGTGTTATCGGTGGAGAATGCGTCCCCTCTGCCGTCCTGGAGCGCGGAATATGCCTCGTTGTACTCGTCGTACTTCTGGAGCTTTACATCGGGGTAGTTCTCGGTGAAGTAGGTTTCAGCGGTGGTGCCCTTTACTACGATGAGAGTCTTTCCATTGAGCTGGTCTGCCTCGGTGATAACCGCGCTGTCGGGAGATACAACGCCCAGCGCTACCTTCATGTAGGGCAGTGCGAAGTCTACCTTTTCAGCACGCTCCTCGGTCACGGTGAAGTTCGCCAGAATAATGTCTACCTTTGCGGTCTCGAGGAACTCCACGCGGCTTGCAGCCTCAACGGGAACCAGCTTCAGCTCAACGCCGAGGTCCTTTGCTATACGCTCTGCAAAGTACACGTCGTAGCCCTGGTAGTTGCCCTCATTGTCAACGTAGCCGAAGGGGTTCTTGTCAGAGAATACGCCGATAGTGACCTCGCCGCTCTCCTTTATCTGGTCAACTGTACGATAGGTTCCGGAAGCCCCGGAAGGTCCGTCGCTGCTGGAAATACTGCTGGAGCAGCCTGCGAAGGTCAGCGCCATAGCTGCTGCCGCAAAAAGCGATGCAAGTTTCTTGAATGTTCTCATTGTTGTGTCCTCCTTAATGTCCCTTTTTGTGTATTATTTATGTGTTACCTACCGCTTATCGCGAGTAGGTGAACGTCTTTAAGAAACGCTGTGCGCGCTCGGTCTTGGGGTTGTGGAAGAACTCCGCCGGAGCGCCCTCCTCCACGATAACGCCGCCGTCAAGGAACACTACCCTGTCGGCTACCGCTTCCGCAAACGCCATCTCGTGAGTGACTATCATCATTGTTGTACCGGAATTTGCCAGTCCGAGTACTACGTTCAGCACCTCATGAACCATCTCCGGGTCAAGCGCCGCGGTTATCTCGTCAAGCAGCATGATGTCCGGGTTCATGATAAGGCTGCGGACTATCGCAACGCGCTGCTTCTGACCGCCGGAAAGCTCCGAGGGGTAAGAGTTCGCCTTGTCCTCCAGCCCTACGCGCTTCAGCAGCTCCATAGCCTGCGCGGTGACCTCTTCCCTATCGCGGTTCTGCACCTTAAGCGGGGAAAGCGTGATGTTCTTCAGCACCGTCATGTGCGGGAAAAGGTCGTAGCTCTGGAACACCATGCCTATCTTCTGGCGGACGTTGTACAGGCTGGGTTTGCCGTGCTCCACAAGCTCGCCGTGGAGAGATACCGTGCCGCCCTGGATAGGCTCCAATCCGTTAAGACATCGCAGCAGCGTGCTCTTGCCGCAGCCGGACGGTCCTATCAGCACCACGACCTCGCCCTTTGACACGTTAAGCGTCAGGTCGTTGATTATCACATTGTCGCCGAAGCGTTTTACCAAGTGGTTTATCTCGATTATATGCTCAGCCATGGTTTTATTCACCCCTCTTTTTCGTCAGCTTCCTCGACAGCAGCGACAGCGGGAAGCATATCAGGAAATACATCAGGAATATCGCTGCGTACACCCACAGCGCTGCGTCCGGGTAATCAAAGCGGTTTGCGTCGATTATCTGCTTTCCTACCTTCAGCACCTCCGTTACGCCGATAAGGGATACCAGCGCGGTGGTCTTTATCATTCGGGTGGAAAGGTTGATGATATCCGGCACAAGCCCGCGTATCGCCTGCGGGAAGATGATGTAGACGTACAGCTGCACCTTTTTAAGACCAAGCGATAAGCCGCTCTCAAACTGGTGCTTCGGTATCGCGCTGAATGCCGCACGAACGAGGTCGCCCACCTCGGACGCGCCCCATATCGTCAGCATTATCACCGCCGCGGTCTCGCCGCTGAAGCTGATACCCGTCATTTTAGTGACGCCAAAAAAGATGATGAACAGCCACACCAGCTGCGGCATTATGCGTACTATCTCGATGTACACCCGGCAAATCGCCTTGACAGCCGGGTTCTTCACCAGCATGAACGCCCCGACAAATATGCCGATGACCAGCGACAGTCCGATTGAGATAAGCGATAATCTAAGCGTTACCCAAAGACCGTCAAGCAGGCGCAGCATGTTGTTTCCCATGAAAAGGACTTCAATTCCCTGCACGGCGCATCCTCCTTTCCAGCAGTGTGAATACTATT
This sequence comes from Oscillospiraceae bacterium, assembly GCA_051892275.1. Lineage (GTDB taxonomy): Bacteria > Bacillota > Clostridia > Oscillospirales > Ruminococcaceae > CAG-115. Next base: position 4,340 of record JBJFGA010000040.1, on the reverse strand, counting down.
GAAATAGGAAGGATTATCACCAGATAAGCCGCGACAAGCATCGTCAGCGCCTCGCCGGTGTTGTAGTACATTCCGATGAGGTCCTTCGCGACATACATCAGGTCGGCGAGAGAAACCGCGCTGAACACGCTGGTCTCCTTCAGCAGGAAGATGACGTTCGCCGCCAGCGCCGGAAGCGACACTGAGGCAGCCTGCGGGATAACTATGTACCGCATGACCTGCCACCGGCGAAGCCCCAGGCTCTCGGCGCTCTCCAGCTGTATCTTTCCCACCGACTTCAGCCCGCTGAGAAAGCTCTCTGCCATGTAGCTGCCGCCAAGAAACGCCAGACCGATAACGCCGCACGCTTCGCTCGACAGCAGTATCCCCGCCTTCGGCAGACCGAAGTAGAGAAAGAACAGCTGCACGATGAGCGGCGTGTTACGGGATAGCTCGATGTAAACCGCGACCACCTGCCGCGCCACCGGTATCTTGTAGTACTTCACCAGCGCGCAGACAAGCCCTATCGCCACCGCAAGGATTATTCCGATAACGCCTATCGTCACGGTAAGAACCGCGGCTTCAACGTACATCGGGGTGAATTTCTGAATAAACGACCAGTCCACAACATCACTCCGTTATTTAATTTGCTTTGTATGCCGGCGGAGTTTTATGCTCTGCCCTGTTCGTTTGTGAATTAATTATAGCATACAAAACTTATTATGTCAATAGGTTTAGTGTATTTTTCTGAACAAAAACAATCAACTTTTGCATATTTTTTCCGTCAGAAAGCCGAAAGCCACAGTAGTCTACATTATTATATGCAGCGCCGGTAAATCAGTTCAGCGCGGCAGTCTTTCAGCAACATACTTATTAAGTATATCACATTATGCGACATAATTCAAGTAGCATGACGAGAAAAAATGCACAAATCGTACACCGCTTTATATGAAGCAGGAAAAAAATCCACAATGCTGAAAAAACATGTTGATTTATCCCGGAAGATATTATATAATTGAGGTATATTATTTTATGGAGGTACTGTATGGTCTTTACCGATTTAAGCGGACAGTGGGAGGTTTTCCTGGACGAAAGCAAGTCCGGAGCGCTGCCCGTTGATTACCCCGACAGGATAACTCTGCCGAACTCCACCTCGAACGCCGGGCTGGGGAAACTCAACCATGAGATAGAATACGGCTGCCTGACCGACCTGCATAAATTCGAGGGATTTGCGTGGTTCAGACGGACCGTGGAGATTACCCCGGATATGGCTGACCGAAACATCACGCTGTTCCTTGAGCGTACACGAAAGACCGCGCTGTTCGTGGACGGAGTACAACGTGGCGAATACTGCTCCCTGTGCGCGCCGCACCGCTATTCTCTGAACGGGCTGACGCCCGGGGCGCATGAGCTTGTGATACGCGTTGACAACACCGACTACCCCACCGGCGGCGGTCATCTCACCTCCCGGGACACCCAGACCAACTGGAACGGTATCGTAGGATGTATCGGGCTTCAGACTTACAGCGCGTACCCCGAGAGCGTGTACATCGTTCCTGACCCGGAGCGCAATTCCCTGCATGTCCGGGCGGAGATAGTCGGTGCGCCGTTCGGCAAGGCAAGGCTTCGGGTGTTCGACAACGAGTGCGAATACGCCTGCACCAGCGTTGACTTCAACGGAGATACTCCGCTGGAGTGCGACATTCAGCTGAATTACCCCGCGCCGCTCTGGAGTGATTCCGACCCGCGTCTGCTTTCGCTGGAGATTGACATCGCCGGGGACTGCCGCACAGTTCAGTTCGGCATGAGGAGGCTGTCGCACAACGACAGAACGCTGCTCATAAACGGCAGGCAGACCTTCCTGCGGGGCAAGCACGACGGCATGGTGTTCCCGGAGACCGGCTTCATGCCCACCGACCTGCCGTCATGGCTGAAGTACATGGAAACGCTGCTGGAATACGGCATAAATCACGTCAGATACCACACCTGCTGCCCGCCGGACGCTGCCTTTGAAGCCGCGGATATCCTCGGCATTTACATGCAGCCGGAGCTGCCGTTCTGGGGTACTGTTCCGGAGGAATTCGGCGAGGAGCATGAGTTCCTGCGGCAGGAGGGCTGGCGCATACTGCGGGAGTTCGGACATCACCCCAGCTTCGTGATGATGAGCATGGGCAACGAGCTTTGGGGCAGCAAGGAGCGGCTGAACGAGCTTATCGCCGGCTACAAGGGCAGTTACCCGGACAAGCTGTACGCCGGCGGGTCGAACAACTTTCAGTTCGTGCCGTGTGTACTGGAGCAGGAGGATTTCTTCAGCGGCGTGCGGCTGGGTCACGACCGGCTTATCCGGGGAAGCTATGCAATGTGCGACGCGCCCCAGGGGCATATCCAGACCACCTACCCCAACAGTCTGCACAACTACGACCCACTTATCGACGAAGCTGCTTCCCTCGGCGGGGAGCAGACGGTTGACGAAAACGGCGAAATTATGATACAATACGGCACGGAAATGCGCCGGGTCAAGGCGGAGTCATGGGACAACATCTCGGTGCATGTTCCAGTAGTTTCGCACGAGGTCGGACAGTATGTGGTGTTCCCGGACTTTGACGAGATAGGAACCTACACCGGCGCACTGCGGCACGAAGCGTATGCCGCCTACAAAAAGGGACTGGAGCAGGCGGGAATGCTGCACCGCTGGCGGGATTTCTTCCGCGCCTCAGGTGCGCTCGCGGTGGACTGCTACCGCCGGGACATCGAAACGGCGCTGCGCAGTTCCATGATGAGCGGCTTCCAGCTGCTGGACATTCAGGATTTTCCCGGGCAGGGGGTCGCAACTGTTGGCATTCTGAACGCGCAGATGAAGTCCAAGGGGCTTATCACTCCGGAGGAATGGCGCAGATTCTGCTCTGACACCGTGGTTCTTGCGCTGTTTAACGGGTTCGTGTTCAAGTCCGGGCAGGAAATAGAAGCGGGTATTCAGGTCAGCAGCACCGCCGGGGATATGACCGGAAAGACGGTGAACTGGGTGTTTTCCTTTGACGGAAAACCGGTTTCCAGCGGTATCTCCGAGGTATTCATGCGAAATGGGCGGGTATTCCTCGCGCGGAGCATTTCGTTCAGCATCAACTGCGACCGCCCGGTAAAAGCGCAGCTTCACCTGTCAATTGAGGACATCTGCGAGAATAGCTACGATTTGTACATCTACCCGGACATTGACGTGAATATCACCGAAACCGCGATATCCTGCGGCGAAAAGAGCATTGAGATAACCCAGGACTTCGACCGGGCGAAGCGCGGCGGTGTGCTGTATATCCCGGCACTCGGCGAGGAGTCGCTTCCGGGAGAGTACTGCACCGACTTCTGGTGCTACGGCATGTTCCGCAGCATTTCCGAGAGCATGGGCAAGCCTGTTCCCACCGGAACGCTGGGGCTGCTCATCGACAACACCTCTCCCCTGCTGGCGGAGTTCCCCTGCGAGAGCTACACCACGCCGCAGTGGTACGAGATAGTCACCCACAGCCGCTGCGCCGACCTTGACGGCACCGACATCGAGCCGGAGGTGTGGGTCATAGACAACCCGGAGCGAAGAAAGCGGCTGGGTCTGCTCTACACCATAGGAAACACCGTATACTGCACCTCGCGGCTTTGGGAGATTGCCGACCGTCCGGAGGTAAAGTGGTTCGCAAAGAGCCTGCTGGACGCACTGACATGAAAGGAAGATACACATGAACGAAGCATTCAACAACATAATGACCCGGCGCAGCGTGAAGTCCTACAAGCCGGAAATGCCGCCGCAGGAGCTTATCGACGCGGTAATTGAAGCCGGGACTTACGCGCCCACCGGCATGAACCGGCAGTCCCCGATAATCATTGCGGTGACAGACAAGGCGGTACGTGACAGGCTGTCAAAGCTGAACGCAGACATCATGGGCGGCTCCGGTGACCCGTTCTACGGCGCTCCGGCGGTGCTGATAGTACTTGCGGACAGGTCTGCGCCTACCTACATGTACGACGGCAGCCTTGTCATGGCAAATCTGCTTCTTGCGGCAAACGCAGTGGGGCTGGGCAGCTGCTGGATACACCGGGCAAAGGAGGAGTTCCAGACGGACGAGGGAAAAGCGCTGCTCCGGGAACTCGGCATCACGGGGGACTACGAGGGCATAGGTCACTGCATTCTGGGCTACCCCGCCGGGGAAATACCCGCCGCAAAGCCGCGCAAGGAAAACTGGGTCTACCGCGTGTAATCGACGGATATTGAAAACACGGTATCAGCGTTTCTGCCTGATACCGTGTCATCTTGTCGAAAAAATCTTTCGCGAAGCGAAATGGTTTTCGCTTCCTTTTGACACAAAAGGAAGCGGGGT